>JBBRDU010000004.1:0-75939 GCA_038203615.1 Chthoniobacterales bacterium
CGACTTCCTTCGCCCGATGAGCGGGCCAAAACCGGCTGCGAAATTCATAACTGGTATCATCGTCGCGCTTCCTTGAAACGTGTGACGCGCGTTATAGCCGAAGCGCTTGGCCTGGCAGTGCGGCCCGCTCTTACCTCATGATTGTAGCCAACTCCATGATCGAGACCGAGTCCGTTCCCCTCTGTCTGGCTTGCTCCTTGCCTGGGCAACTCGCCTTGTCAGATTGCCGCGATTATCTCTGCGGTTTACCGGGCGACTGGAGGTTCTGGAAGTGCTCCGCGTGCGCTTCGCTCTGGCCCAATCCGCGGCCGGTCGAAAGCGCCCTGCCCTCGTTGTACCCGTCCAATTACGTTTTCACGCGCACCGACGAAGCATCGGACTCGGCTTTTCCTTCCGGCCTGGCCGGGTCCGCTAAGCTGGCCATCCTGCAGCGTCAATTCTCCTACGATTCGCTCGAGCAACGGGCCGATCGTCCCTTCGGAGTTTGGCTCGGTCGCATTTTCGGAAAGTTGCTTCGAAAAAAGGCCGGCTACGCCGTCCGCTTTCTGCCCAATCAGACTCATGGAAAATTACTCGATGTCGGCTGCGGCAACGGCGCCTTCATCCATTGGATGCAACGCCTCGGCTGGGAGGTGGAAGGAATCGAGGTCGACCCGGTGGCCGCGCAACGCGCTGTCGATCGCGGTTTGACCGTGCACCGGGATAAGGTCGAGAGCCTCTCTCTGCCTCCGGCGCATTACGATGCCATCACGCTGACGCATGTGACCGAGCATTTTTTCCAGCCACGAAAAATCTTTGAAATCCTCCAGCATTCCCTGAAACCGGGAGGCTTGCTCGTCAGCGTTTCCCCGAACCCGTCAGGAATGTCGCACCGACTTTTTCAAAACAAGTGGTATGCGCTCGATCCTCCACGCCATCTCTTTTTGCCGACAGCGTCGGCGTACCGTCGAATGCTTGAGCCTCTCGGATTTGAGGTCAAAACGTGGACATCGGAGCGGCGATTCCATTGGGACTTCAAGGAGAGTGTCAGCATTGCCACCACCGGCAGGGTTGGCAGCGTGCCCGACTCGACGCTGCTGAAGCTCGCGACCCGAGTCATGGGGGCGCTATTCTCCTGTCTGCCGGAGGCGGGAGAGGAAGTCATCTGCTATGCCAGGAAGCGCTGAGGCGGTCAGTTTATTTGTCGTGCATTGGAACCGGCCGCACGAATGCGCCGCCACCGTCCGCGCTCTGCTTAATCAATCGGTTCCGCTGAAGGTGACCGTGATCGACAATGACTCCGCCACGGATGCGTATGAAGTGCTGCGGTCGGAAATCGGTCCGCCCAGTGAAGTGGTCCGGCTGCCGCAAAACAAAGGCTGGGGGCCGGCCCTGAACGTTGCCTTGCGCAACTGGCTGCAATCCGAGCAGAACGCCTACTGTCTGATCAGCGCCCACGATGCCGAACCGTCGCCGGACTGTATTCCTTTGCTTCTCGAGGCGATGAAAAAAGATCCGCGTATTGGGATCGCTTGCCCGCAATATCCGGATGCGAGCATTCCGCGTTTCTCATCGGTGCGTGGTGTGCAACTCACGCAGGGTGCAGCTCTGGAGCGCGGCGCCGCTCAATCTGTAGACGTCCCTCACGGAACATTGATGATGTTGCGGCGGGAATGTCTCGCTCAGATCGGGTTGTTCGATGAACGCTACTTTGCCTACGGCGATGAGCACGAACTCGGCGCGCGGGCCGTCCGGCGCGGCTGGAAAGTGGCGCTCGTTTGGGGTGCGCTCGTGACCAACCCGGGCACGGCGACCCCCAGCGCATGGCGCAGTTATCTTTTCGCCAGAAACTCACTGTTGCTCGTCCACGATTATTTCGGATCGACCGCGGCCGCGGCGCGAGCCTTCCTGCTTTTGGCCAACACGGTGCGGCTCTGGTGCGCGCGCGACAGCCACTTCGCCTTCTCCGCCAGGGCTCGCTGGCAGGGGGTGTGCGATTATTTCGCCGGGCGTTTCGGTCCACCCCGGTTCCAATGAGAATCCTGGTTTCATCGCACGCTTTTGCCCCGAGCCTCGGTGGAATCGAAACCGTCAGCCGACTGCTCGCGCAAGAGTTCGTGACGCTCGGTCACGAGGTGACGGTGGTGACCCAAACACCAGGTGAAGCGAGCGAGAATTTTTCCGTCGTTCGCCGGCCCTCGGTGCGCGAGCTGTTCAGACTGATCAACGGATGCGACATTTTCTGGCACAATAATTTGAGCTTGCGCACGTTGTGGCCCGTTTCAGTTCGGCCCAAGCCCTTGGTCGTGACCCATCAGGGGTCTTATGGCATGCGTCCGAATGGCTTCGATGGGGCGTTGCGTATCAAGCGCGCGGTGGCCAGTCGCGTCACAGGCGTTGCCATCAGTCAGTTTGTCGCAGCCTGTTTGGACGCCCCTTCCATCGTTATTCCGAATCCCTACGACGCCCGCGTTTTCACGAAAGAGTCGCCTGCGATCGAACGAACCGGCGAATTGCTTTTTGTCGGCCGGTTGGTTTCGGAAAAGGGGCTCGATCTTTTGCTCGAGACATTAAGCCACCTGAGGAAGAGGGAGCTGCGTCCGTCGTTAACGGTCGTGGGGGCGGGACCGGAACTGAACGCCATGCAAAAGCTCGCCGGCGATCTCGGGTTGCACGATCAGGTGACTTTCGCCGGCCCGCAACGCGGGGAAGAGCTCGCGAAAATTTTTCACTCGCACCGAATCCTCGTGGTGCCGTCACGTTACGATGAGCCGTTCGGCGTCGTGGCGCTCGAAGGCATCGCCTGCGGTTGCGTGGTCGTTGGCTCCAAAGGGGGAGGCCTGCCCGAAGCCATCGGTCCCGGCGGACTCACGTTTCCGAATGGAGATGCCGGCGCGCTGGCCGAGGCCCTCGAAAAATTATTGCGCGCGCCGGATGAATGCGATGGTTTGGGCGCGCCGGCGCAAAAACATCTCGTTCACTTTCATCCCACCGCGATCGCCCACCGTTATCTCGATCTTTTCCGTTCCAAACTGCCGTGATTATTCTCTCCCATCCAACGGCCAACCAAAACGTCCGGCAAACCGCGCTCGCGCTGGCCGAGGCCGGACTCCTGCAAGAGTTTTGGACGAGCGTGCGTTGGAAGGAGAATGGATTTTTAGACCGCTGCCTCTCGGTTTCCGAGCGACTGCAAAAGGAGCTGCGGAGGCGCTCTTTTTCGGGCAAGGTCGCGCCTTTCATCCGAACCCATCCCGGACGCGAATGGGGCCGGCTCATCTCGGGACAGCTCGGTCTCGATCTGTTCACCAGGCACGAGACAGGGCCATTTTCAACGGACGCTGTTTATCACTCGTTAGACCGGCGAGTGGCCCGCCGGCTCTCCCATGTCCCGGGGGCTCGGGCGATTTACGCTTATGACGACGGTGCTTTGGAATCGTTTGGCGCGGCCCGAAAGCGTGGACTCAAATGCATCTATGACCATCCGATCGCTTACTTTAGAAAAGTTCGCCAGCTCCAGGATGAGGAGGCCGCCTTGCATCCGGAATGGGCCTGCACCCTCGCATCCCTGGCTGACAGCCCGGAGAAACGGGACCGGAAAGATCAGGAACTGGCGCTGGCGGACCTTGTCATTGTTCCGAGCACATTTTCGAAACGAACTCTATTGGAGGGGATCGATCTGAAGCAACCGGTGGAAGTGATTCCCTACGGGGCTCCGCCGGTTCGCCCTCGCGCCGGTGGCCCTGAGGCTGGCGCCAAACTGCGGGTTCTGTTCGTGGGCGCGCTGGGCCAGGCCAAGGGAATTTCTTATTTGCTGGACGCGGCCGCGCGTCTCGAGCGCCAGATTGAGCTGACCCTGATCGGGCGGCGCGTGAGTCCGATCGTCCCGCGACCGGAGGTGCTCAACCGGTATCGCTGGCTTCCTTCCCTTCCGCATGCCGAGTTGCTGGAAGAAATGTCACGCCATGATGTTCTGGTTTTTCCCTCGCTCCACGAAGGTTTCGGCCTCGTGATTACGGAGGCCATGGCGCAGGGTGTGGTGGTGATTACAACGCCGAATACGGCGGGACCGGATCTTATTACCGATGGCGTCGATGGTTACATCGTGCCGATCCGCTCGGCCGAGGCCATCGAGGAGAAGCTGGACTTCCTGCGGACTGACGCGAAGATGCTCGCGGGCATGAAAGAAGCGGCCCAGCAAAAGGCGAGCGCCCGGCAATGGGAAACCTATCGCCAGCAGATAGCCTCCGTGGCACGCGCCCTGATTCAATGAACCCGTCCCCAATGCGTTCTCCTGCGAGTTCGTCCCATCCCCGGCCGTCCACGGCATCGCCGGTGCCATTATCCCGGCACGAGAAGACTCTGCGGACTGTCCGGTGGCTGATTTATCTTTATCTCTTTCTTTTGTTAGTCGAGGGCGCTCTGCGCAAATGGATCGTGCCCCAACTGTCCAACCCGCTTCTCATCGTGCGCGATCCCGTGGTCATTCTTATTTACATCATGGCCCTGTCCGGGCGCGTTTTTCCACGGAACGCGTTCGTCACCTCGCTTTGGATTATCTCGATTTTCTCGCTCATCGCCGGGATCCTGGTGCTTCAGCCCTATTTCCCGCCTACGACGGTGGCGCTGGTGACCGCTTACGGGTTTCGCTCGAACTTTCTGCATCTGCCGCTCATCTTCGTTTTACCAGCCGTCTTTAGCATTGAGCATGTCAAACGCATCGGTTGGTGGACGCTTTTTGGAATGATTCCGATGAGCGTCTTAATGGCGCTGCAGTTCCGCGCCTCTCCCGATGACTTTATCAACCGAGCGGCCGGTCTCGGTGAAGGACAACAAATGGGGACGAGCGGCGGCAAGATTCGGCCGCCGGGATTGTTCTCGTTTGTCTCCGGCGCCATTTCTTATCTGACAGCCACCGCCGCTTTCCTCCTCCACGCCATTCTTTCGCGACTTCAATATCCCATCTGGGTGTTGGTCGCTTCCGGGTTCTCCCTGATTATCGGCCTGGCCGTCTCAGGCAGCCGGGCCGCAGTGCTCGCGGTCGGTCTGGTGGTGGCCACACTTTCGGTGATTTTGGTCCTTCGACCCGATGCCTTGAACAAGTTTGGTCGCAATCTCCTGCTCGTTCTGATCATTGGATGGGCCATCAGTCACCTCCCCATTTTCCGCGAAGGCGTGGAAGTTTTGACGCAACGATTCAACGATCCGGGCGAAGCCCAGGACAGCTCGATTGCGGGCGGCCTGATCAGCCGGACCTTCAGCGGATTCGTCGAACCGTTTCACGCGCTCGATCGAATTCCTGTCGCTGGTTATGGGCTGGGCATTGGCACGAACGGCGCGGCGCGCTTCCTTGTGGGCCGTGCCACTTTTCTGCTGGCGGAGAACGAATGGAGCCGCATTTTGCTCGAAAGCGGTCCGCTACTCGGCCTGGCCTTTCTTCTTTGGCGAACCATTCTGGCCTTTCGGATCGGCTACTTTGCCGTGCGGGCAGTCGGGCAGGGACACATCCTGCCCATCTTCCTTTTTGGCACCGGGGTTTTTCCTCTCCTGAATGGTTCGTTTGGCCAGCCCACCAGCCTCGGTTTTGCCGTGGTGCTGAATGGCCTTTGTCTCGCCGCGTTAAACGTGCCCGAAACGGTCCAATCGACTGCGGAGAAAAATCGCGTCGCGCCCCCGGCGCGCTTGCCCAGCCGGTCGCCATATGCGGAACGATTGCACGGTCCGGCCAAGGAAAACGGCCAAACGAATGGTGCGTCTGATCGATAGTTATTGGCCCGATCAGCGACGGCGGCGTCTGGATGAGGATACTTCGATCCATTCACACGCTTAATCCGGCGGCGGGTGGCCCGATTGAATCGGTCACGCGATCCTCCATCGTTCTGAGCCGCCTTGGCCACGAAGTCCAAATCATCTCGCTCGACGGGCCGGACGATCCGTGGCTGCGCCAGACCGGGCTGACAGTTCACGCTCTTGGTCCGGGCCGCGGCAGCTATGGATATGCGCCCCGCTTCCTTCCCTGGATCAGGCAACATCACCACGAATTCGATACCGTCCTTGTGCAGGGTCTCTGGCAATACACCAGCTTTGCGGTCTGGCGCGCCTTGCACGGAACCGCCACGCCCTACTTCGTTTTTCCCCATGGAATGTTGGATCCGTGGTTCAAACGGACCTACCCGTTGAAGCACGTTAAGAAACTTCTCTATTGGCCCTGGGCCGAGTATCGCGTCTTGCGCGATGCCGCGGCTGTTCTCTTCACGTCCGAAGAGGAGAGACGGCTCGCGCGCGAATCTTTTTCGCTCTATCGATGCAACGAAAAAGTGGTGAGCTACGGAACCACCCCACCCGCCGCCGATCTTCAGGCTGCGCGGGAAGAGTTCTTCCATCACTTCCCGCAACTGCAGGGTAAGCGGCTGCTGCTCTTTCTCGGCCGCCTGCACGAAAAAAAGGGTTGTGACCTGCTCATTCAAGCATTCCTCGCCTTGCATCGCTCCGGGCGCTGCGACCCAGCCTTGCATCTGGTCATGGGCGGTCCTTCCTCCGACGACGCTTATTTGCGTCATTTGCGGCGCCTGGTTGAATTAGCTCCGCGCCCTGATCGGAATGAGCCTCCGGTCACGTTTACCGGCATGCTGGGCGGCCCATTGAAATGGGGCGCCTTTGCCGCGGCCCAGGCTTTTATCCTGCCGTCGCATCAGGAAAATTTCGGAATCGCCGTGGTCGAATCTTTGGCCTGCGGAACTCCCGTGCTCATTTCCAACAAGGTGAATATCTGGCGCGAGATTGTGGATGACGGCGCGGGCTTTGCCGAGGAAGACGACGTCGAGGGAACTGCTCGCTTGATCGAGCGCTGGCTCGTTACGCCGGAAATTGAGCGTGAGCGCATGAGAGAGAATGCGCGGAAATGTTTCGAGCGTCGTTTTCACATCGAACGGGCAGTCGAGTCCCTCTTGCAGGTGTTGCGCGATTCCATCAAGGGCCGATGAAAATCACGATTGTTCTAGGTGCGTTCCTGCCCGTCCCTACGACCATGGGCGGCGCGGTCGAGAAGGTGTGGCTCAACCTGGCGGCGGAGTTTGTTAGGCGAGGCCATGAAGTCGTCATGATTTCCCGGGCCGTGGCCTCATCCCCGCGGGAAGAAATGGCGGACGGCGTGCGCCACCTGCGCGTGCGCGGTTTTGATACGCCGCGGTCCCTGCTCTGGCTGAAGTTCCTGGATCTGATCTATTCGGTTCGAACGTTATCGGTCCTGCCTGAGGCGGACATTGTGGTCACCAACACCTTTTGGCTGCCGCTCTTCCTCCGTGATCCAAGCCGGGGCCGACTCTATGTGCATGTGGCGCGATTCCCGAAAGGTCAGATGCGCTTTTATGGACGAGCCGCCCGGCTGCAGGCGCCGTCCACTGCCGTCGTCCGCGCCATCGCCGCGCAGGCTCCCGCTCTCGCTTTCAAAACAAAGGTCGTCCCTAATCCGGCCCCCGCCTCTGTCACCACCTCGCCGCCCCCGGCCCTGGCGACCCGGGAAAGAATCATCCTTTATGTCGGTCGTCTTCATCCGGAAAAAGGGGTGCATCTGCTGGTGACCGCCTTCGCGGCCGGGGCGTGCACTGTTTTTGCTGATTGGAAGCTGATGATTGTGGGACCGGCGGAAGAAAGATTGGGCGGAGGCGGGGAAAGTTATCTTGCTTCTCTCAAAAAAGCCGCGCAAACAGCTTCCACGCAGGTGACGTTTACCGGACCAATTTTTGATTCAGGCGAGCTGGAGCGCAGCTTTCGCGCGGCCAGGCTTTTCGTTTATCCCTCCCTGGCGGAACGGGGGGAATCTTTTGGACTCGCCCCTCTTGAAGCGATGACTCATCGGTGTGCGGTCGTCGTCTCAAGCCTGGAATGCTTTACTGATTTTGTTCGTGAAGGGGAAACCGGATTCATTTTCGATCATCGTGCCAAGGATCCGGTCGAGGCCTTGAGGGAAAAAATAGAGAAGGTGCTGGCCCATGACTCATTGCTCGGACGAGTGGCGGAAGAGGGCTACCGTAAGTCAGCCGAATATTCGGTGCCTCGGGTGGTCGATCGATTTTTGAGCGACTTCCATTCCGTGATGCAGGACTCCCATGTCGGAAACACAAATCGTTAATCCGGATCAGAAGTCGCCGGGCGAATCACCCTGGTCCGGCCAACACCGGGCCTTGCGCATGCTCTGGGAATTCTGCTGGATCCTCTTTTGCGCGTGGACGCCGAAGCCCTTGAATGAGTGGCGGCTTTTTTGGCTGCGTATCTTTGACGCAAAGATTCACGGCACTCCTTTTGTGCATCAGCGTGCGCGCATTGCTATTCCGTGGAACCTGACCCTGCACGATCGTGCCTGCCTGGGCGATCGGGCCAACGCCTATACTCTGGGAGAGATTGAAATCGGGGCGCGCGCCACCGTTGCTCAGGAAGCTTACCTGAGCACCGGCAGTCACGACTTTGCCCATTCCGCGCTTCCGCTGGTTACCGCCAAGATCACGATTGGGGAGGACGCTTTTGTCGGAGCGCGCGCCTTTGTTTTACCCGGTGTGACGATTGGCGCGCGCAGCGTGATCGGAGCCTGCTCGGTCGTGACTCGCGACATTCCGGCCGATGTTTTTGCAGCAGGAAATCCATGCAAGATCTTGCGGCCGCGACCTTCGACCGGGGGCTGAACGGTTGCGATGCGCGTAATCGTTTGGGGCATCAACTATGCGCCGGAAGTCGCCGGCATCGCTCCGCACAATGTGGCATTATGCGAGTTCCTCCAGCGTTCCGGACACGACGTCGAGATGGTCAGCACCTTTGCCTATTACCCGGCCTGGCGGAAAAGCGCCGAGGATCGCAATTTACTTTACCGAACCGACCAGATAAACGGCGTGCGCGTTCATCGCTGCTGGCACTTTGTGCCCCGGCAGGTCTCGGCCTGGAAACGAGTTGTGCACGAAGCCACCTTCGTTCTGACTTCGACTCTTCGGGTCCTGTCGCTCCGGCGCGCTGATGTCTGCTTTATCGCGTCGCCGCCGCTACTGCTCGGGGTGGCGGCGTGGTTTGTGGGCGTGCTCAAGCTGACCCCTTTTGTTTTTCATGTGCAGGATTTGCAGCCCGACGCGGCGGTCGGCCTGGGGATGCTCCAGCCAGGCTGGTTTACGCGCGCGCTCTATGGACTGGAGGCCTTTGCTTACAAACAGGCCAGGCGTGTTTCCAGCATCAGCGAGGAAGTGATCGATGCATTTCGGCGCAAGGGCGTGCCGGAAGAGAAGCTCATCCTGTATCCGAACAGCGTCGTGCTGCCCGCCCAATCTGAAATCCCGGCGGCCGGCCAATTCCGCCGAACCCACGGCTTTGGCGCAGATGATTTTCTGGCCATTTACTCGGGCAACCTGGGCGTGAAGCAGGGTCTCGACATCCTGCTCGATGCCGCGGAATTGCTTCGCTCTCATGGGCACATCCGGATCGTGATTTGTGGCGATGGCGCGGAACGCGGGTCGCTCGAGGCCAGCTTGGGCCAGCGCCAACTGGAGAACGTTTCGATGCTGCCGCTACAGTCCGATGTGGCCTACCAGGAATTGCTGGTCGACGCGGATGTCTCGTTCATCACGCAGCAAACCGGCTCCGGGAACGCATTTTTCCCCAGTAAACTTTTAATGACGCTGGCCCACTTCAGCCCTGTCGTGACGGTGGCCGATGACGACAGCGCTCTGGCCCGGGCCGTCCAGGCCGGTGGTTTTGGAGTCAACGTGCCTCCTGATCGCCCTCGCGAACTCGCGGAGATCCTGTCCGGTCTGGCGCAGGACCGGCCCAGGTTGAGCGGCTGGGGTCGGGCCGGCCGCGCCTACGTCGAGAGGTTTGAACGGCGTCGCGTCCAGGAGAAGTTTGTGGCGCAGTTGCAAGCGCTCATTCGCTGAACGCCAGAGCGGCGTTCAATAAGCGGTCCGCGGCGGAGCCATCAGCTGCGCACAGGTCCGCAGGATGATGCCGAACTCGAGCGAGATGTTCCAGTTTTCGAGATACTCGATATCGCAGGCGACGCGATTCTCAATGTCCGAGTTATCGCGGGCTTCCCCGCGAAATCCGCGCACCTGAGCAAGGCCGGTGATGCCTGGCTTGACGAAGGCGCGGACGTGGTAGTTTTCCATCAAGCGGGAGAACTGATTGTTATGTTCGATCAGATGCGGTCGCGGGCCGACGATACTCATATCGCCCAATAGAACATTCCAGAACTGCGGGACTTCATCGATGCTGAGTTTGCGAAACCATTTGCCGAAGGGATAGACGCGTTCGTCTTCGGCGGAAGCCTGCCGCGTTAAATCTTCGTGATCAGCGCGCATCGTGCGAAATTTATAGATCTTGAACTGGCGATTTTGCATTCCGGCCCGTTGCTGCACATGGAGGAGCGGCCCGGGGGACTGGAAGCGCTGCGCGATAAAGACGAGAGCGGCCAGAAGAGGAAAGATGAAAAGCATGACCGGCACGGCGATGGCGAGATCGACCATGCGTTTCATAAAGCGGTTCAGAGGGTTCTCCAGCGGCTCCTCGCGCAGACCAAGAAAGCGAAAACCGCCGTCTTCGAAGTGGGTGACGGAATGCCGCAGTCTTTCTTCCAGATCGCTCAAGATTAACAAGCGGACGCCGAGCTGATCGCAAATCCGGATGACGGCCTGATTGGCGTCGTTGAAAAGAGGAAATTCGAGCAGGATCACCTGGGTGATGGCCCGTTCGCGAATGACCTTCTCGAGTTGATTGGAGGTGCCGATGATGGGAACCGCTTTTCCGTTGGGCTCGACCGATTCATCCGAGATTAGTCCCACCGTGCGCAGACCGATCTCGGCTTTGCGCTCGAGCCAGTCTCCGAGCATGGCTGCTTTGCGAACCGACCCGACCAGCAATGTGTTTTCCTCGCGGCGGAAGACGGTCCGGGCGAGCATTCCCGGCAAGTAGTGGTGGGAGAAGAGAAAGGCCACGTAAAGCCAGGGGATAAAGTTGAAGAAAAAGATCCGGGAAATGAAAGCGTCTTTGGTGGCGATCAGGTAAAGGACGAGCAAGCCGGTGCTGGCAACTGTTTGCCGCAGACTGAGCCGGTGCGGGCGCAGCAATTCGTTCTGCAGAAAATCGTTCTTGGAGCGGGAAAGCGCTTCCAGGCCCATGCCCAGGACGAGCACGCCGCAATAAATGCTGTAGCGTTGCCACGTCAGCTGCGCTCCGGAAGAATAGAAAGTGACCATGATCCAGACGCCCAGCCAAAAGAGCGCTGCGACCATAATGATCTGGCAGAGCAGGAAAAGGCGGTAGAGACCTTCGGTCCGTTGCGTGACCATGATTATTGCAATTCCTGGGAGTTGAGAGTACGCGCTGGCTGCGACCGTTCAACTCGTGGTAAGATCCGCGCTAACATACGGCGGCATAAACTGCGTAGCCCTCTCTAAATTAGCTATTTCCATACCATGGTAATCTTCATTGGGTAATGGCAGATTCTGTTGAATCCAAATCGGGCACCCGGCGCAGCCAGCCTCTCGCGCGCTCGACTGGTAACGCGGCCGTCGCGCTCCTCCCGGTCCTGGCTTGCTTCCTGGGCGGAGCATCCCAGAAATGGGCCGAGGGCATCGTCGTTGCACTGCTTGGGCTGTTTCTGGTTATTCTGCCGCCGCGCCTCTCGCTGGGAACAATCACGAACCTCGTGCTGGCGCTATTCCTGGCCACGGCTGCGGTCTCCTTTTTGCCCGCCCATTGGTTTTTCTTCCCGGCCTGGCGATCAGCCCTGGTTGATGATCTCGGAGTCCTGCTTCCGCAAACCGTATCACCGCAACCCTGGATCTCCGGGACCGGTTTTCTCAGTCTTTTGGCCGGCCTGAGTTGGCTCTACCTCGTCTCTACGCAAGACATGGAACTTCGGTCCGCTCGTTTTCAGCTTCGGCTTTTCGTGACGGGCGTCGTGGTTCTGGCCGCGATCGCGCTTCTGCTTTATGCCACGCGGGCCACTCTTCCTTTTTGGATTAATCCACGTGGCTTCGGCCCGTTCCCGAATCGCAATCAAACGGGAAATCTCTTCGGCATCACTTCCATCGTTCTGCTCGCCGCCGGACAGGATGACCTACGACACAACCGAAAACGGTGGGTGCTCTGGCTGATTGGACTCGGGATTCTCGTCACCGCGATCATTCTCAACTTTTCACGGGCCGGCGTCATTATCCTGGTGGGAGGTAGCGCGTTATGGATCGCGGTCGTCGCGCTGCGTCAGGGCTCCCATGCCCGAATTGCCCTGGGAGTTTCATTCTTGCTTCTCCTGCTCAGCGCGCTCCTCTTGATGGGCGGAGAAACCCTCGATCGTTTTCATCTTCACAAATTGGGAGACACCGGCGTCCTGGCCGACTTTCGCTGGAAAATTTTTCATGACGCCTTCGACCTGATCCGGGCGTCACCCTGGTGTGGAATCGGTTTAGGAAATTTCGAAGCGCTTTTCGCAACCTTCCGGCATGAGTCGATTACGGAAGGTCGCGCGCTCCATCCGGAAAGTGACTGGATCTGGCTGTGGGCGGAAATCGGTTGGCCGGCGGTGCTTCTGGCCATCGCCGGCGCCGCCCTTTTGCTGCGCCGTGTCCTGCCCTTGCAGGAGGGAACCAATCAGCGTTTTCGGCTGGCGGCGCTGCTTGGCACCGTGGCTTTTGCCGTGCATGGCCTCGTCGACGTTTCCGGTCACCGCGTCGGAACGGCCTTTGCCGGAATCTTCCTGCTCGGAAGTTCCCTGCATCGGCCGCTTTCTTTTAAAGTGAGTCGGAGCATCCCGATTCTTTTTCGCGTCGTCGGCCTGCTTTTGCTGGTGGCGGGCTCCGTCTGGTTTTGGGCGTCCCGGGAGAAGATGCTGCTCCCAGGTTCGGTCGGAGTGTCGAGCGTGAAACAACTTTCGCCCATGGCCATTCGCGGCCGCAATTTCAACGAATCCATTTCGTTAAACACCCAGGCCCTGCAATGGGCCCCCCTCGACTGGCAACTCTACTTTTCGCGCGGGCTCGCTGGAGTTGCCGCGAAGCAGGCGGACAAGGCTATCGAAGATTTTCGCCGGGCCCGGTTTCTGGAGCCGAATTCCTTCGAAGTTCCTCTGGCCGAGGGCAACGCCTGGCTGTCGTCGCAGCCGATTTTCGCCGCGACGGCCTGGCGCGAAGCGTTGCGCCGAACCCAGACCGATTTGCACCGCTTCAATGTTTACGCCGGCATGCTCGACAAGGCAGCCATCGAGAATCCGGAAGTGAATCGTATCCTCGAAGAGGTCGGGCTGACTCAGCATGATCTGGTGCTGGCTTACCTGAGCCGTGTGTCCGGTGATCGGTTCAAGCGCGAGCTGTATCGTTTCCTGCAGAACGATCCGGATTTGCGCAGTCTCACCGAGACGGAAAAACTGGCTCTCTTCTCTCTCTGGTCAGAACGTGGCGATCTGGATGATCTTGTCCGACAGATTCAGCAGCATCCGGACTGGACGCCTCACGCCTGGCTCGGTCTGGCCAAGTACCACGCAGCCCGCAATGATTTTCGCACGGCTTACGAGTTGACAGAAAAGTACGGAGATGCCGTCGCTATGCCGCGACTGGCGGGGGGTGGTTCACTCAAAGAACTGCAAAATCGCTATTACACAAACCCGGATAATTACGCGACGGGCTATGCCCTCTACCAAGCGCAACTTCAGAAAGGTCGGGTCGATGACGCCCTCCTGACCGCGCGTCATTTTAGCGAGCGGCCCAATGCGCCGGCTTACTTTCATGTCCTGGAGGCACAGGCGTGGGCGCAAAAGCAAAACTGGGAACGCGCCTGGAATGCGTGGCTCGCCTACACGGCGGCGGCCAAGAAGTAGGGGCCGGTTTCCTTCGCTATGGCTTCGTCGGCACCGGATCAGTCCGAGGTTACCACTCTCTGGCATCTCCAAGAGAGAGCGAAATCCCGCGGATGGGCGATCTGGCTGGCGCTGTGGACAATCGCCCTGGCCATCCGTCTCTGGGGCGCATTCTATCTTCCGAATGCGGAGCAGGATGGCTATTCGGACGCTGTCACCATTGCGCGGCTGAGCGCCAGCCTGGCCAGCGGACATTTTCATATCACTGATCTCTACGGATTCTGGCTGCCGCTCTTTCAGTTCGTCGCCGCTGTCTTCAATCTCTGGCTGCGTGATCCTCTCCTGGCCGGGAAGATTGTCTCTTCATTGAGCGGCGCGGCCAGTTGCGTGCTGATCTTTGCCATCGCGGATCGGCTCACCCACCGCCTGGCTTTAAGTGGCGCAGTCTTTGCGCTGGTTCTGCTGAACCCGCTCCACGTTTTGTACTCGGCATCCTGCATGACCGATGTCCCGTTCGGTTGTTTGACCCTCGCCAGTCTTTGGTTTCTGCTCCGGGATCGATGGCTGGCGGCGGCGCTGTGCACGGCCCTCGCCGGTGGTGTGAGGATCGAAGCATGGGCCCTCATTCCGCTTCTGCCCTTGTTGCAGTGGATCCGGCAACGGCGGGTCTCGCCGCTCGCCTGTGTCATTCTGGTCTTTCCGCCTCTCGCTTGGTTGTTCGTTAGCCGGATGGCGCGAGGGAACTGGTTCGCTTTCTTTTTGGAACGGGCGATTTATCACGCTCATTACCTTGATTTCCATCCGTCGCGCCGCGGCTTCACCCTGGCCGATGTGTCCGGCGACTTCGAATACCTCTTGCTGGGTGCAAACAAGATCGTCGTCCTGGCCAGTCTGGTCGCGGCGGGTTGCATCGCCCTTGATTTCCTGCGTCGCCGCCGAACCTCATGGGAATGTTTCGCGACCGTCTCTTATCTCTTTTCGATCACGGGATTACTCTTGTTAGCCTATGTGACGAAACGGCAGCCGGTCTGGCTGCCGCGCTACGGTTTATTTGCGCTCGTGCTCGGTTTGCCTCTGCTGGCCTGGACGACCCAGCGTTTCATGGAGAAAGCCAAGCCAGCCTGGCTCGGCTGGGTCGGTGCTGGGGCAGTGAGCCTGGCCTGCGTCGCCGCGACCCGCCCACAGCTTCCCATTATTCCAAACGTCATCAGCGATTTTCACGCGCATTCCAAGGTGGCCAACGCGCTGGTGGCGGACCTGGAGCGACGGGACGATCACGAATCTCGCTGTTTTTCTGACGACATCGCGGTGCATGTCTTATCGCGCCTGCCGATCGATCGATTCCTCCGTTCGCCGAACGCGCCACGGGCCGCTTGGGACGATGTGGCGATCTTTGAAAGGTACCTGCGGGAACAGCGCGTGGGCTATGTCGTTTTCATGCCGACGGAAGACTCGCTGCCGGTTCAGCATTACCCGGAACTGGGGCAGAGTCCGGCTCCGGTGAACGGACCTTTCCAGTTCCTCACTTCCGCCACGTCGTCGTTTGGTCCCGACGTCTGGCTCTACCGACGGCTCGACTAAGAGGCGAGAGCGGCTTGCGCCGCGGCCAGGCGCGCGATGGGCACGCGGAAAGGACTGCAACTGACGTAATCCAATCCGAGCCGATGGCAGAATTTCACGCTCTCGGGATCGCCGCCGTGTTCGCCGCAGATCCCGAGCTTGATGTCGGGACGGGTGCTGCGGCCCTTGTCGACCGCGATCTTCATGAGCTGTCCTACGCCGGTCTGATCGAGCGTGGCGAATGGGTTTTTCTTGAAGATTTCATTCTCCACGTAGGGCATGAGGAAGTTGCCCATGTCGTCGCGGCTGATGCCGAGCGTCATCTGTGTTAAATCGTTCGTGCCGAAGCTGAAGAATTCGGCGCTCTGCGCGATCTCATCGGCGGTTAACGCGCCCCGCGGCACTTCGATCATGGTCCCAACCAGATACGGAAACTTGACCTTCTTTTCCGCCATCACTTCACGCGCCACCCGGTGAACGATCTCGCCCTGTAAATCGATTTCTTTTTTGAACCCGGCGAGCGGGATCATGATCTCCGGCTTTACCTTGATCTTGCGCTTCGTGACGGCGGCAGCGGCTTCGAAGACGGCGCGTGCCTGCATTTCGGTAATCTCCGGATAAGCAATGCCGAGCCGGCATCCGCGGTGGCCGAGCATGGGATTGAACTCGTGCAATTGTTCGACGCGCTGTGCGATTTTCTCGGCGGAAACCCCAATCTTCCTGGCCAGATCCGCCTGCGACTTCGCGTCGTGAGGAAGGAATTCGTGGAGCGGCGGGTCGAGGAAGCGAATGGTGGCCGGAAAACCTTTGAGCGCTTTGAAAATGCCGGTGAAGTCGTCGCGCTGATAAGGCAGCAGCTTGGCCAACGCCGCCTTTCGATCGTCCACATTGTCGGCCAGAATCATTTCGCGCATGGCGTCGATGCGGTCGCCCTCGAAAAACATGTGCTCGGTGCGGGTCAGGCCAATTCCGACGGCGCCGAAGGCGAGCGCGTTCTCGGTTTGCTCGGGATTATCGGCGTTACAGCGGACTTCCAGTCTCGCCAACTTGGAGCACCACTGCATGAGCTGGTTAAAAGCTTTGAATTTTTCCGTCCTCTGCGCGGCCTTGTTGCCGTGCAGCGTGCCGGTGATGATTTCGCTCGGCGCGGTGGCCAGCTGGCCGGCGTAGACCGTCCCGGTCGTGCCGTCGATCGACAGATAATCGCCCTCCTGCAGGGTCTGACCTCCAGCCCGGACGGTTTTCTTCGCGTAATCGATTTGCAAAGCGGAGGCGCCGCAGATGCAAACCTTGCCCATCTGCCGTGCCACCAGCGCTGCATGGGAGGAGACCCCGCCTTTGGCGGTCAGAATTCCTTCGGCCGCGATCATGCCGCGCAAGTCCTCCGGACTGGTTTCGTTGCGCACGAGGAGTACCTTCTCCCCCTTTGCGGCCGCGGCCGCGGCGCGATCGGCATTGAGATAGATTTTGCCGGAAGCGGCGCCGGGACCGGCCGGCAACCCAGTGGCAATCGCTTTGGCCTTTTTGACTTCCGCGACATCGAAGATGGGCGCGAGCAGCTGGTCGAGTTGATCCGCGGGGTTGCGTAGGACCGCGGTTTTCCAGTCGATGAGTTTCTCCTTCACCATGTCCATGGAGAACTTCAGCGCAGCCGCGGCGGTGCGCTTGCCGTTGCGCGTCTGAAGCATGAACAGCTTGCCATCCTGAATCGTGAACTCGACGTCCTGCACGTCTTTGAAATGCTTCTCGAGGGTGGCGCGGACCTTCAGCAATTCCGCGTAGCTCTTGGGCATGAGCTTCTTCAATTCGATCACCGGCTGCGGCGTGCGGACGCCGGCGACGACATCTTCGCCCTGCGCGTTGATCAGGAACTCACCGTAGAATTCATTCACGCCATTCGCTGGATTGCGGGTGAAGGCCACTCCGGAACCGGAGTTCTCGCCCGTGTTGCCGTAGACCATCGCCTGCACGTTGACCGCCGTGCCCCATTCTTGTGGAATGTTATATTTCCGACGATAAACGATGGCGCGATCGTTCATCCAGGAACCGAAGACAGCGCCGGCCGCGCCGCGGAGTTGATCCCACGGGTCGTTCGGGAAGCTCTTGCCGGTGCGGTCCTTCACGAGTTTTTTGAAGCGCACGATGAGCTCCTTGTAATCGTCCGCCGTGAGGTGCGCGTCGTCGATTTCCTCTTCGTGATAGTCGTGCTTCAGCTTGTGGATGATGGCCTCGAATGGATCGTGATCTTCGCCTTCCCGTTTCTGCACGCCCATGACCACGTCGCCATACATCTGGATGAAGCGGCGATAGCAATCCCAGGCGAACCGCTCGTTCTTGGTGGCGGCGACCAGCGCCTGTACGGTCTCGTCATTCAGTCCGAGATTGAGGATGGTATCCATCATGCCCGGCATCGAGTCGCGCGCGCCGGAACGCACTGCTACGAGAAGCGGCATTCGGGTGGTGTCGCCGAACCTGGTGCCCATAACGCCCTCCATCTGCGCGACGGCTTTCTTCATCTCGGCCTCGAGTGTGGCCGGGTACTGCTTCTTGTGCGCGTAGTAGTAAGTGCAAACCTCAGTCGTGATGGTGAACCCGGGCGGGACGGGAAGACCAATGCGAGTCATCTCGGCCAGATTGGCGCCTTTGCCGCCGAGCAACGGTTTCATGTGGCCGGCCCCATCCGCCTTGCCGTGGCCGAAGTAATAAACGTAGCGCGAGCCTTTGTTCTTGGCGGAAGCACCGCCTGATTTCGATCGGGCGGCCGCTTTGGACTTGGAAAGAGTGCGAACGTGTTTTGTCTGCTTAGCCATAGAAAAATTTCAGTAGAACTGCGTCGGGAAGCGCAAACTAGTTCTCAGGGTTTGCGTGTCAACGCGCCGTCAGCGGCCGTTGGGATTCATTTCCGGCCCAGCCCTGGCCTGTCTCTCGACTCGGCTGGTCCCCTAGATCAGGCCGGCGCGTTTTCGGCGCCTGCTAAGACCTGGCCGATGGCTGCCGTAAATTCATCCACCCCGGTGCTCGGGATGATGATGGTGTTGCGCCGGCCATGGGCTTCCTCCGTGATCCGGAGGAACTTACCGCGATCGTTTTCTCGGAACTCCACGTGAAAGTGCTTGCGCTCAATCTGGAGCTCCTTTGCCTCGATAATGTTGTCCATTCCTAAAGGGTACGATTTTGAGCATGCCCGCTCCGGAAGGGAAGAAGATTCTGCAGGCCCAGTTGGCCTGCTTTTGTGGCTGTTTGCGTTAAAAGTTAGCGTCGCCGGCCGCGCGCGGGCGCCGCTCGTTTGGGCTGATCTGCCAGGGCAAAATCAATCTGACGCTTGAACCGATCGACGCGCGCGACAAACACGCGGAGCTCATCGCCCACGGAGAAACGCCGGCGCGACCGCCGGGCCGTGAGGCGACGTCGGGCCGCATCGAAGACATAGAAGTCGTCGGTTAGGGTCGAGACATGGACCACGCCGCTGAGGAGCACATCGGGCAACTCGATGACCAGTCCATAATTGCGCACGTCCACCACGGTGGCGCGGAACACCTGCGGATCGCGTTCGGCCAGCTGGCGCTCGAAGAACTCGAGTTTCTTCATGCGAACCGCCTCGATTTCGGCCTCGGCCGCGGTGCGTTCGGTGGTCGAAATATGCTCGGCTAATGAGGCAAGCTGACTCATGTCGGCCCGGGCCGGGCGTTTCTCGTTGCGTTCGGCCAGGGAGCGATGCGCGATCAGATCCGCATACCGACGAATCGGACTTGTGAAATGGAGATAGTTGTTTTTGGCCAGGCCATAGTGGCCGAGTGGCTGGGGGAGATAACGAGCCCGCTTCAGGCTTTTGAGCAGTCCAATTTTCAGGGCCTGCTCTTCCGGTTTGCCCTTGGTGGCGGCGAGGAGCCGCTGAATCTCGCGGCGCTGGGTCAGATCGCCCACGCGGTATTGGTAGCTCAGGGCCAACTCCCGGTATTCCGCCAGCTTTTCTGGCTCGGGATTCTCGTGCACCCGGTAGACAGTGGGGATCGATCGATTCTTTAATTCAAGCGCCACTGCTTCGTTGGCCGCCAGCATGAACTCCTCGACGAGTTGATGAGACTCATCGTTTTCAATACGCTCAAGCCGGATCGGTTTCCCGGTTTCATCGAGGCGCACCTTCACTTCCGGGAAGTCGAGGTCGAGGGAGCCTTGTTCGAATCGTTTACGTCGCAAGAGCGCGGCCAGTTCCCAGGCAACGTGCAGACGCTCACCCAGCGGGTCCCGCGCTGGCGCCTTCAGAATAGCGTAAGCCTCCTTGTAAGTCAGGCGTTTCGCGCTGCGAATAACGGTTCGCCCGAACCGGGCTGAAGTGACGCGGCCGTTTGCATCGAAGTCGATGAAGGCGGAGTGGGTGAGGCGATCGACGTCCGGCTTGAGGCTGCACACTCCGTTACTGAGCCGCTCCGGCAGCATCGGGATCACGCGATCCGGTAGGTAGACGCTGTTGCCGCGTTTGCGGGCTTCACGATCCAGCGCGCTCCCGGGCGTGACGTAAGCCGCGACGTCGGCGATATGCACGCCAAGGCGCCACCCTCCGCGGCCGATGCGTTCCACGTCGATGGCATCGTCGAAGTCTTTTGCGTCGTCTGGGTCGATCGTGACGATGAATTTTTGGCGCAAATCCTCGCGGCCTTCGATTAGGCTAGCCTCGACCGTCTCGGGGATGCGGTTGGCTTCATCCAGGACGTTCTTGGGAAATTCAGTCGGGAGATGGTAGTTCCGGACGATGGAGAGAACGTCGACCCCGGGAGCATCGGCCGAACCAAGCACCTCGATGATTTCGCCTTCTGGATTAACGTGGCGCGATTCCCAAGCCTCAAGGCGGACCACGACTTTGTCGCCCAATCCAGGCGCGCGGGGCAGACGTTCTTTTGGCGGGACTTTAACGTAAACGTTATGGGTGAGGCGGGGATCGTCCGGGATGACGTAGAAGAAATTGGGCGATTGCTGGAGCGTGCCGACAATGGTGTCGTGGGCGCGTTCCAGGATCCGGATGACGCGCCCTTCGGCGCGGGCGTGGTCCTTCCGGCGGGACTGGGCGGCATCGCGTGTGATTCGAACGACCACCCGATCCCCGTGCATGGCGGTCCCGGTGTTCTCGGCCGATACGAAAATATCTCTTTCGCCGGCTTTTTCCGTGACGAGGAAAGCGAAGCCGGAGGGGTGAATGGAGAGCGTGCCGGTGACGAGGTCGGCTTCATCCGGCAGGACGTAGCGGTTCTTCCGAATGCAGGCGATTTCGCCGGCATGCTCCATCTCGTGGAGCACTTTGCCGAGCTCGTTGCGTTGATGCGGCTTGAGGCCGAGTTCCCGCGACAATTCGACCTTTTCGAGCGGGCGATAGTCGCGTCGGGCGAGCAGACGCAGGATGGATTCGCGGAGTGAGGATGGATCGGATTTCACGAGACGGGCCACTGTTCCCGCGAAAGGGCGCAAGACCAAGTCTGATCTTTTGGCGCGGCCGGAGGCGGATGGGGTGGGCGGGTTCGAATAATCGAAGCCCAATGGTAGTCTAACGCATGATGGGCGCACGTCACTGGAAGATTGGGGAAAAAATAATCGATCTGTCGCGCCGCGGGATGATCATGGGCGTTTTGAACGTGACGCCGAATTCCTTCTCGGATGGAGGCCGCTACGCCGATCCGGAAATGGCGGTGGCGCATGGGGTGGAGATGGATCAGGCGGGCGCTCAGATTATCGACGTGGGGGGAGAATCGACCCGGCCCGGGGCGGAGCCGGTGCCGATGGCGGAGGAACGAGACCGGGTCATCCCTGTGATTCGGCGCTTACGGGAGAGGATTGCGAGTTTCATTTCGATTGATACTTCCAAGGCGGAAGTGGCGCGGGCCGCGCTCGACGCGGGAGCGAACATCGTGAACGACGTCAGTGGCGGACGGGCAGACCCGAAGATGCTTCCCCTGGTCGCGCAACGCCAGGCCGCCCTCATCATCATGCACATGCAGGGAAATCCGAAAACCATGCAGGTGGCGCCGAGTTATATCCATGTGGTGGAAGAGGTCGCGAATTTTTTTCGACAACAATATGCACGCGCCCTAGAGTGCGGGATTGATCCCATGGCCGTCGCGTTTGATCCGGGAATCGGATTCGGTAAAGCGCTTGAGCACAATCTCGAGCTGCTGGGAAATCTCAATCGACTACGGGTGGAGGATCGCCCAATCGTGATCGGAGTTTCGCGCAAATCGTTTCTCGGCAAACTGGCAGGGACGGCCGGGCCGCCGGATGGCCTCGTGGCCACGGTGGCCCTGACGGCGCTGTTGCGCTCGCGCGGAGCGGAAATCTTCCGCGTCCATGACGTGCCGGAAAATGTTCAAGCCTTGCGTGTAACGGAAGCAATCCTGGCCCAATGATTGAGCAACTTCTTCACCTCTGGCTGCGCAGCTGGCGCAGCGTTTTTGAGATCATTCTGCTGAGTGTCGTCGTCTACTACGGGTATCTTTATTTTCGGGGCACTCGTGGAGCCAAGGTGTTGACCGGGTTGGCCATTGTTTTCCTGACCCTGACTCTTATCTCCACGTTGCTGCACCTTGAGGTGATCGGCTGGATTGTGCGCAGCTTTTCCGTGTTCCTGGCGGTGGCGCTCGTCATTATTTTTCAGCCGGAACTACGGCGTGGCCTGGCCGAGCTGGGCGGGCATCCCATCTTTTCGCTCACCAGTGAGAAGCGCGAAACCGTGCACGATATTGCGGAGGCGATCACGCAATTGGCCAACAAACAGTTCGGCGCGCTCATCGCGATTGAGCGGGACACGTCGATTCGGGTTTATGAAGAAACGGGCGTGACGATCGATGGCGATTTTTCGGTCGAACTGATCCTCACTTTGTTTCATCCCAAGTCAGCGCTGCACGATGGCGGAGTGATCATTCGCAACGGCCGCGTGGCCGCCGCCGCCTGCATCTTTCCGGTGAGCCAGCGGGAGACGCTGGATCGCAGTCTAGGCTTGCGCCATCGGGCCGGTCTCGGCATTACCGAGGAATCGGATGCCGTCGCCATCGTGGTGTCCGAGGAGACAGGAGGAATTTCGATTTGTCATCGGCGGCGGATCGAGCGCAACTTTACGCCGGAAACATTCCGGCAACGCATTTCCGAAATCCTGCTGCAAGGCAATTATGAAGAGACTGATCCTGAAAAACTGGCGCGCGAAGTTGACCTCCCTCCTGCTCGCGACCACGCTTTGGTACCTGATCAAAAAGAACGTAGCGACGACCCCCTCGCCGTTTGAAGGCAATACTCCATCCCGGATGGAGCAACGCTGAACGGGGTTAGCGCAGGAACTTCGCCAGGTTCTCTTCTTCCCAGCGGCGGGCGTGGTGATATCCGCGGAACCGCCGTTCGCGCCGATTGAATTCCTCCGTGTGCACGCGCCGTCTTCCCCCCGGCATCTCTTGGTCGGGCACGACGGAATGCAGCATCTCGTGATAAAGCACGTATTGCAGAAACGAGAGGGGGACGAAGGGCTGATCGAGCGCCGGGTTGATGCGAATGACGCGATCTTCTTCCTGGATGGTGCCGAAGATGAAATATTCCTTGGGCCGCTGTTTGCGGCGGCGGCCCCATTTGACTTCGTAGCCGCGCAGGCGCCCGCGGAAGTAGCTTTGGTTCAAACGATCAAAGATGCGCTGCAGATCAAAGTATCGCCCTTCATGCCGCAGGTTCAGTTGCCGCTGCATGGGCAACCTAGAGTGAGCCAATTTTCGCTTAGTTTTTTTCGCCATTGATCGAACCCTTTGCTGAACTAAGTGGGAGGAAATTTATTCTAATAGGGTTTCATGGGCTGACAAGCGACGCCGTGGTTAAATTTTTAATATAGTCACAAAATGCTTATTATTAAATACTTACGGTTTTAAACTGCTGTTTTTGAGAGAGTCCGTTGAGTCCATCGGACAGGTTCTGTCCGTTCCGAGTCCTCGAGGCGTTGGTCCGCAAAATCACCTCTCTCGCGGCGTTTTGTGTATCTCTAAAATGTGCATATAATCTTCTCCGCAGCGCCGCCCGCCGCATGACGTAAGACCACGAAAAGATGACGCCCTTCCTTCGGAAACTTCTGGGTCTGAACTGGCTGCTCCTGGCCAACATGCTGGCGCTCGCCGTTTTCGGGGTCATCGCCATCTACAGCGCCACTTATATGAGAGAGGATACGGTGGCCTCCGAGTTTTGGCGGAAGCAGGCTAACTGGGTCATGGTCGGCCTCTTTGCCTTCATGGTCACGAGCCTGATCGACTATCACTGGATCCGCTGGGGCGCGCTGCCCATGTATTTGGGCGGTATTTTCTTTTTGATCCTGACCAAGTTCATCGGCCAGCGCGTTTACGGCGCGAGAAGCTGGCTTCATTTGGGGCCGATCAATTTCCAGCCCGCTCAACTTGCGGTGGTGGCGGGGATCATGGTGCTGGCCTTATTCCTGAGTCAGTTCCGGCAGATGCACCCGATGCTACGGCTGCTCTTGTGCGGCGCGGTGGTGGGAGCGCCGTGTCTTTTGATCCTGATGCAACCGGATCTCGGCGAAGCCATCATCTGGGTGCCCGTTTTGATGGCCCTGCTTTTCGTGGGCGGCCTGCCTCTGCGCTACCTCATTTGCATTATTCTGATCGGGCTCATCTTCGTTCCCATTGCCATCAATCTGGGTCTCAAGCCCTATCAACAGGAGCGCATCACGGCCTTCATTAATCCCGATATCGACAAACAAGGGTCGGCCTGGGCCATCAATCAATCGCTCATTGCCATTGGCTCGGGAGGCTGGGCCGGCAAAGGCTTCAAGGCGCCTAACACCCAGATCGAGCTGGGCTTTTTGCCCGCCACCGCGGTGCATAACGATTACATTTTCTCCGCTATTGGGGAACAGTGGGGGTTCGTCGGGGGAGTGTTCCTGATTGGCGCGTTTGCCCTTCTTCTTCTGACCTGTCTCTTCGTCGCTTTTTTTGCCGGTGATCAGTTCGGCCTGCTCCTGGTCATTGGCGTGACCTCGCTCATCTTCACGCATATTTTTCAGAATATCGGGATGACCATCTCCATGCTGCCGATTACGGGCGTCCCTCTGCCGCTCGTCAGTTACAGCGGCTCGTTCGTTTTAATGATCATGTTCGGACTCGGCATCGTGAACAGCGTCTGGGTGCATCGCAAGATGGTTGAGGAGTAAGTTGGGTCCGGACCATCCGGAACGGCTTCGAGGCGCGGGTTTACATCGTGGCCGCGTCGCCTACAATCGCCCCGCGACATGGAAAGCGAGTACAAGGTCAAGCTGGAGATCTTCGAGGGGCCACTCGATCTCCTGCTTTTTCTGATCAAGCGGGATGAGATCGACATCTATGATATCTCGCTTGAACGGATCACGCGCCAATACCTCGAATACCTGCAGGCCTTCAAAGAATTAAGTATCGACCTGGCGGGTGAGTTCGTCGTCATGGCGGCGAACCTGATTTACCTGAAGAGCCGGAGTTTGCTCCCGGTCGATCAGCAGCCGCCGGAAGAGGACGCGGAGGAGGATGATCCGCGCTGGGAACTGATCCGGCAGCTCATCGAGTACAAGAAATTCAAGGAAGCGGCCGCGCAGTTGCACGTCCGCGAGCTCGAGCAGGAACGCATGTTCACGCGCGACGGCGGATCGGTCGCGGCCCTCGCGGAAGCTCCCCTCCGGCTCGGCGAAGTGGGAATTTTTCAGCTGATCAACGCTTTTCAAAACGTGATCAAGCGCGTGGAAGCCCGCGAAGATCTGAGAGAAATTTTTGGCGACCACTTCAGCGTCTCGGATAAGATCGACGTGATTCTGCGTCGCGTGGCCGAAGGCGGACGCGTGCAATTCTCGGCGCTCTTCGGTGAGATCGTGTCCCGGGTGGAGATCGTCGTTACCTTCCTGGCGCTGCTCGAATTGATTCGGCTCAAGCAGATCCAGGCGATCCAGTCCGACCAATTCGGGGAGATCGAAATCGCGGCCGCCGCCGCTTGAAAGAGAGTCACATGAGGCGGGTTCTCATTGCAGGCTGTGGCTACGTTGGCGCGGCTACGGCGCGGTTATTTCAAGGCGCCGGCTGGTCCGTGGAAGGCTGGACCCGGAGCGGGCAAGCGGAGCTCGAGCCGGGTGACACCGGCCGGATCCGCGCGGTTGACCTCGGAGATAGGAACCAGGTGCGGGCTGCCCCTGGCACATTTGATGTTGTCATCCACTCCGCCAGCAGCGGGGGAGGCGGAGCTGATTCTTATAGGGATGTCTACCTGAAAGGAGCGCGCCATCTCTGTGAGCGTTTCGCCGAGGCATTGATCATCTTCGTCAGCAGCACGAGCGTCTATGCGCAGCGGGCGGGCGAGTGGGTGACGGAGGAAAGTCCAGCACAGCCCGAACACGAAACCGGCAGGATTTTAAGAGAGGCGGAAAACGTGACGCTGGAACACGGCGGCGCGGTGGCCAGGCTGGCCGGTCTCTATGGACCGGGCCGGTCCGCCCTGGTGCAGAGGACAATGCGGAGAGAAGCCGTCATCGATCCGCGACAGGATCGATTTGTGAATCAATTGCACCGGGATGATGCGGCCGCAGCGCTATTTTTTCTTGGTCACAAACCCGATGCGGTGCGCGGGCAGATCTACAACGTGGCGGACGACCAGCCTTTCCGGCTGAGCGAGTGCTATCGATGGCTGGCGGAGAAACTAGACCGTCCCTCGCCGCCGCTGGCGGAAGTGTCCTCTTCGTCCAGAAAGCGCGGGGACAGTAACAAGCGTGTCCGAAACACCAAGCTGCGCGAGGCGGGATGGGCGCCGGCCTATCCGTCGTTCATCGAAGGGATGGAAAAAAGCGTCCTGCCCAACTGGGGATAAAAGTTGGCTCCGGGCGAAAGCCGCTGCGTCCGTGAAAGATCGGTATGGAAGGTGCTTTTTGGAGGCGGCATGCGCGCTATTAAACTGACCGGTCGCGAAGTCACCGTGGTTCGGGCCATCGGCTTCACCGAGCCGTCAATCGGCGCCGAAATCCAGGATTCCACTCGCATGGAACTGGAAGACGTGACCGATACGCTGAATGGTCTGATCTCAGCCGGGTTCGTCGAGAGCATCCCTTATTATGAAGAGGTGCAACTGGCGGAGATGCCGGCGACGGCCTTCGAGGTCAACCCGGCTTACGCCCAGGAATTGCGTCGCGCCATCAGCCACTCCTAGCAGTGGTTTTTAAAGTCGATTTCGTACTGTAGCGGCGCTCTATGAGCGCCGTGCTTGCTTGGCACGCATTCCGGCTCGGCGGTCATAGACCGCCGCTACAGAACTTTTGCAACCGCTTCTAGTCAACTACGGGCGTGCCGCCGCCTCGGCCCGGCTGGCTGCATTCTGCGCGCTTCTCTCTCCGAAAAGCTGGCGGATCACTTCTTCGACCGGTAATTCCTGCACGTTGATGTCGCTCACGTTGCAGGCGTCGAGCAACTGCCGGCAGGTCTCGGTGACTTTGGCTCGCGGCACTTTCAGTTGCACGGACACGGGGGTTTGCTCGACCACTTCGCCGAAGGCCGAGAAGTCGCGCGCGACCGGTTTTTCGAAGGTCAGGCTGAGAATTTTGGAACCGGAAAATCGATCGATAATGTCGCTGAGCGGTCCGTCGAAAAAGATTTTGCCGTGATCGATGATGATGACGCGGTGACAGAGCTCCTCGATGTCCTGCATGTAATGACTGGTGAGCATGGTGACGATGCGATGTTCCTCGTTATAGATGCGGAGGAATTCGCGCACCCGTTTCTGGCTGACCACGTCCAGGCCGATGGTGGGTTCGTCCAGGAAAAGAACGCGCGGCTCGTGGATGAGCGCGGAAATGAGCTCCATTTTCATGCGCTCGCCCAGGGAGAGCTCGCGCACCATCACGTTCATCTTGTCCTGGACCTCGAGCAGCTCGGTTAATCCGCCGACCACTTTGGCGAAGCGGCCGCGATCGATCCCATAAATCGCGCGATTGAGCTCGAGCGATTCCTGGGCGGGCAGATCCCACCAGAGCGCATTCTTCTGGCCCATGAGCAGGCTGAACTGCCGCTTCATTGCGTTGTGTCGCTCCCACGGGACAAAACCGAGGACCCTGGCTTCGCCGGAGGTGGGATTGAGCAGCCCGGACAACATCTTCAGCACGGTTGTTTTGCCCGCGCCATTGGGGCCGAGAAACCCGACGAATTCTCCTTCGTCGATTTGAAATGAGACTTCGTCGGCCGCGCGGGTCTCCACGTACTCGCGTTTGACCAAACCTTTGACGGCACCCCACAGACCACGTTCTTTCCGGTAAGTCCGGTAGGTCTTGGTTAAGTTGCGAGCTTCGATCGTGGGCATGTCAGGAATGAAGGACGGGTCGCATCCTTCACGGGACGGAGCCGGCTATGCCACCGTCGATTGGGTGGCGGGTCGCTTGCGCAGAAGCGGCAGAACTTTCTCGACCAGGGCGTCGGCGGTGATGCCGTGCTTTTTGCGCAGGATGGGAATGGTGCCGTGTTCGATGAACTCATCCGGCCACCCGATCCGGACTACCGGCGTGTGAATCATCTGTGAATGAAGGTGTTCCATGACGGCGCAGCCGAAACCATTGTGCAGGACGTGGTCTTCCAGCGTGCAGACCACTTCCACACTGCGGGCAAAAAACTCGAGCGTGCCGGTGTCGATCGGCTTGATCCAGCGAGGATTGATCAGCGCCACGGAGATACCCTGCGCCTCCAGTTTGCGGGCCGCTTCTTCTCCCACTTCAAACATGTTGCCCAATCCAAAAATGGCGACGTCACGACCGTGCTGCACCACTTCGGCCTTGCCGATTTCGAGCAGCTTCGGCTCCGCTTTGGGCGTGGCTCCGGTGCCGGCGCCGCGCGGGTAACGGACCGCGATGGGCCCGGATTGGTAATTGGCCATGGTCCAGAGCATATCGACGAACTCATCTTCATCCTTCGGCTGCATGTGCACGATATTGGGGATGTGCCGTAGATAACCGATATCGAAGAGGCCGTGATGCGTCGGGCCATCGTCACCGCTCAAGCCGGCGCGATCCATGCAAAGCGCCACGTTCAGTTTCTGCAGCGCGATATCATGAATGATCATGTCATAGGCGCGCTGCATGAACGTGGAATAAATCGTGAGGAACGGCTTCAGTCCCTGGGTGGCCAGGCCGCAGGCGAAAAGAGAGGCATGTTCTTCCGCGATGCCCACATCGAAATAGCGGTCTGGATGGGCCTTGGCGAAGTGTCCCAGGCCCGTCCCGCTGGGCATGGCCGCCGTAATGGCCACGATCTTTTGGTTCGTATCAGCGAACTTGGCCAGGGTTTTACCGATGATCTCGGAGTAGGTCGGCGTCGGAGCGGGCGCTGTTTCGCCGGTCTCCGGTTTGTATTTGCCGAGTCCGTGGAATTTGTCCGGCTGTTTAATGGCCGGTTCGTAGCCTTTGCCTTTCTTGGTCAGGATGTGGAGCAGAACCGGCTCCGCCTGGTCTTTCAGAAACTCAAAGGTGCGGATGAGCAGAGGAATATCGTGCCCGTCGATTGGACCGTAATAACGCAAACCGAGTTCCTCGAAGATGACGCTCGGGACAATCAGGCCTTTGACGCCTTCTTCCACCTTGTGCGCGAAGTGGGCCAGCGATTTGCCGGCGATGGTCTCGACGAACCGGCGCGCCTTGTCGTGGAGATGGGCGAAAGTAGGACTCGTGGCGATGCTGTTGAGGTAGCTGGCAATGGCGCCGACGTTCTTGGCGATGGACCATTCGTTATCGTTCAAGACGACAATGAATCGTTTCGTCTGCGCCTTGGCGTTGTTGAGGGCCTCGTAACTGATGCCGCAGGTCAGAGCGGCGTCTCCCGCCACGGCCACGACATGTTCATGGCCTCCGCGCAGATCCCGTCCCACCGCCATCCCGAGAGCGGCGGAGAGGGCAGTGCCGGCATGCCCGGCGCCATAGCAATCGTGTTCGCTCTCGGTGCGCAGGAGAAATCCGTTGAGTCCCTGATACTGCCGCATGGTGGCGATGCGATCGAGCCGGCCCGTAAACATCTTGTGCACGTAACCCTGGTGGCTGACATCGAAAACAAAACGGTCGCGCGGCGTCTCGAAGACGCGGTGCAGGGCGATGGTCAGCTCGACCACACCCAGATTGGGTCCAAGATGGCCACCGGTTTGGGAGAGAACATTGACCAGCTCTTCGCGCACCTCCTGGGCGAGCTGAGGCAAATCCTGTTCGCGCAGCGTCTTGATGTCCGCGGGGGACCGAATCCCCTCGAGCAATCGAGGTTTTGGAGTTGGCTCAGAAGAGGCTGACGTCGTCATGTTGGTCGTTTCTTGGGGATTCCGCGGCGGCGGCTGGGGCGGCCGTCTCGGAGGTGGGCTCGAACGGTTTCACCGTCGGTTGGCCGGCGTTGTTGCGTGCGATGATCTCGATCTTCTGCTCGGCGTTGGCAAGGCGTTCCTGGCAGACTTTGACTAATTTCATTCCTTCTTCGTAGCGCACAATCAGGTCTTCCAGGGGCAGCTTTCCGGATTCCATCTGCTCGACGATGGCCTCGAGCCGATCCATGGCCGTTTCAAAGTTTTGCTCGGCGGTGGCAGGTTTGGGCTTTGCACTCATTGGTCGGATTCCAAACTAAGCACAGCGGCAGGGAAGAAAAAAGGACGACTTCCATGGGGGCCCCTCCCGGACCATGGCACATCCGATGCTTCGACGGGTGGTCAACAACCCAATTACCCATGGCATTACCCAAAAAAATTCTGTTAGTCGATCGCGAACCCGGTGTCACCCGCATTATCCGCCGAGCGCTGGAGCGCACCGGTAAATATTGGATCAAGGAAGAGCACGACAGCCAGTTCGCCCTGCATTCGGCCCGCTGGTTCCAGCCGGATTTGATTTTGCTCGATACCAAGACGGCGAGCTCAGACCGCGCAACGCTGGCCCGCGAAATCCAAACCGACTCAGCCTTGCGCGAAACACCCATGGTTTGCCTGAGCAGTCTAAAGCCGGAAAGCCAGATGGTCTCGGGGGGAATTCTGAGCGGCTACAGCTTTTTCGCCGCGCCCATCAAGATCGACGAAGTGCTTCGCGGAGTGGAGCAGCTGCTCTTCGGCAAGGATTGAGAAGGAACTCCCAAATTTTGGGAGATGGGAAACCTGTCAAAGAGTAACAGGATTCTAAGGATTTACAGGACCCGGGACTGATCTTTCTATTTCCGAATCGTAGATTTGTGAGTCTGGCTAGCTGACCTGCTGTTTGTAAGCAGCGGCGTCTTTGAGCTGCTTCAGATCGTCGAGATTCTCGACTTTCAGGACGAAGATCCAGCCCTCGCCGAACGGGTCGGTATTGATCAGGGCAGGATTAGATTCCAGTGCCTTGTTCGCGTCGACGACCTTGCCCTTAACCGGCGCGTAAATATCGCTGGCCGCTTTGACTGATTCGACCACGGCGATCGCTTCCTTGGCGTTAACCGCGCGATCGATCTTGGGCAATTCGACAAAGACGACGTCGGTTAGTTCCGCTTGAGCATGGTCCGTGATGCCGATGCGGACATGGTCGCCCTCGCGTTTGATCCATTCGTGGGATTCGGTGTAAAGCAGGTCGTCGGGAACGTTCATGTTTTTTTGTAGAGTGGTTTCTTCTCGATCAGGGCGGGAAATTTTTGTCCGCGAATTTCGATCTCAATCCGGGAGCCGATCTTGGCGTGCTCGGGGGACAGGTAGGCCATGCCGACCCCGTAATTCAAGCTCGGGGAAAGGGTGCCGCTGGTCACTTCACCGATGCGCTGGCCGTTCCCGAAGACGGCATAGTGCGGCCGGGGCGGCGGACCTTTGCTTTCCATGCGAAAGGGCGCCAGCTTTTGGGCCGGTCCTTCCGCCTTGACCCTGGCCAGGACCTCGCGTCCCACGAAATCGGGTTTCGTGAGGTCGACAAAAAAACCGAGGCCGGCCTCGATCGGATTATGCTCGGGCGAAAGATCCGAGCCGTTCAACGGGTAACACATCTCGAGCCGAAGCGTGTCGCGCGCGCCCAGCCCACAGGGCTTGAGCCCGAGGGGCTGTCCCCTTTCGAGCACCAGATTCCAAAAAGCCGCGGCCCGATCCGCCGGGAAGAAGACTTCCACACCGTCTTCCCCGGTATAACCCGTGCGCGCGATGGCCACCGGAATTCCTGCAATCGTGACGTCCACGATGTGATTGCGCGCGGGCAATTCGGCCCCCGGGCCGAGCAGGAGCGCGAAAAGTTCCGGCACCTTTGGACCCTGAATGGCGACTCCTCCGAAACAGGCGCTTCGATTCAAGAGAGAAATGTCAGGGGGCCGATGTTGATCGAGCCAGGCCAAATCCTCGTCCGCCCGGGAGGCGTTCACGACCAGGAGAAAGCGATCTGGAGCAACGCGATAGACAATCAGGTCATCAATGATGCCGGCGCGATCATTGAGCAGGAAGGTGTATTGGCCGGTGCCGGTTTCGAGCTTCTCCACATTGTTGGTGAGCATGCGGTTGAGCCAGGCGCGCGCTCCGGGACCTTCCACCATGAACTGGCCCATGTGCGAAATGTCGAACAGGCCAGCCTCTTTGCGCACGGCATGATGCTCTTGCACAATCCCGCTGTATTGCACCGGCATAAGCCAGCCGCCGAACGGGATAATCCTGGCGCCGAGCCGTACGTGCTCCTGATATAGCGGTGTGGTTTTGTCCCCGGCTTCGCTCACGCCCGCCAAGCTAGACTCCGGCACGGGGGTGTCAACGCGCCGAACGGCACTTGAAGATGACGGCTGCCTCTCTACCCTGCCGCGGGACATGAGCTGGATGGACAAACTGGAACGGCGCATCGGATTCATCGCGATTCCTAATTTGATCCGAGTGGTGGTCGGGTTCAGCGCCCTGGTTTTTCTGCTCGTCTGGATCGATCCCGAATACATCTCCGTCCTCGACCTGAACCCGGCACGGATTCGGCACGGCCAGGTCTGGCGGCTGTTCACTTACATCTTCGTTCCGCAAACGCTCAGTCCGCTCTGGATTATCTTTGTGCTCTGGTTTCTCTGGTGGATCGGCGAGGGGTTGGAGCGCGCCCTCGGGCCGTTTCGCCTGACCCTTTATTTTCTCATCGGAATGATCGGCACCACCGCGGCTGCCTTCTTCTTCGGAAGTAATTTCGCCAACTCCATGCTCATTACGTCGCTCTTTTACGCGTTCGCCCGCTTCTATCCGGACGAAGTGATGTACGTCATGTTCATCCTGCCCTTGAAGATCAAATGGGTGGCGTGGGCCATGGGTTTGTTTCTTTTTATCGGCCTTTTCATCGGCACGAACGAGTATCGCATGGCGGTGGTGGCTGCCCTCAGCAATTACCTCATCTTCTTTGGGCCTGAGATTATTCATGACGCGCGGCATCGACGGGATGTGACCAGCCGGCGTCGTCGCTACGAAAGCTCTGCGCGCGATGAGGCGGAGCCGCTGCATCGATGTGCCACCTGCGGCGCGACCGAACTGACCGATGCCAGTCTCGAGTTCCGGGTGGCGCGCAATGGCGAGGAGTATTGCGTCCCGCATCTGCCACGCTGAGGTGTCGGTCGCGCTTATTCCGGGGAGCACAGGCGGCTCACCTGTGAGTTGCGGCGGCCCGCCGCAACAACTTTGGGCGCTCCACTTCCCACCACGTTTTGTGCCGGCGAGCCGCCGGCACCCACAGGCAAGCCGCCTGTGCTCCCCGGCAGGCGGAAGCTCGGTGAGACAGAATGCCCGCGCCGTGAGCTTGACCGTGCATCGGTGCAGCGGAGACTAGCGCGATGACAGACACGAACTCGGCGCTGGTTCCGGAACTAGGCTGGCATTGCCTGCATCTTTTTTACCGCATCGAGTTCGGGCCATGGCAGATGTTGAGCAGGGAAGAGCAGAATGCGGCCAAGACCAATCTGACGGCTTTGATCCAGGAAGCGCGCGCGCTGGAGTCGACCCAATTGCTGACCTGCAGCGTCGTCACCCCCAAGGCGGATCTCGGTTTCATGTTGATTACGCCCGATCTGCAGGAAGCGAACCGCATCGAGAAGCGCATCAGCACGTCGCTCGGTCCCGATATTTTGGTGCCGGTCTACAGCTATCTCTCACTGACGGAAGAAAGCGAATATGCCACCAGCGAAGAAGAGCACGCCGACACCCTGGCCAGGGAACAAAAGCTCGAGCCGGGCTCGACCGAGTTCACCGCCGCGATGGAATCGTTCCGGGAGCGGATGAAACACTACCGCCATGATCGCGTTTACCCGACGCTGCCTGATTGGCCGGTCGTCTGTTTCTATAATATGAACAAGCGGCGCGGGGAGCAGCGAAATTGGTACTCTTTGCCTTACCCGGAGCGGCGCCAGCTCATGAAGGGCCACGCCCAGGTGGGCCGCCAATATGCCGGAAAGGTGAAGCAACTGATCACCGGCTCGACCGGACTGGACGACGCGGAGTGGGGCGTCACGCTTTTCGCGCGCGACACTTTTCAGATCAAGGCGATCGTTTACGAGATGCGGTTCGACCCGGTGAGCGCGGATTACGGCGATTTCGGCGAATTTTTTATTGGGATTCAACTCCCGCTCGACGAATTGTTCCGGCGAGTCCAACTTTAGCGGCGCGTCTGGCCGAGACCCCGGGATGGGTGACAGAGCGGTCTATTGTGCACGCCTGGAAAGCGTGTGAGCCTTTACCGGCTCCGGGGGTTCGAATCCCTCCCCATCCGCCAGTTTACGGATACGGCGCTATTCCGCGCGCGGTCCGGTCCTGTGCCTTGCCTAAGGGAGATTCGAACGACGTTCGACCGGTGGGGCGCGTGACGCGCAAGGGTTAAAGGCAAAGCCCTCAAGCTGGAGCCAAAGCGCAGCTTTCGATAATCCCTCCCCATCCGCCAGTCGGGCCGAAGACGATCATGAGCGTGAGCGCCGCATCATCGAAAGGCCTGTCATCGTGCCTGCCCGCCGTGGCGGGAGCCAGCGAAGGCGGCGAAGGATCTCACTCATTCAGACGGCGCTACCCAACCTACGTAGTGCGAACGACGGAGCGCATGTGAGGTCCCTCGCTGGCGCTCGGGATGACAGCACGCGTGGAACGTGCCGTCGCCGTGCTGATCTCACTTGGCCTCGGGCTGATCGTGACGGGCGATGACCTGATGCTGTTGCCGCACTTTGAGGATGCTGCCGTGGGCCAGCACGCCGCGGAAGTTCGCTCCCGGGTAAACGATGCAATCGCGGCCCAGCACGCTTCCGGGATTGATGACGGCGTTGCATCCCACCTCCGTCCGGTCGCCGATGATGGCGCCGAACTTGGTCAGCCCCGTCGCAATATCTCCTTCCTCCGCGGCCACCGCGATTTCGCGGTGATCGAGCTTCACGTTGGAGAGAATCACCCCGGCGCCGAGGTGCGCCTTGTATCCGAGAATCGAGTCCCCCACGTAATTGAAATGCGGCACCTGCGCCTCATCGAAGAGGATGCAGTTCTTGAACTCGCAGGAATTTCCGAGAACGGCGCCGTCCCCCACGATGACGTTTTCCCGGATATAACAGCCACTGCGGATATGACAATTTTCGCCGATCCAGGCTGGCCCTTTTAAGAATGCGCCCTGCTCGATGATGGTGCCGGCGCCGATGAAAACATTTCGGCTGATGAAAGGCTTTCCGACGAGCTCGCCGAGAATACCCGGTTTAAGCCGGAATTGCAGATAGCTGGCGATCTGTTTGAGCGCGTCCCAGGCATATTTCTGGTTCTCAAACAGCTTGGAATGGGCGGTGTGTTCGAGTTGAAGGAGTTCGGCGGGCGCAAACATGGTTCGCGGTCAACATGAGCAATGCGCTCCCATCCGGCGAGCGCAAATTCTTTTAGCGATCAGGAGCCAGTGCGCGGCGTTACTTTTTGCCCATCCTTGGTGTCGCGCACGTCCCAACCCAGGGCATTCAAGGCGTCGCGCAATTGATCGCTTCTCTTCCAATCTTTGGCCAGACGAGCGCGCTCCCGATCGTCCGCCAGTGGTGTGACTTCGGCGGGGAGGACAGTTTCCGGCGCGGCGAGTTGGAGAACCTGGTCGATCCGTTCCCACCATGTCAGCCAGGCTCGGGCTGTCTCCCCCGTAAGTTCGCCGCGATCGATGGCGCGATTGGTTTCGCGAATCGATTCGAAAAGAAAGCCGAGTGCAGCCGAGATATTAAGGTCGTCATCAAGCGCTTCCGCGAAGTTGTCCGGCATGGCCGGGGCCGCTGCACCGGGTGCCGGGACCGTCGCAAGACGGGTCAGCCGCTCCGACCACTCATCGATGCGCTTGAGTGATTCGCGCGCCTCCTCCATTCCCTCCCAGGTGAAATTGAGCGGCATGCGGTAGTTCACGCGCATCAAGGTGTAGCGAACCTCCCGGCCGGAGTAACCCTTGGCGATGACGTCGGCAATCGTGTAAAAATTGCCGAGGGACTTGGACATCTTCTGACCGTCGACCAGCAGATGCGCGCAGTGTAGCCAGTAACGAACGAAGGTTTTGCCGGTGCATCCTTCCGTTTGCGCGATCTCGGCTTCGTGATGCGGAAAAATATTATCGACGCCGCCGCAATGAATGTCGAGCTGGTCGCCGAGCAGGGCTGTGGCCATGGCGCTGCACTCGATATGCCACCCAGGCCGGCCACGTCCCCACGGACTTTCCCAGGTCACGTCGCCATCGGCTTCGTCCCAAGCTTTCCAAAGGGCGAAATCGCCGACGTGTTCCTTGTCGTATTCGTCGTTCTTGACGCGGCCGGTGGATTGCAGCTGGGTCAGATCGAAGTGGGCCAGCTTGCCATAGCCTGGAAATTTATTGATGCGGAAGTAAACCGACTTGTCGTCGGCCTGGTAGGCGAGGTCGCGCCCCACCAGCGTCTCAATCATGGCAATCATGCGCGCGATGTGTTGCGGATCGGTGGCGGCGGGGAATTGGTCGGCCGGTTTGATGCGCAGGGTGTCGAGGTCCTGGAAAAAGGATTGCTTGAATGGAGCGGTGAACTCGCGCAGCGGCTGACCCGTCTCACGCGCCCCCCGGATCGTCTTGTCATCTACGTCGGTGATGTTCATGACCCGGTGGACGCGATAGCCGCGCAGTTCGAGGTGACGTTGCAGCAAATCTTCGAAGATGTAGGCACGGTAGTTTCCGATATGGGCGCGGCTGTAAACGGTGGGTCCGCACGTGTACATGCCGACCTCCTGCCCGGACGCCTGGCGCGGCTGAAACTCCTCCAGTTGGCGGGAGTAGGTGTTAAAGAAACGGAGCGCCATCTTGCTTGGGTGGTGGAGTAGCCGGGGGACGAGCTTGCACTATCGTTCGACCGCGGCCACGGCCATGGCCGCAATCCCTTCGCCTCGTCCGATGGAGCCGAGACCTTCATGGGTCGTGGCCTTGATGCTGATGTCGGCTTCCTTCATCTGCAGGGCCGCCGCAATCTTTTGGCGCATCGCTGGAATGTGAGGAGCAATTTTAGGCGCCTCCGCGATCAGGGTGGCGTCGATGTTGAGGGGCCGCGCCCCGGCTTGGACGAGGATGTGGCCGACGCGCTGCAGAATCTCCATGCTGGAAATGCCGCGGATGGATTCGTCCGTGTTCGGGAAATGGTGACCGATATCACCGCTCCCGATGGCGCCGAGGAGCGCGTCGGCGATGGCATGGGATAAGACATCGGCATCGGAATGGCCTTCCAGTCCGGCGGTGTGCGGGATCTCCACGCCTCCCAGGAAGAGTTTCCTTCCCGCGACCAGGCGATGAATGTCGTAACCGATTCCGCTCCGCGTCATCCCAGTTTCAAATCGACCACGCCGTTGGAGGCGATGATGCTGTATTTGTCCTTCATATCCGGGTGGGGCCGCATGTCGACGGTGCCGCCGGCGGTCTCGACCAAAATCCATCCCGCCGCGATATCCCACAGACTGATGCCCTTCTCGATGTAGGCGTCCAGACGTCCGCACGCCACGTAGGCCATATCGAGAGCGGCGCTACCGAGCAACCGGCATTTGCGGGCGCGATGCACCATCTGCTGGAGAAGAGGCAGGCCGGAAGCGATCGTTTCTCCGGTTTTGGAAAGCCCGACCGAGATGACGGCTTCCGCGAGATCGGCCCTCTCGCTCACGCGAAAGGGCTCGCCGTTGAGTGTTGGCTTTTCTCCCTTTTGGGCCGACCAGAGTTCGTCCCGGATGGGATCGTAAATGATTCCTACGATAATCTCGCTCTTCAACCGGAGCGCGATGGAGACGCAGAAATGCGGGATGCCATAAAAATAGTTCACAGTGCCGTCGAGAGGATCGACCACCCACTGATGGGCGCTGGACTGGTCGCCCACGACACCTTCCTCGCCGTAAAGAACGTGCTGGGGAAACTGGTCGAGCAGCAGTCTGGTGATGAGATCCTGCGACTCCACGTCGATGGCCAGTTTGATATCATGCGCTTCCGAGCTGTTGACGCGAAGGGGGCGGTGAAAGTTGGCGCGGAGCAACTGGCCGGCAGCGCGCGCGGCCTCCTCGGCTGCTTCCCGGTAATGCGTCATGAGAACGAGAGTAAAGGCGCGGGTGAAGCGTGCCAAATGGTTTTGGCTGTTCCTAAAAGAAAAGCCGGGGCGCCGATGAGTAGGATGACTCCGGCGCGGCGAGTCGGCCAGGCCTCAGGAGTTGTAGAGGTGGCTGTGCCAATCGCCCGTTCAGTTAGTCAAGTGCTTGGCACAAGCACCTCTACAACGCGGGGGGGCGGCGAATCTCACCGAGGTAAGGACGAGCCGTGGAAAGATGCACTCGCCGCGACCGACAAAAAAAAACCGGGAGGAAAATAAATTCTCCTCCCGGGTTGAATTTGGGGTTGTGACCCCGAAACTTTCGGAGTCGTTCAAGGCGCTAAGCGTTAGTGCCTTTTTTTCTTCGCACTCTTTTTCTTAGCGGCTTTCTTTGCTTTTTTCTTTGCTGCCATCGACTTTTCCCCCCTTTCAATCCGCATCTGCGGAGGGTTGGTGAAGAATTAAAACTACTTCACTACACGAGTGAAGTAGTCACCACGTTTTTTTTGTCAAACGTTTTTCTCGTGTGTTTGAAATTATTTTCATGAGCTCCAGCGCGATATTTTTTTTGGAAGCGCGCGGAATTTTTGTGATTTCGCCATTTCGAAAAAAAATCGTGACTTCATTTTCATCACTTTCCATTCCGGTTTCGGCGCGGCTGACATCATTGCCCACGACCATGTCGCAATTCTTGTCGCGCAGTTTTTTGCGCGCATTTTCCTCGAGGTCGTTAGTCTCGGCTGCGAACCCGACGACGAGCAGATTGGGATCGTGCCGCGCAATGGAGGAAAGGATATCGCGGGTGGGCACGAGCTCCAGGATGAGGCCGGCGGCGCCTTTCTTGATCTTCTGCGGCGAGGCCTTGGCTGGCTTGTAGTCGGCCACGGCGGCGCACATGACCAGGACGTCGCAGCCGGGCAGGTGCTGATGCACGGCCTCCAGCATTTGATCGCTCGTGACCACCTGGATGGTGCGGGCCCGGGGCGGAGCGGGTAAGCTGACCGGGCCGGAGACGAGGACCAGATCGTGGCCGGCGGCCAGCGCGGCCTCCGCGATGGCGTAGCCCATTTTGCCGGAGGAACGATTGCTCAGATACCGAACCGGGTCGATGGGCTCGCGGGTGGGGCCGGCCGTGACGAGGAATTTCACGCGATTAAGTTATCCCGGCGGGCGAGCAGGAACTCGGCGCGAAAGGCGATATCGTCGACCTTCCAAAGACGCCCCGCCCCTTCGTAGCCGCAAGCCAGCATTCCTTCGTCCGGCCCGATGAAGTCCACGCCGCGCGACTTGAGTTGCTCCACGTTCGACTGCGTCGCCGGATGTTCCCACATTTTTCCATTCATGGCGGGAGCGAGCAAAATGGGAGCGCGTGTGGCCAAGGCGATGGCGGTGAGCGGATGGTTGGCCAGACCATGGGCCAGTTCGGCGATGACATGCGCGGTGGCCGGGGCAATGAGGAGAAGATGGGCCCGGTCGGCCAGTTCGATGTGACCGGGGCGCCAGCTTTCCTTCTCGTCAAAGAAGCTGGTCGTGACGGGATTCTTGGAAAGCGTCTGCAAAGTCAGCGGGGTAATGAACTCGGTCGCATCCTGGGTCATGACGACAAACACCTGATGACCCTGCTTGACGAGCAGGCTGGCGAGTTCGGCGGACTTGTAAGCCGCGATCGATCCAGTCACGCCCAGAACGATAGATTTTCCGACGGGCACCAACGGCACGACGTTGCGCGCGATCGTTCTTTCGTTTTTGCGTTTCGGGTTCTTCTCCATCGAGTGAAGCGTCAATTCTGGATAAGGCGACTGCTCAGGTAGCGTTCCGCCCCGATAATATGGCGGAATTTCAGCAAGTCTTCTTCCATCGACTGACTGATGATGGTGTAGCGATAGTCGCGCCAAAGTTCCATCTCCCGGGCTGCATGGGTGAGCCGCAGCTCAATTTGGGCGGGCGTTTCCGTGCCGCGCTTGGTCAGGCGGCGTCGCAGTTCCTCCGGGTTTGGCGGCATGATAAAGACGTCGCTCAAGGCCCGCCGGATAAATTCATCGCCGCAATCGCGAATGGCGGCGGCTCCCTGCGTGTCGATGTCGATCAGGACATCGATGCCCTTCTTGAGATTGGCCAGCAAGGGCTGCCGCAACGTCCCGTAGTAGTGTTCGTGGACCCGGGCGTATTCGAGGAAGTCACCGCTCTTGATGCGCGCTTGGAAATCGGCCTCCGTCAGAAACTGATAATCTTCCCCTTCAATCTCTCCCGCGCGCGGGGTCCGCGTGGTGCAGGAGACCGAGTAGACGAAGTCGGGGGTTTGGCGCAGGGCGTCGCAGATGGTCGTTTTGCCGGCGCCCGATGGCGCGGAAATGACGAACAAAATTCCGTAACGGGTGAACTGTTTATTCAAGGTTCTGAATCTGTTCCCGGATCTTTTCCAGCTCGGACTTCAGGGTCACGACCAGTTGCGAGATGGTGGCATCGTTGGCCTTCGAGCCGAGCGTGTTCACTTCGCGAAAGATTTCCTGGGTGATGAACTCGAGGGCGCGCCCGACCGGCTCGTTCTTGCGCAGGTGATGAGCAAACTGGGCGAGATGACTCTCGAGGCGGGTGAGTTCCTCTGAAATATCGGAGCGATCGGCAAAAAAAGAGATCTCCTTGATGAGGCGCTCGTCATCGGCCGCGATGGGGACTCCGGCTTTTTCAATGCGTTCGAGCAAGGCGGCCCGGTACTTTTTGATCACGTCCGGGTGAAGCGCGCGGATTTCCTTTAAACTTTTGCGCATGTCCTTGAGCCGATGGATCAAATCCTTGGCCAGATGTTTGCCTTCGCGCTCCCGCATCTTGATCAGGTCGGCCAAAGCGGTGCGCAGAGCTTTCTCCACGGGCGGCCAGGCGTCCTCGGCCTTGACCGCTTCCTCCGGCGCGCGCATGACCCCGGGCGCCTGCAGGATCGTGGCGATGGTGATTTCTCCCGGCGCGCTTAATTCCTTCTGCAAGGCGCGCATGGCCTCGTGATAGGAACGGGCCAGCTCGGTATCGAGCGCCAGTTTGCGGGAACCGTTCGACCCGTTGTGCAGGCAGACGAGAACATTGGTGCGGCCGCGGGAGATGCTTTCGTTGATGGTCTGGCGAATGCGTGGCTCCAGCTCAGTCAGATCGCGCGGCAGACTGACGACGATGTCGCTTTGCTTCCGGTTCACCGTATTCAACTCCACGCTGAATTTCGCGCCGTCGTGGTCCACCTCGCCGCGACCGTAGCCTGTCATCGATCTCACAACTTGGATTGTGAATTCGAAATTTCGGATTGTCGACGCGATTTCCGAGCCGGTCCGAAGCGGCGAAAAATTCTAGGAGTCAAAGTAACTCGCGTCCTTGTCGCCGCGCCCGGAGCAATTGACCACGATGATTTGGTCGTGCGCCATTTGGCCAGCGGTCTTGATGACATGGGCGATGGCGTGGGCCGATTCGAGCGCGGGAATGATGCCTTCGGTTTGCGCAAGCGTGCGGAAGGCAGCGAGCGCCTCATCGTCCGTGGCGTAGGTGTATCCGATGCGACCGAGGTCGCGCAGGTAGCTGTGCTCGGGGCCGACCGCGGCGTAGTCGAGCCCGGCCGAGATGGAATGGGTGAGTTCGATCTGCCCGTCGTCGTTGGCCAGCAGGAAAGTCTTGGTGCCTTGCAACACGCCCAGCTTGCCGCCCTGAAAGCGGGCCGCGTGTTTGCCACTGCGAATCCCTTCGCCCCCGGCTTCGACGCCGATCATCTGCACGCCGGTATCGTCCAGGAACGGATGAAACAGGCCGATGGCATTGCTCCCTCCGCCGACGCAGGCCACGAGGAGATCGGGCAACCGGTTCTCTCGTTCCAGGATCTGGCGTCGCGCTTCCTCTCCGATGACCCGGTGAAAATCGCGCACCATCATGGGGTAGGGATGCGACCCCAGGGCCGAGCCTAATATATAATGAGTGGTGCGCACGTTGGTCACCCAATCGCGCATGGCTTCGTTAATTGCTTCCTTGAGCGTGGCCTGCCCGGCCGTGACCGCGGCCACTTTGGCCCCCAGAAATTTCATCCGGGCCACATTGACGGCCTGCCGTTCCATGTCGGTCTTGCCCATATAAACAACGCACTCGCAACCGAAGCGGGCGGCGACGGTGGCCGTGGCCACGCCGTGCTGGCCCGCGCCCGTCTCGGCGATGATGCGTTGTTTGCCCATGCGCCGGGCCAGCAGGATCTGGCCGAGAGCGTTATTAATCTTGTGCGCGCCGGTGTGAAGCAGGTCCTCCCGTTTCAGGTAGATTTTGGCGCCGCCCAGTTTGGCGGTGAGACGTTCGGCGAAATAAAGCGGAGTGGGCCGGCCGGCGAAATCGCGCAGCAAAGTGGCCAGTTCTTCCTGGAAGGCAGGATCGTGCCGGGCGCGTTCGTACTCGGCGGCCAGGTCATGGAGCGCCGACATCAAAGTTTCGGGCACAAACATGCCGCCGTAGGGGCCAAAGTGGCCGGAAGCGTCGGGCGTGGCTGCTAGCTTTGGCATGGCGGGAAATGGGAGCAGAGAACGTTCAACGTTCAACGTTCAACGTCCAACGCTCAATTCGTCGGTCGCACGATCAATGCCTCAATGGCGCGCCGATGCGGGGATGGAATGGGGATGGAAGCGAGGCGGCGGAGAGGGAACCAGCGCTGCGCACGGGAGGGGGTGCGGCCCGCGCGAGCGGCAAAGACCCGCAGCGTCACTTCGTGATGGGTAAACGGAAATTTGGAGACGTGCAGGGGCGCTCGAGCCCTGGCGGAGGATAGCGCCGGCAGCATCCACATGCCGCGCCAGCGTTGCTGGCATTGCTGCAGCAGGATGTGGTCGCTTTTGATCGTCAGCGCGTGATGTTCGCTCAGCTTTTTCTTGTCCGGTCGAGGCTGCTTCACGGGAAGCGCTGCCGGGTCGACGGCGGAGCAGAATTTCCGGGCCGGGCAAGCTTCGCAGCGCGGCGCGCGAGGCAGGCAAATGGTGGCGCCAAGATCCATGAGGGCGGAGTTAAATTCCCAGGCGCGATGATTCGGGACGAGGCGGGAGGCGTGATCCCAGATTAAATTCCGTCCTGCGCTTGAATCGATTGGCACGGCGATGTTGAAGAGACGGGCGAGCAAGCGCACGATATTGGTCTCGGCCAGGCCGACCGTCTGATTGAAGGCAAAGCTGAGGACGGCATGTGCGGTGTAACGACCGACTCCCGGGAGGGCGAGCAACTCCTCGCTTGTTTCAGGGCATCGGCCTCCATGGTCCCGGCAGATCTGACGAGCGGCGGCGTGCAGGTTCCGGGCGCGGCTGTAATAGCCGAGGCCCTGCCAGGCGTGCAGGACCTGGCGCTCGGAAGCGGCCGCCAAAGCGGGAAAATCGGGAAACCGCCGGAGCCATTCTATATAATAAGGGATCACGGTGGCCACCTGGGTCTGCTGGAGCATGAACTCGGATACGAGGATGGCGTAGGGATCGCGGGTTTGTCGCCAAGGCAGGTCGCGCCCGTGTCTCGCATACCAGCGCAGGAGGGTTCTCTGAAAGGCGCGAAGGTTCTGAGGATTGATGAAAGGCGAGGAAGATGTTTTTTGCTTTGCCGTTTCAGCCATGCTCGAATTGCCCTCACCTTAATCCTCTCCCGGTGGGAGAGGAAAGGGCTGTCTATCCCACGATATGACGTTGCTCTGTCCTCTGAAGGGCGGCGCGCCGTCGCCGCCGGGTGATCCGCCTTGGGTTTTGGTGACGCCTTGGAACCACAGATGGCGGGCGGAGCGCCCCAGCGGTTGGTCGGGCTTAGGTTATTCCGCCCGTGCAGGGCAAATGGAGAAAGACAGACGGACGCATCTTCCGACAACGTTTGGTTAGCGTGTGGTATGGCAGCCGTTGTAAGGCAAGCGCTTCGCTTGCCGGGATGGCCGGCGTGGTCGGCCTGGTTTTGACATTGTGCTCGGAGCGTCCGATCGCGCACGGTCCTCTTCGAATTCAGAAATTCCGCATTGAGCGTTGAACGTTGGGCGTTGAACGTTGAACGTTTGCTGCCCGATCCGCTCGAATGAATTCCTACACCCACCCGCTAACGACTGAGCAGGTGACCAAGCTGCGAGCCCTGCTCGACGAGCTTGGGTTCAAATTTTCGCCGAAGGGGTACACGATCTTTTTCGGACAAAAGAACAAGCTGAGCGTGGCCGTCTACGAGAAGGGGCCAAAGATCCTGGTGCAGGGGAAAGGGATCGAAGAGTTCGTCCAGTTCGAGCTCGAGCCGAAGATTCTGGGTGAAGCGAAGATGGGCTACGAGGAAGTGCATTCGCCAGAGATGTTTCAGCCGCATTTCGGGGTGGACGAAAGCGGAAAAGGCGATTTTTTCGGACCGCTCGTGATCTCGGGCGTCTACGTGGACCGGGGGATTGCGCGGAAACTTTTCGACGCGGGCGTGCAGGACAGCAAACGGATCAGTTCGGATGCGAAGATCCGCGCACTGAGCGACGTGATTCGCAAAGAGACGCTCGGAATGCACGAGACGGTGCTGATCGGCCCGGCCAAGTATAACGAGCTCTACGTCAGCTTCAAAAATCTGAATAGTCTCCTCGGGTGGGGCCATGCGCGGGTCATCGAAAACCTGCTGGTCAAAAAACCCGAGTGCCCGCGTTCCTTGTCGGATCAGTTCGCGGATGCGCGCGTGATTGAACGATCGTTGCGCGGCGCGGCGCGGGAGATCATCATCGAACAGCGGCCGCGGGCGGAATCGGATGTGGCGGTGGCGGCGGCTTCCATCCTGGCGCGCGAGGCTTTCATCGGCTGGCTGGAGCGGACGGGAAAGAAGCTGGGTGTGCGGCTGGATCGCGGCGTTTCGGGCTCGGTCAAAGAGGCCGCGAAAAAGCTGGTGGAGAAGGAGGGGGCGGAGGCTCTGCGCGAAGTGGCCAAGATTCATTTCCGGACTGCGCACGAAATCGCGCCGCAGGCTTTTCCCGCTCCTCCCCCTAAGCAGGCCTGGCGCAAGTAAGCCGGGCACCACTTTTCCCGAAGGGATCGGGCAAGATTCCTGCTTTCTGGATCTGCGATTCCTTCTCATTTGTGGAAACGAGGCTGCTCATTCTTAACGCCGACCCTGTCTTTCAAGACCGGGCCCTTGGTTTATTTGACCTGATGGAAGGGGTCGAAACACGGATCGTTCGTACCCTCTCGGATGCGATTAACGTTCTGCTTGGGGAGAATTTTGACGCCTTTATCGTGGAAGGAGAAGCGCCCTTGGCCGTGGAGCAGGCCACAAACGCGCGCCAGCACTTTCCGTCTCTCGAAACCATCTGCCTGGTACCGGAGGAAAAGGATCCGCAGGCGGCCGGATTGGCCGCGCGGCAGGACATCAAGATTGTCCACGCCAGCCGAAAAGAGCGCCGGCTCGACCGCGAGCTGCGCCATTTTGTGCGGTCGCTGGAGCGGACGGTCGGCACGGCCTCGGAAGGGATCGACCCGTGTCATTCTTTGATCGGCAATCTGAATCAATTCTCTGCGCCGGAGATTTTGCAGATGAGTTGCCTGGGCCAGCGGAGTGGACGCTTTACCTTCAAATCCGGGCGGGGGAACAGCGAAATCTATTTGCAGCAGGGAGCGGTGCGGCACGCTGTGTTTGACCGGCTGGAAGGAGAAGCGGCCGTGGCCGAGATCTTCCGCTGGCGGCAAGGGCGGTTTTATTTCGAGGAAGGAATCATCAGCCAGGTGCAGACGGTCGATCGGCCGTGGGCGCATCTTTTGATCGATAACCTGCAAAAGCTGGACGAGACCCTCGAGTTGGTCAGCCTGTAACGCGATTATGAGGGATAAAGAATTAGAGACGAAGCTGCGTGTCCTCACGCTGCAATTGGATAGCTGGAAGAAACTGCACGACTTCATCACATATGGGTTAGACAAGGCCCAGCCGATCATCTCGGCTGAGCAGGAGCGTCAATTCACGGAAGTGCGCGCTTATCTTCTGCAGGAGACGGAGTTTGTCCTGAAAGAGCTCAGCATGCTGGGAGAGCTTTCGGGGAAAGCCATGAACGTGTTGCAACGCGCCTCCTCTATCCGGGGGGTGCGGGAGCTGGCCAACGACGAAACTCGCCGGCTTGAAATGGAATGGAACGGCGTGTTCACCAAGCTGGGAGTGATGCAGGGCCAATTGAAGTCCAAGCGCAAGCAATTGGGCGCCCTGAACCTCTGGCATTACTACTTTCAGCGTCTGCTGCGCCGCCCCATTTTCGCCTCGTAATCCCGCCGTTTATCTCTGGGGGCATCGCTTAAGGCTGGGGGTTGAGGAAGTTAACTTCTTCAATTTTCAATCTTTTTATTTGTTTAAGCCACCCAAAAGGCCACGCTGAGGCGATTTCTAAGCATATGGCTAAGTTAACCAAACGCGACATCGTCGTTTCGATTAGCAATCAAACGGGGATGGTTCAACACGAAGTCTTCGATGTGGTGCAGCGCACGCTGGATCAGATTACGGATAGTTTGGCCAAGAACGTCGCGGTCGAGCTGCGCAACTTTGGCGTCTTTCAGCCGCGCCTGACCAAGCCGCGCGTTGGCCGTAATCCAAATCAGCCTGGGAGTAGTTTTGTGATTCCGCCGCGTGCCACGGTCAAGTTCAAGGCCGGCAAGATCATGCGCCAGCGGGTGGAGAAGCTCTCCCGCGAGATGAAGGATGCTTTGGAACGGGACGGCGAAAAGAGCGGCCAAGCCCGCAGCACGGTCGGCTAACCCGCAGATCTCAGCTTTTGGCCGGCCGTCTCCACCTCGAGAACGGTCTGGATGGCTTGTTCCAGACGCTCTAAATTGATCGGCTTGGTCAGGTGCTCCGAAAAGCCGGCCGCCCTGGCTGTGTTGACGTCGTTCTCCGTCCCGAACCCACTGATCGCGATTCCCCGCAACTTGCGGGAGGCGGAGAGTTCGCGCATCAATTCATAGCCGCTGCGGTCGGGCAGGCCGATGTCGCTGATCAATAAATCGAAATCGTGGATGTTGGCTTTCTCCACCGCTTGATCGGCCGTGTGCGCGACCGTGATTTCGTAGCCCCGCCGTTCCAGCATCATCTTCATTCCTGTGCAGGTGTCATGGTGATCGTCCACCAGGAGAATATGGCAGGCACGGTCTTCCGTTTTCTTCTGCTCCGCGCGCGGGGCCGGTTTTCCTTCGTCCCTGCCACTGGCTGAGAGCGCTGGCGTGGCCACGGTCCGAAGGGTGAGGGTGAAGGTTGAGCCCTGCTCCTTCCCGGGGCTCTCCACCCGGATTTTCCCCCCATGGGCGTCGACCATTGCCTTGGAGATGGCCAGGCCCAGTCCGAGCCCGCCGAAGCGCCGCGTAATCGAGCTTTGTCCCTGCTCGAAGGCGTTGAAAATTTTGCCGATCTTTTCCGATTCAATGCCGATACCCGTGTCGATAACCCGCGCTTCCAGCTCATCTGGCGACGGGTTCGAGGTATGAACGGTGATGAGCCCGCCGGTCGGCGTGAATTTTACGCTGTTCTTGATCAGGTTCCAGAAAATCTGCTGCAACCGGGCTGGATCCCCTTCGACAAAGGGCCGGCTCGCCTCGAGGTGAAATTCGAACTGCAGCTTTTTCTGTTGAATTTCGTCGCGACAGATTTCGTAGGCTCGCTGCACCGTTTCATGCACGGAGACTGTTTCGAAACTGAGCTGCAACTTTCCTTTGGCGATGCGAGTGACATCGAGGAGGTCATCGATAAGTCGCGCCTCCAGTTCCACATTCCGCCGAATGACTTCAAGGGCGTGACGGGTTTGCGGGGAGTCCGGCGTACTCGCTTCCAACTCACCAACCATCGCGATGACGGGGGAGAGAGGATTGCGCAATTCATGCGACAAAAGAGCGAGGAACTGATCCTTGGCCGCGTTCGCGCCAATCAACTCCTGCCGCAGGGTGACATCGCGGGTCTTGTCTTCCACCAGGTAGAGCACGCCTTGGACGGTTTGCTGTGAACCCTGTAGCCGCAGGAGGCTGACGTTGACGAAGTGAGTCATGCCTCCTTCGTCTTTGAAAGGCTGCTCGATTAATTGGAAGGGCGTGCCAAAGGAAAGCACCCGCTCGATCGCGCCCAGAGGCGCGATTTTGACGTCGTCGTAAGCCGCTTCCGTGATGTCCTGGCGGAGAGGCAATCCGCCAAAACGCCGGGCCATTTGCGCGAAGGCATCGTTCGCCTGCAGAAACCGGCGGGTGGCCGGGTCGACGAAGGCGATCCCGGTCGGCATGTTGGCCAGAATCTTCTCATTGAAGATCACTTCGCGTTCCAGCCGCCGGGCTGATTCCGTCTGGCGTCGGTAAAACCGCCCACCGAGCAGAGCGAAGACGAGTGTCAATCCCATCAGCCAGACGGTCAGCACCGCCATGCGGCCGACCAGGTCGTGCACTGGTTTGTAGGCGACCGCCTTGGGCTGCTCCACCACGGCCATCCAGCCAGTTGCTTCCACCGGGCTGAAGGAATAAAGGCTGCCGTTGCGTTCCACGTGGCCGCTTTTCTCTTTGCCAATCTCCTTGATCAGATTCTGCCCCTCGGGCGAAAGCGGGCTCGCATTGGTGTTAAAATTTTTGGTGAACAGGGCGCGGCCATCCTGATCTAGGACCTGGCATTGCGCCTGGTCGGCGAACTCGATGGTGGAGAGACGCCGGCCGATGCGCTCGACCAAAACGGAGACGCCCAGGTATCCAATGACGGATCCGTTAGGCGCGCGCACTGCCCCCACGATATCCGTGGCCATGCGCTGGTCGGGGAAGCGGGGATGAACGGCCGAAAAGTAGGGCTGATTGGCGTGCGCGGCCGCTTCTCTCCAGGAACTCGAGCCGTAGTCTTTGCCCACCATGGAGGGATCCGGCGGCACGGCCGCGACGAGCCGGCCGTCGGCCGAAGTCAGGAACATGCCGTCAATGCGCGGATGAGAATAGAAGGCGGAAGCGAGCCATTGCTGCGTGGCGGCCGGCGTGCCCGCGCCCGACAGGATATGGGCGGCGTCCGGGGCACTCTGATAATAGTCGATAATTCCGCTGGTGCGACTCAGGTCGTCGCCCACCATGTGCCCGATTAATTGCACGAAAGTCTGGCGATCCCGCAGGATTCTCGATTCCAGCGTATTGCTAAGGATGGTGTAGGAAACGACCAGGGTCAGGATGGAAGGGACCCAGCCGGCCAGCAAGATCGGGAAGACAATGTTGAACCGCTCAAAGCGGCTCTGGGTCTGCTTGATGGGTGTTTCTCGCAATTCCATTCGGCGGTTGTTGCGGGGCAGCCAATATATTACAAAGCGAAGGCTCGTCCCGCGGGTGGGCTGGGTTAATGGTTCTGCCGGAGAGTAAGATCCAAGTCCCGCGCTTGTTGGTGAATCGCCCTGACCTGCGCGAGTTGCAACCCGGAAGAGCCGCTTTTCGCGAGCGTGCCTTGAATTTCGTGAAGGCCGGTCCGCAGCTTTTGGAAGACCGGGGTGTGAGCCGCCAGCGGCGGGAGGGTATTGAGTTCTTCCACGAAGTAATCCAGCAGCTCGGGCTGTGCCAAAACGCGGGCCCGTTCCGGGGAAAAGTCGGCCTCCACGGCCGCCGCTCCGATTTCGAGCCCCCGCAGCCATCCGCCCAGGCTGATCAGAGCCGCCATCTTTTCGTCGCGCAAATTGATCATGGCATGCTCGACGTCTGCCTGGGTGGCGATCAATTCTTTGCGCATGGCCGCCCAGTTCCCGGCCCGACCCAGCTCGGTAAGGCTGGCACTGTGGCGTATGACCCGCTCGGCCACGCCCAGCCCGCGCGCCTCTCGGATGAGAACGCGGCCGAGTTCATCCACCAGGTTCCGCTTTTCCCCTGTGACGATGAGAAAGCCGTCGGCGATGAGTCCCCCGAAAATCAATCCCTTTTGCTCGCGCCCTGCGGGAGACGAGGCCGGGAGTTCGCGCCAGAGTTGGGTGAAAGGGAGCGGCTTGAGCTTGTCGAGTTGCTCGAACACGTGCTCGATGCGTGGCGCCGTGTAGCGGTTGACCCCCAATTCTTCGCGCTCATGCCCCGGTTCGGCGGCTGGTTCCTCCTGGCCCGTCGCTGACCCGGCCGGGAGCAGGATCGCGAGTATAAAACCGAATACCATTCGCGCGGGAAAATACCGTGATTTTACCAATGGCGCGTCATTCATTTCCCGAGGCAAACAGGGTTTTTTTGATTTGACGCACGCTGCGGAAGCGGCATCATGTCGCCCTTGCTGGCTAAGCCGGCGAGCTCTAGAAGCCTTATGCAAGGAAGCCTCAGCTATTTTATTTGGACGATCTGCTATTTGAGTGTCCTTTTCGGGCTCTCTGCGTACGGCCTTCATCGTTACGTCATCATATATCTGTTTCTGAAGAATCGGAAGCGGGAACCGAAGCCATTTTCTCATTTCGAACAGCTGCCTAAAGTGACGGTGCAGCTCCCTATTTTTAACGAAATTTATGTGGTCGAACGGCTACTGCGGTCCGTCAGCGAACTCGATTATCCGAGGGAACTCCTTCAGATTCAGGTATTAGACGATTCGACCGATGACACCCGCGAGATCACGTCCACTTGCGCGGAGGAGCTGCGCTCCCGCGGTTTTAATGTGGAGTTGATCCAGCGGGTCGATCGCACCGGCTTTAAGGCCGGCGCCCTGGCCACGGGACTCGAGTCCGCCGAGGGCGATTTTGTCTGCATCCTCGATGCCGATTTTGTTCCAACCCCCGATCTGCTCCAGAAGACGATCCATTTCTTCACCGATCCGAAAGTGGGGATGATCCAGACGCGCTGGGGACATCTCAACCGCGGCTACTCCATGCTGACCCGGGTGCAGGCCATGTTCCTGGACGGACACCTCCTTCTCGAGCAAACCGCCCGCAGCCGCAGCGGACGTTTTTTCAATTTCAATGGCACGGCCGGCCTGTGGCGCCGGTCCTGTATCAAGGAGGCCGGGGGATGGCAGCATGATACGCTGACGGAAGACCTGGATCTGAGTTATCGAGCCCAGTTGGCCGGCTGGAAATTCGTTTTTCTGACCGATGTAGTGACCCCGGCGGAGTTGCCCGTGGACATGAACGGTTTTAAGTCGCAGCAACATCGCTGGACCAAGGGTTCGATTCAGACCTGCAAGAAATTGTTGCCGACCATCTGGCGCAGCGAACTTCCGCTCATCATTAAACTGGAGGCGACCGGGCATCTCACCTCGAACTTCGCCTATCTCCTTCTGGCCTGCCTTTGTGTGCTTCTGCACCCGTCGACGGGAGGGCCGCAGGGCTGGGTCCGGACGGTCCTCATCGATATCCCAATTTTCCTCACGGCCTCCGTCTCCGTGGCCGTCTTCTATATATGTGCGCAGCGCGAGCTGCATCCGCGCTCCTGGATGAAGGAGATGCTGTTGCTGCCCTGTCTGCTCGCCCTCGGCGTCGGCTTGTCCCTCAACAACGCGCGCGCCGTCCTCGAGGCGGTCTTTAATCACCAGAGCGATTTTGCCCGCACCCCCAAATACGGGATCGAACGGAAATCCCAGCCCTGGCGCAACTGCAAGTACATGCCGCTCAAGTCGCTTCTGCCTATCGCCGAAGGCGCCTTTGCCATCTACTTCACCTACTTCGTCTGGTATGCCATCGCTCACCGGCAATTCCTGTCGGTACCGTTTTTGCTCATGTTCCAGGCAGGCTTTCTTTATGTTTCCTTGTCTTCCCTCGCACCCTGGTGGCCGCGAATTAGCTTCGGAAACTCCCGGGCCGCCGCCGCGATTACCGCGTGACAAGCGGGAATTATTAAGTAAAGGGTCGGGCATGGTCCGTTTTCTGCCGGCTCTGCTGGCTCTGGCTCTGCTGGCTCCGGCAGGGCGCGCCGCCTCCACCATCACGGCCGCGCCCATGGAGGAATTTCCGGACCGGGTGGTCGTTAGCGTGCGCGATCAGAAGCTGATGGTGGTGCATAACGGGACCCGGGTGGCGATCTATCCGGTTTCCACGTCGAAGTACGGACTGGGTGATTTTTGGGGACGCATGACCACTCCGCTCGGCTACCTTCAGGTGGCTCAAAAAATCGGCGATCACGCGCCGGTCGGGGCGGTTTTTCATAACCGCCGTTTTACCGGCGAAATTCTGAAACCGAACGCTCCCGGTCGCGACCCGGTCATTACCCGGATCATCTGGCTGCGTGGGCTTGAGCCGCAGAATGCCCATGCTTTCAGTCGCTGCATCTATATTCACGGCACGCCGGAGGAGCGTTACATCGGTCAGCCCGCCAGTTACGGATGCATCCGGATGAAATCATGCGATATCGCTGCTCTCTACAATCAGGTTCCGATCGGCGCCCTCGTGCAGATCGTTCCCGATCGGTTGCCGAATATGAAGAAGGCGCGCCGGACGCTGCGGGAGGAGACCGCGAACGCGGCGCTGGCCGAGAATCGCTCGTTTCTGTAGGGAAGCTGCCAGTCCGCCATCGAACGGACCCGCCGTGGAGAGCTTCCCGTCTTTCCTTAAACGGCCGACCCTCCGCATCTTGACAAGTGCGCGTTGCTCCGCGAGCCTCCACGCCCCGAAACTTTTCTCGAACCCATGGCCAATACCAAGTCCGCCTCCAAACGCGCTCGCCAAACATCGATGCGCTCGTTACGCAATCGCAGCGTCCTGACCCATCTGCGCAACCTGAAAAAGCGCACGCGTTCCTCGGAAAAGGTCGAGACGAGCCAGGTGCGCGCTCTCATTTCGGCCATCGACAAAGCGGCCAAACGCGGCATCATCCACCGCAACGCGGCCAACCGGCAGAAAGCCCGGCTGGCCCGCGTCGTCAGCGCCGCCCAGAAATAAATTCGGTCTCCGTTGGACCGCGCGAAGCCACCCAAATGGCCTTTGCATATCGCGCAGGACGGATAGATTCTCTGCCGATGATCCCGGCTTTCCTTCTCCTTCTTGCAGCCGTCGCCTATCGCATCGCGACGGGACTTTTTATTCTGTCCGGGGCCACCTGGCTCTCCAATTTCGCGCCGCTCGCCGCCATCGCGCTTTGTGCGGCGGTTTACTTCCCCTCCAAACTTAAATTTTCGGTGCCGCTCATCGCGCTCTTTTTGTCCGACCTCGTGCTGAACGCGCGCTACGGAGCCTCCCTGCTCGATGCGCACATCGTCTGCCGCTATCTCGCCCTCACCATCGTCGGCGCTCTCGGAGTTCTGCTGCAGAACCGAGCCTCCCTCAAAACGCTCCTGCCCGCGTCCATCGTCTCATCCACCATTTTTTACGCGATCACCAATGCCTTTTCCTGGTTGAGCGATCCGGGTTATGCCAAAAACGTGGCTGGCCTGGTGCAGGCGCTGACTGTCGGTCTGCCGCAATATAGTTCCACGCCGACCTGGATGTTTTTTCGAAACTCGCTCCTGAGCGATTTGTTTTTCACCTGTCTCTTCGTCCTGTGCGTGCATTTCAGCCGCAACGCTGAATCCGCGCCGAGCAAAACCGCACTCGCGCGGGCCGCGTAAACTCCATGCAGCCCGCGGAGCAGCGCGACGAAGTCGAGATGCTCTCGCTGATGCTGTTGATCCGGCGCTTCGAAGAACGCGCCAGCCAACAGTATCAAGCGCAGAAGATCGGCGGTTTTTGTCATCTTTATATCGGACAGGAAGCGGTCGTGGTCGGCGCCGTCGCCGCCACCCGGCAGGATGACTACATCATCACGGCCTATCGCGATCACGCCCACGCCCTCGCCCGCGGAACCAGTCCCGATGCCTGCATGGCCGAGCTTTTCGGAAAGGAAACCGGCTGCTCGCGCGGACTGGGCGGATCGATGCATTATTTCGATCGCAAGAATCACATGTACGGCGGCCATGCCATTGTGGCAGCGCACGTGCCGGTGGCGGCGGGCATGGCCTTCGCCTCCAAATACCGCAAGGAAGATCGTGTCACGCTCTGCTTCTTTGGCGATGGCGCCATCAACCAGGGCGCATTTCACGAAGCCCTCAACCTGGCTGGTCTCTATCGGCTCCCCATCGTTTTCATCTGCGAGAATAACCTCTTCGCCATGGGCACATCGGTGAAACGCTCGACCTCGCTGAAACAGATTGTCGATCGAGCCGAGGGTTACGATATCCCGGGTGAAATCGTTGATGGCATGAACTTTCGCGAAGTGCGCGATCGCCTGAGCGAGATCGTCGGTTCCATCCGGAAGGATCCGCACCCGGCCTTTGTCGAAGCGCGCACTTACCGTTATCGCGGCCATTCCATGTCTGACCCGGCCAGTTACCGGACCAAGGACGAACTGGAAAAGTACCGGCTGGACGATCCGATCACGCGTTTGCGCGCGCAATTGACGCGCGAAGGCAAGCTGAGCCACGAAGAATTCGACAAGATGGACAAGCGGGCCAAGGAAACGGCCCTGGCCAGTGTGAAGTTCGCCGAGGAAAGTCCGGAGCCGCCGCTCGAGAAACTTTACGATTACACCTGCGTCGAGAGCGCTGTAGAGGCAGACGTGCTTCCTGCAAAATCCAAAAAAAGCGCGACCAACACGGCCGCCCCTACAGCGTGAGAGAGATCACTTATCGACAGGCGCTGAACGAAGCGCTCGCGGAAGAACTGGAACGCGATGGGAATGTCTTTTTGATGGGCGAAGAAGTGGCCGAGTACAACGGCGCTTACAAGGTGAGCCAGGGATTGCTCGACCGCTTTGGCCCGAATCGCATCATCGACACGCCCATCAGCGAAAACGGTTTTGCCGGCATGGGGGTGGGCGCTGCCATGGTCGGCTTGCGTCCCATCATCGAGTTCATGACCTTCAGCTTTTCGCTGGTGGCTTTCGACCAGGTGGTGAATAACGCGCCCAACATGCTGACCATGTCGGGCGGGCAGTTCAATATTCCCATCACGTTCCGCGGACCGAACGGACCGGCCCATCAACTGGGTGCCACCCATTCGCATGCCACCGAATGCCTCTACGCCAATGTGCCGGGACTGAAAATCTGCACCCCGGCCACCCCGCGCGATGCCAAGGGACTGCTCAAGACCGCGGTGCGCGATGATAATCCCGTGCTCGTGCTGGAATCGGAGCTTCTCTACAGCTCCAAGGGAATGGTCGAACCGCTCGATCAGGATTTGTTGATCCCGCTGGGGGAGGCGGAGGTTAAGCGCGAAGGCAGTGACGTTTCTATTATTTGTTATGCCCAGACCGTGCCCATCGCGCTGGCCGCGGCCGCGCGCCTGGAGGAAGAAGATATTAGCGCGGAGATTATCGATCTCCGCTCGATCAAGCCGCTCGACGAACGAGCCATCTACGAATCGGTCTCGAAAACCCATCGCGTCGTCATTATCGAACAGGACCGGCCGTTCTGCGGCGTGGGCGCCGAGGTCTGTTATCGAATTCAAAAGAATATTTTCGATGCGCTCGATGCCCCGATCCTGCGAGTATCACAGGAAGACGTGCCCATGCCCTACAACGAACGTCTGGAAAAAGCGGTATTACCCAACGCGGAGAAGCTCATCGCAGCCGTGCACAAGGTTTGTTACGCTTAGGAAAAATTCGCCATGCCTGAAATCACCATGCCGAAATTGAGCGACACGATGACCGAAGGAACGCTCGTCTCGTGGAAGAAAAAGAAAGGCGACAAAGTTTCGGTGGGCGAAGTTCTGGCCGAGATCGAAACGGACAAGGCGACCATGGAATGGGAGTCGCCCGAGGATGGGACTTTGACCGAAGTCTATATTGAAGAGGGCGGCAAAGTGAACGTGGGCGACAAGATTGCGTTCATCGGCGAGGAAGGCGAAGCGGCCCCGGCTGCGAAAAAAGAAGAGCCGAAGTCCGAGGAGAAGGAAGCGGGAAAGCCCGCCAAAAAAGAGGAGAAGACGCAGGCCGAAACGGAAAAACCGGCGCCCGCTCCGAAAAAAGAAAAGGAAACCGCGCCGCCCCAGCCAAAAACGATAGAGGCAGGCGGGTCGCCTGCGCCGCAGCCGACCCGGCTGCCACTACCGGCGGAGGAAGCGCGCGTTAAAGCGTCGCCTGTGGCGCGGCGGTTGGCCGGAGAATTGGGCGTGGACCTGGCCAGTGTCTCTGGAACCGGCCCGGACGGCCGGGTGACCGAAAGCGACGTGCGCGCGGCGGGTCAGCCTCAGGCCTCGGCGAGCCCTCAAAAACCGGCGGCGAAACCAGCCGCTCCCGCGGCCCGGCCGGGCGAGAGCGCCCGTATCCAATTAAGCGGGATGCGCAAAGTGATCGCGCAACGGCTGGTCGAAAGCAAAGGACCGGTCCCGCATTTTTACCTGAACATCGACATCGATGCCGGGCCTCTCGTGACGGCCCGGGCCGAATTGAAGTCGGGCGGGGAAGGGGCCGACACGGCCAAGATTACGGTGAACGATTTTGTCTTGAAAGCTTCCGTGCAGGCGGCCATCAAGGTGCCCAAGGTCAACGCCTCTTTCGATGGCGACGCCATCGTGCAATATGCCGACGTCGATCTGGCGGTGGCCGTGGCGATTGATGACGGTCTGGTCACGCCGGTGGTGCGGGCCGCCCAAAACAAGTCGCTGCGGGAAATGAGCGAGGTGGTCAAGGACCTGGCTCATCGCGCGCGCAATAAGCGGATGAAGCCCGAGGAATTTCAGGGTGGTTCTTTTACCGTTTCGAATCTGGGCAGCTACGGAGTGGACAGTTTTTCCGCCATCATCAACCCGCCGCAGGGATTCATCCTGGCCATCGGCGCGATCTCAAAAAAACCGGTGATCGACGATGGCGAACAGATCGTGCTGGGCCATCGCATGTCCATTTGCATGAGCTGTGATCATCGCGTGATCGATGGCGCGCTCGGCGCGGAATATCTGAAGGAGCTCCGGCACCTGCTCGAAAATCCGGCGCTGCTCCTGGTTTAGCAGCGGGTCAGGGTCGGGGAGCGCACGCGCCCTCCCGGGAGTTGTCATTCGAAACGCCGGGATCACGACTGGTGGATGACCAACAGCCTAACGAGTGAAGAGCTGTGCCAGTTCCCAGGCCATGAAGTCATCCAGGCTTTGCCGTGTCTTGTTCGCGGCAAACTCCAGAATGGTGGCGTCGTCCAGGAACCCGAGGAACGGAATTTCATCGGGAATCAAGTCGAGCGGATCCACCAGGTAGGCGACGGCCGCGATGATGGAGAGAAGCGCGCTGGGCAAAACGGTGTAATCACCGCGCTGATGGGCTCGCAGCAAACGCAGCATGGTATGCAAGTAGGCCCAGGATTCCTGGAATGGCTTTCGCGGGAGGGACGCCGTCTTGCGCGCGGCCTGCCGGAGCAACTGCTCGAGCCGCTCCGGATTAAGCGCGTAAGGCTTGGCCTGGAGAATCGCTTTGCCAAAGGCCCGGCTCCGCACCGTGACGTTGCCGATTGAAAGGGAACCGGCTCTCTTGCCGGTCCCGGCCCTCTTCTTTGTTCGAGCTTTGGTTGGCTTCGCCTTCGATCGTTTCACACTCCAGTTATAAGCGCCTGAGTTGAGCAGTGAGAAGCGCATTCCTCCGAGCGAGCAGGGGCGACCGGCTGTGACCGGCGTCCCTCCCAACGATTTTTCGCTCGGATGGGCAGGAATCGAAGGGCGGCTTCCTCTTGCGCCCGTTCCGCGGGTCGGCGAGCATGGCCTCTATGGCTGAAAATAGGCCCGACGAAAATCCGCTGCGCTCGGCCTCGTTCGCGGTCCATGCCACGCGCGGCCTAATCCGGGATCAGGCGGCGCGCCGCAAAACGATGGTCGTTTTGCTGGCTCTCGCCCTCCTCCTCCTGCTCGCTGGATTGACCTTTCTCGCGCCCATCCTGAACCCGCGAGAGCATCTCGGTTGGGCGCTCACCTTCTGGATTGTCTGCATCTGGTTGACCTTGACGGCGCTCCTGCTCGCCTTGTTCGATTTACTGATGGTGCGACGGGCGGGCCGGACCGCCCAGCGGGAGCTGCGCCAGGGTTATCGACCACCTAACGAGTAAGAGCATGACGGCAGAATCTTTTTCTCGCTGGAAAACCCGGGAGCAAATGGACGAGACCGAGCGGATGGTGCTCGCCCCGTTTGCGCAGAAATCGGGAGATTCGCGCGGACGCAAATACCCGGAAGCCAGTCATGCCTATCGCACGGAGTTTCAACGCGACCGGGCCCGGATCATTCATTCGCGCGCCTTCCGCCGGCTTGAGTATAAGACGCAGGTTTTTCTGAACGGGACGGGCGACCATCTGCGCACGCGCCTGACGCACTCCATCGAAGTCGCGTCGATCAGCCGCACCATTGCGCGCGCGCTCTCGCTCAATGAAGATCTGGCCGAAGCCATCGCCCTGGCCCACGATCTGGGGCATCCGCCTTTCGGCCATTCCGGCGAAGAGATGCTGGCCGAATGCATGCGCGACCATGGCGGGTTCGATCATAACAAACAGAGCGAGCGCGTGGTGGAATTGCTCGAGAGCACGTATCCCAATTTTCCCGGGTTGAACCTGACCTTTGAAGTGCGTGAAGGTTTGCAGAAGCACCAGGCTTTCTACGATCCGCCTGCACCCGGGGAAGAAGGATATCATTGCCCAGCACTCGAGGCGCAGATTACCAACCTGGCCGACGAGATTACGTATTACAGCCACGATCTGGATGACGCGGTCGATTTCGAAATTTTAAGCGGCCAGCAACTGGAAGAGAACGCCGTCTGGCAGCAAAGCCACCGCGCGGTGGTGACGCGGTATCCCGAGGCGCGCGAGCCGGAACTGCACAAGCTGATTATCCGCGACATCATTGACGTGCAGGTACGCGATGTGATCACGCGCAGCGCGCAGGCCATTGCCGACTCCGGGGTGCAGAGCGCCGATGAGGTGCGACGGCAGGCGGGACCGCTCATCCGTTACAGCGACGAATTGCTCGATGCCAACCGCGCGCTCCGGCGATTTCTCTATCAGAATGTTTATTATCATCCGCGCGTGGCCGAAGTGAATCAGAACGCGTGCGAGATGTTGCGCCGCGTTTTCGAAGCGTTACTGATCGACCCGGAGCAATTGGGAGACGCCGCCACCAAACGGGTCGAGAGCGAAGGCTTGCCCCGGACGGTCTGTGATTATGTCGCGGGGATGACCGATCGATATTTAATGGAGGAACACAGTCGGCTGACCGCTGTCTGATTTCCGCGAAGCTTTTGTCCTATGAGACTCGATTATGATTACGAGCACGAGCGGAGACTGAATAGGTGCCTCTGAATTGGACTGTCTGCTCGCGAAGACTTTCGGAGTTGCGCGGTTGCCCTAGACTTTCAGCCTAGGCCGCGGCCGGGCCCGTCTCATCGCGCAGATATTGAATGAGAAGGCGCAGGCGTTGATTGACGGAAAGCTCCTCCAGAACGCGCTGCCGGCGCAAGGCGTCACTGATAAAAGTGGAGGCCACCAGATCGGCCAGCATTTCGGGATCGCCCAGGTCCGCCAGATATTGATCCACCTTGGCCGGAAGCTGACGCCCCTCGCCCTTAAACTTGGTATACAACTCGAGAACCTTGGCCGAGAGCGCCTCTGTTTCGATCGACGCCGTGCAGTCCGACTCCAGGCGCTCGATCGCGGCGATGGGGAAGGGCGCTTCCTGTTCGAAACCGGTGAAGCGGACGCGCTCGAGACCCTGCAGGATAAGATTGGAAGTGCCGTCGTTCCGTTCGACGCAGGCCCGGATCAATCCCACGCCGGCGATCTGAAAAAAATCGGACGGCGAATGCCACTGTGTCCGCTGCGGTTTCAACAAAGCGACCGCGAACATGCGATGATGACTGAGGGCATGCTCGAGCATTTCGCGATAGCGCGATTCAAAGATATAGAGAGGCAGGAGGGCGTGGGGAAAAAGGAGCGCGCCGGATAACGGCATCACTGGCACTTGTTCCGGAAAAAGGGCGGGCGCTTCCCTGTCTGGCCTAATAAGCTACAGGCGCAGCCGGTGGGCAAGCGGCGCAAGATTGCCGGAGATGCGGACTTTTAATGGCGGAGTCCCAGACGCGAAATGTCTCCTGCAGTTGCCGGACCGACAACTGACCTTCCACAAGCGGATCGGCCAGGGCGCCGGAGGCCATGGTCGAACCGCATCCGGCTACGAGCCCGGCGCAGATCGCGAGCGGCGTCATGTCGCTGGGCTTCAAAAAAACCTTACGTTCATCTCTGATCATCCCCGACCCTCCGCTCGTAAACGAATACGTAATTCTGCGCCGGGTGGTCGACCGGGCCGGTTGCCGGAAGGGAGAAGTCAGCGCGCTCTGGTGAGAGCAAATTCACCGAGCCGACAAGCGTGAACTCGTTTGCGCAATACTCGTTCGTCCAGTTGAAGATCGTTGGGTCCGACGCCGGCCGCCTGAGCCATGATGCCTCGACACCAATAACAACCACGTATTTTGGATGTGCTCTTTCTATCTCGTCGATCATTTCGCGTTGCATCGCTGGAGCTCGCGTGTACGGCTCCATCAGCGGGTAGGTGTAGATGTATCCGGTCGCCGAATGGCGCTGCGCGTAAAAATAAATTTCCGGCTCCGATCCAAGCACGGCGATCGTGTCGCCAGCGTTCGTTCGCTCGCGGATGAACTGAGAGACGCGAATCGCCTCCGCGAACGGATTGGGCCAGTAGAGGGCCTGCGAGACCGCAGCGGGTGGCAGGTTGAAAAGCAGCGCGCGATCGCGCCATAATGGCAGCGCGAGCGCAGTCGCTGCCAGCAGCAGCATGACGTAACCCGCGATGGCGTTTGTCGGTTTCGACCGCACCAGCGCTGTCACCCCGACCGCCGCCAACAGCGCGACCGCTGGAAGAAGCAGGATGAAATAATGCTCGCGAAAGTAGAAGCCCGGACAGACAGCTGCGGCTGAACAGACCAGCAAGCCGGACAGAAATGGCGCGTTTGGCCGCACCGCTCTCGTCCATACGCAGAGCACGCCCACTGCCGCGAGCACCCAAATCATCCACACCGGACCCACCACGCTCGGGAGGCGCTCCGTCAGCAGGTGCGCGCCATCGGATAATGACAACATGCTGCCATAGGACCGCGAGTAATCGACCGTCCAGGACCAGAAGCGCGCGAGCACGCCCGCGCGCCATAGAATGAGAAACATCGCGGCGATCGGGGTTATTACGCTCGCGGTAAAAATCAGGTTTCTTGCGATCATCCGCGGCCAGTTGAGCGACGCACGGCGATCAGCCAGAAATATCGCCCCCCAGCCGAGCGGAACGAAGAGTGCGCCCGGCTGCTTCATCAAGATCGCCATGCCGAACAACAAGCCGGCCGCGACGAGGTGGCCGATGCGCACGACGGGTCGCAGCAATAAGAGCGCGCCGGCGAGCACTGCCAGCATCACAAAATGCGTGGCGTGGGCGCACAGACCGGCCACCCACGGGCTCAGCGAGAGCACTCCGTAAAAGCACGCGGCGAGCGCGCCTGCGGTCGTACCGAGCAGTCGACGACCGAGCAGAAACACACAGTAAGCCGTCGCCAGATTGATACACAAGAGACCGAGATGAATCCCCGACGTCGTTTGACCAAACACCGACATGACGGCCGCGTAGGCCGCAGACGTGCCCGGGAACTTCATGCTATACGCGAGCTGATACGGCGCGATCCCTTGCAGAAGCAGCTGGCCAGCGTAGGCGTACTCGCCTTCGTCCCGCTCGAGCGGTAGCTCGATAAAACGCACGCGCACGAAGATCGTCACCGCGATCGTTGCGGCCAGCAGGATCCAGAGACCGACGCGTAACGCGCCTGCCCTATTTTGCTGAGAACCCGTCGAATCACTTTCCGTCACAGCGTCAATGCGATGGTGAGAATCTCGCGGCGGGACCGGGGGTTTTTCGCGGTACAGCTCGAGACCGGCTTCCAAGGATTGCTGCGATGGTCCGTTGCCTTGTGTCTTCGCCATGGGTAAGCCGCTTTCGGTTGCCGCGATCCTGCTCCGGTAACGGGTTCACTGGCACTTGTTCCGGAAAAAGGGCGGGCGCTTCCATGTCTGGCCTAATAAGCTACAGGCGCAGCCGGTGGGCAAGCGGCGCAAGATTGCCGGAGATGCGGACTTTTAATGGCGGAGCCCCAGAATGCGAAATGTCTCCTGCAGTTGCCGGACCGACAGCTGACCTTCCACCTGCGCAGCGGCCAGCGCGCCGTAGGCCATGGTCGAACCGCATCCGGCCAGAACCACGCGGGAGACCGCGCCAAGCTGGCCGATGCCCATGACGCTGACGGCCATCTCGGCCTCGTCGTGGGAAATGAATTCGAGCAGACGGGCTAGTTGCACGGCGGTGTCGGTGCGGGTGGCCACTTTGAAGATGGCCGCGCCCAGAGATTTCGCGGTGCGCGCCTTGGCATGCAAACTGCGCGGAGTGGGCGTGGAATCGAAGTCGTGCAGCGAAAAAATGCGCGCGACGTTTCGGTGGTCCGACGAGTTCAAAAGCGAGTGGAAAGATTCGGCAGAACGCAACTCAACATCGACATACCGAACGTGTGGCAGAAAGCGCGAAAGCAGCTCGCGCCGGCGCGGGCCGGACAGCGCGTTTGCTCCGCCTTCGGCCGGATGCCGGGCGGTCGCGATGAGCGGCGCGGGCAGGGCCGCGATTTGTTTCTCCACTTCCTCCTGCATGGGGAAAAGATGATCGAGACGAAGCTCAAAAAGATCGGGCGGCTCCGCCATGGCCAGGGCCATGGCCAAGTCGGCGCCGGTGGCGATGACCCCAACAATTTGACACGGCGGTTTGGCCGGCACTTTGACCGGGCTCTCGGCTGCCATATGTTAACTATTCCCCCAAGGGTTTGAGGGAGAATCAAACCTTCGTCTCTTTCGCATGCTCGCCCGCAAACAGGAACTCAGCACCCAGGTCCAGCAGCTGATCGATTCTTTCCTGCTCGCGTTCTCGCTCCTTTTTGCGCACACGCTTCGACTTTACAGCACACTTTGGTTCAATCTATCGAAGTCTATCGACCGCTTCGGCAACTACTCATGGTTGCTTATCGTGGTCATGTTGTTCGGGCCCATCCTGCTCGACCTGCAGGGATTCTACAGTTCGCCCATCGACAAAACGAAGGGGAAATCGATCGCCCAAATCCTCCGGGCCATGATTTACCTCGGAGTGATCGTGGGCGCCTGCGTCATTTTCCTGCGCCTGCCCCTCGCTAATCGTTCCGTCCCGATCCTCTTCGGAGGCATCGCCCTGGCCATGCTGCTGGTGAAGGAACGCATCATCGTCCAGCACGTGCGGAGGCGGGCCTTGCGCGGAGAGTTGCGCGAGCCTGTTCTGCTGGCCGGCTCGCCCCAGGATATTGCCGCCCTCGAACAATCCTTCACTCCCGAGCAACAGTTGCTCATGGACGTGGCCGGGCGTATCGACATTGAGAAACAGCCCCTCTCCGACCTGATCGAGGCCATGCACCGGCACTCCGTGGCTCGCGTTATTTTCGCCGCTGGCCACAGCCAGCTCAACCGCGTGGAGGAAGCCATCGGTGTCTGTGAGGTGGAGGGCGTGCCCGCCTGGTTGGCAGCCGATTTTATCCGGACATCCATCGCCAAGCCGCACTTTGACGCCTTTGCCGGGCGGCCCATGCTTGTCTTCCGCTCCACCCCGGATGTCTCCTGGACCCTTTTCATCAAGGGTGTGATCGACCGGGTCGGAGCATTCGGCGCCCTCCTTCTCTTCGTCCTGCCCATGGCCGTGGTGGCCATCGGCATCCGCCTCACCTCGCCCGGGCCCATCATTTTTAAACAGCGCCGCGCCGGGAAGCACGGGAAACCATTCGTCATGTACAAATTCCGGTCGATGTCGGATGATGCCGAGATGCGCCGGGCCGAGTTGGAGCCCTTTAACCAGATGAACGGCCCCGTCTTCAAGGTGGATGCCGATCCGCGCATCACGCCGTTTGGCCGGTGGCTGCGCCGCACCAGCCTCGACGAGCTTCCGCAGTTGGCCAATGTGCTGCTGGGCGACATGAGTCTGGTCGGCCCGCGTCCCCTCCCGCTCTATGAGGTGGAAAAATTCGAGAACACGGCGCAACGGCGACGGCTCAGCGTCAAGCCGGGTCTGACCTGTTTGTGGCAGATCAGTGGCCGCAACCAGGTCCAGGACTTTGCCGACTGGGTCAAGCTCGACCTGGACTACATCGACCGCTGGTCGTTAGCGCTCGACTTCAAGATTCTCCTCCGGACGGTGCCGGCGGTCCTGCTCGGGCTCGGCGCCAAGTAATTGCGCCTCTCTATATAATGTACCGCGTGCTTGTTAGGGCCTAACCGGCGGGGAGCCGGGAGGAGAGCATCCGCTCCACGTATTTGGCCAGGATATCGAACTCTATGTTGATCTGCTCACCGGGCCGGGCGCTCTGCAAATTGGTGGCGCGCCGCGTGTGCGGAATGATCCAAACCGCGAAACGGCCGGGCGACAGGTCGGCCACGGTCAGGCTGATGCCATTGAGCGCGACCGAACCCTTGTAGGCGATGTAATGGGCAAATTCCCCCGGGAGTTCCACCTCGAGTCGATAGTCTTTGCCGGTCTGTTCGAAGGAGAGGATGGGCGCCGCGCAATCGATGTGTCCCTGCACGAAATGACCACCCAGGCTTCCCTCAGCCCGGAGAGGGCGCTCCAGGTTAACGAGTGTGTCGCGGCGCAGTTGTTTCAGGTTGGTGCGATTGAGCGTCTCAGTCAGAAGATCGAACGTGACCTGCTCCGGGCGATGCGCCGTGACGGTGAGACAACAACCGTTCACGGCGATGCTGTCGCCCGTTCGGGCCAGAGGAGCGAGGCGCGGCGCCGCGATTTCCAGCTGCACTCCGTGGTCGGTCGCGCGGATCCATAAGACCCGGCCGACCTCCTCGACTAAACCGGTGAACATGACGAAACTTTTACGCGTATTGAAGGAATGATGCCAATGCGGAAAAAGGGGAGAGACAGAGAGGCCAGCCTGGATCCGGGCAGATCGGGTGCTTCGACCACGATGGCGAAAGAGCGATGCGGTTGAAACCGCTGACAGGATGCGCCGATGAAGCGGTGCGGTGGCCCTGCGCCCGCCTCGAGGCCGGGTCTGGCGGCGGGGCCCTCTTGCCTAACGAATGCGCGGAGGCGAAGGTCTCAAAAAGGAAGGCGCCAAGGACCGTCGGGAGGCGAATGGAATGGCCGCAGGGAAAGCGGGAAAGTGGCCGAATTTCCCATATCTAGGCAGGGGGCACGAAACTGGCTGAGCCCAAGCCCCGCGCCCTGTCCCATGACTTTTTTAAACTTTATCAATTTTTTCCTAGGCAGCCCGGCCTCGTTCCGCTAAAACAGCAAAAAACGATGGGTCTGCGCGACACACGCCTGGGCCGGTCGTTCAAAGATTTTTTAAAAAAAGCCTTGTCAGAGCGGTGATTCTTAATTAATGCCTACCCCAAACCTAACCAAACCCATGGAGAAACTAATGATCAGAAAAGTGCTAAAACCGTTGGGATCCGTTCGCGTTGCCTTTGCGCTCGCTCTCGGACTTCCGGTTTTCATCCTCTCAAACGCTTTCGCGCAGGCGCCTTCGCCTTCCCCGGTAGCTCCCACCACGGGCACCAATATTGGCGCCCCGGCCACCGGCTCCCAAGCCGAGGTCGAGCGAGTCATCGTCACCGGATCTAATATTCCGACCGCGGAAGAAGTCGGCCCGAACGCGGTCGATACCTACCGCCGCGACGATATCACCCGCCTCGGTGTGCGCACCTCCACGGATCTGATTCAGAAGATCCCGTCCGCCACCGGTTCGAGTGTCAACGAAAACAACACCAATGGTGGTGACGGCAGCACGCGTATCAACCTGCGCGGTATCGATCCGAAGGAGACCTTGATCCTGCAGGATGGCCGTCGTCTCGCCAACGTTGGTTTCGCCAGCAATTCGCCCGACTTCAACATGTTCCCGCTCGGGTTGATCGATCACATCGACATCCTGAAAGACGGCGCTTCGCCCAACTACGGCGCGGACGCGGTCGCGGGTGTGGTCAACGTTTACCTCATTCACCGCTTCCGTGGCTTGGAAGTCTACGCCAGTTATGGCAACACCAATCTTGGGTTTGCCAATGACGCGGCCGAAGAGACCGGCTACCTCCTGGCGGGCACCGGCGACGACAAGACGAACATCGTCGTCTATGCGGGCTGGTATAACCGTGCGGCCATCTTCTCGCGGGATGTGAACGTCTCCCATGACGCCAACCATGTCCCGTTTGGCGGCGGCGACGTGCGTTCTGGTAACTTTGCCGGTCGTATCGCCGGCTTCCAGTTCCGCCCGCAGCTCAACGGCGGTCTGCGCGGCCCGACCCCGCACGCTTTCCCCAACAGGGAAAACGATCCGCAATACGTTAGGCGCAGCAGCGGACTGATTTCGAACGAACATTTGTTCTTTAACTTCGCCGACCTGACGCCTGAGGTGTCAGCGGTTGATCGCCAGTATTTCTACGGGTCATTCAACCGCGACATCTGCGATAAGTATCTGACCGCTTTCGCAGACTTTAAATACGTTCGCACCTTCTTTGATGGCGCTCTCGCTCCGGCTCCCTTTACGCCGGACGTCTGGACGGACGCGAGCGGTAATAGAGTTACAAGCGGATTGTTGATTGCAACAGGCGGTCACCCGTTCGGCATCAGCACGACCGGTATCAGCGTTCCGATCCAAAACGCATTTAATCCGTTCCTGATCCCAAACTACATTTCGAACGGCGGGTTCAACCCGCTTTTCCCAAACACGCAGGCCAGCGCGGCCCCTGCCGGGACGGGATTCACCACAGGCGTTCGTTATCGTGGGCTCGAAGCGGGCTTGCGCACCGACAAAATTACGACGGATAACTACATCTTCACCGCCGGCCTTAATGGGAACCTGGGTGAATTCGGTGATTATCTGAAGACCTGGAACTGGGAAATGGGCTTCCGCTATAACGACGATCATCGTGTCGAGCGCTTCGGCGGCATCGTCAACAATAATGCTCTGCGCGTCGCGCTGCTCGATACCAATCCGGCCACCGCCTTCAACCCCTTCGGCATCAACTTGAACAGACCCTCCGTCATCCGCCGCATCTTCGTAACCACCAACCACATCGGTGATACGAGTGAAATGCTGGAAGACGCCAAGGTGAACGGTGACCTCTTCAATGTCCCGGCCGGCCCGGTTTCCTTCGCCATCGGCACGGAGCACCGCACCGAGCACACCAGCGATCAACCGGACGCGTTGACCTCTTCCGGGCAAACGACTGGTGCGACCAACTTCGCCCCGACTAAGGGCAGCCGCGACGTCTGGTCAGCCTGGTGGGAAGTGCGAGTCCCGATCACGAGCCCGACCTGGAACTTCCCGGCCTTCTACAGTTTGGAAGTCACCTATGCGGAGCGGTATGAAAACTTCAGCGATTTCGGTGATACAGAAAAGCCGAAGTTCTCCATCCGGTGGCAGCCGCTCGACTCGGCTTTGACGCTGCGGGCGACTTACGTGGAATCGTTCCACGCTCCTACGCTGGGTGAGTTGTTCTCCGGGACTTCTCAATCCTTTCCGAATGTCAGAGACCCGGTTCGTGGCTCCGGCACGGAACCGCAGGTTGAACAGCATTTCCTGGGTAACCCGACTCTCCAGCCGGAAACCGCGTATGAATACACCATCGGTGGCGTCATCACGCCCGGCAAGTGGTGGAGCGCCCTCCAAGGCCTGACCATGAGCGTCGACTATGTGCACCTCGATATCCGAGGCTTTACCACGGCACTCGATGCGCAGTTCGTGATTGATGAAGCGAATAAGGGGACGTTCCCAACCTTCACTGGAGGACCCGGCCCGCAGACCACGACGTTCGTTCAGCGCGATGGGCCAGGGGGCGCCATCCTTTTGGTCAACACGCCCGAGCAGAACCTCGGCCGGTTTATCGAGGTGGCGTATGACTACGAAATGGTTTACACCCTCGAGACCTCGCGGTTCGGTCATGGGGACTTTGGTACGTTGACCACCACCTTCAATGGAACCTATATCGACAGCATCAAGATCCAGACCATCCCCGGCGCCGGACAAACGCAAGTGGTCGGAAAGTTTGGCGGCGGCTTCCAAGGCGCGAACGGCGGCGGTTCCTTCACGCATAACCGCTGGTATGCCAGCATGTTCTATGATGGACCTGAAGGTTCCTGGCTGGGCGGCCTCGATGCCGGTGCGACGGTGCACTACACCGGCCAATACTGGGATACCTACGGTTTCGGACCCGGTATCACTAAGGGGCAGTTCGATCGCAAGGTTCGTGAATGGATCACCCTCGATCTGCTCGCCCAATACACCTTCAACATGCCGGCGCCGACAGCGGCTTCCGACGTGGCTGGCCTCTCCAAAGATGGCGGCAAGAACGTGAAGATGAAGGACGGCAAAGACAAAAACGTCATGCCGGTTTCCACCGCGGAATACAATCCCTGCGGCTGGAGAGCGTGGCTGGATAAGACCACCCTCATCGTGGGCTGCGAGAACGTAACCGACGAACAGCCTCCCTTTGTGGCAGCTGCCTTCGAAAACGGTTACGACGAACAGACCGCCAATGCCAAAGGCCGGTTCTGGTATGTCGGCGTCAAGAAACGCTTCTAAGACGACCTAACGACAAAATCTCAGCGGCCGGGTTTGGAAACAAACCCGGCCGCTTGTTTGTACAGGCTGCATCGGTAGGGACGCCGCGCGGCGGCGTCCACCCCACGCATGTTGTCCCTCCATTGGCCGATTGCTCCTGCCTTCTCAGTAACCGCTCAGGGCCAAGCCCGATATGTGGTAATCTTACGACCAACTTCTGATGCTCGAGACGTCACCGCATATCCGCCGCTGTTTGCTGGCGCTGCTTCTCGCCCTCGCCACCGCCTTGGCCTATCACAGTGCCTGGCACGGAGGCTTCATTTGGGACGACGACGACTATGTCACGAAGAACCCTCTCCTCACGGCCGGCCATGGCCTGCAACGGATCTGGTTCTCCCTCGACGCTCCCTCCCAGTATTTTCCGCTCACTTATACCGTGCTTCGAGTCGAGCGGAGCCTCTGGGGACTGAATCCAACCGGCTACCACTGGGTCAATCTTGTTCTGCACATCGCCAACGCGCTGCTCGTTTGGCGTCTGCTCGCCCGGCTCAAGATTCCAGGAGCATTCCTGGCCGCATCCATTTTCGCTCTCCACCCGGTTCAGGTCGAGTCAGTCGCCTGGATCACGGAACTGAAGAATGTGCTCATGGGATTTTTCTTTCTGCTCACCCTGATCGCCTGGGTTGCCTTTCTCGATGAGGAGGCGAAGCGTCGCTGGCGCTTTTATGCCGCTGCCCTCTTATGTTTCCTGGTCGCACTGTCAGCCAAGAGCACTGCGTCCACTCTCCCGGCTGCTCTTCTCCTCATCCTCTGGCTCAAAAAAAAGCCGATCACAAAGTCTCGACTGGTTCAGATTGTTCCCTTCGTCCTGCTCGGGCTGGCCATGGGGTCGGTCGCGATCTGGTGGGAGCGATATCACCAAGGCACGCGCGGAGCGCTCTTCGCTCTCCCCCCGGTCGAGCGGCTTTTGTTGGCGAGTCGCGCCACCTGGTTTTATCTCGGAAAACTGTTCTGGCCGGTGAATCTCACATTCATCTATCCGCAGTGGCGAATCTCGTCGGCCAATCCATCCGACTATCTGTGGCTTTTCGCCGGCCTGGCCGTCGCGACCGCAATCGTATTCCTGCGCCAACGGACTGGTCGGGGCTTCGAAGTGGCCGCCCTTTTCTTCGTCGCAACTCTCGGTCCCGTTCTTGGCTTCATCATGCTTTACACCTTCCGCTACACCTACGTAGCGGATCATTATCAATACCTTGCCTGCATCGGTCCGATCGCGCTGGTGGCGGCCGGCTTGGCCCGTTGGGCCGGGAGAGGAGCCGCGCACCGGATGATTTCGACTGCCCTCAGCCTGAGCGTCGTCGCCATTTTGGCGGCCCTGACCTGGCGACAAAGCGCCACCTACCGCGATGTGGAAACGTTATGGCGAAGCACGATCGCGAAAAATCCGGCCTGCTGGATGGCCTATAACAATCTTGGGATCGAACTGGCCCGTCGCGGCGATTTTGGTCAGGCCATTCAGAATTATGAGAGATCGATTGAGTTGGAGGCGGACTTTGCGCAGGCGCACTACAACCTGGGCAACGCCCTTCTCCAAAAAGGAGAGGTCGATCGCGCCATGGCCGAATGCCAGGTCTCGCTGCGACTGGGGCCGAATGATCCCGACGCGCACGTTGCGCTCGGCAATGCGTTTTTGGCGGCGGACCGTGGGGACGAATCCATCGCGCAATACGAGGAGGCCTTGAAATGGCAACCCGGGCATGCGGATGCGCATTATAATCTGGGCCGTGCCCTGCAACAGAAAGGAGACATTACCCCGGCGGCTTATCATTATGAAGAGGCGCTCGCCCTATCGCCCGACCTTTGGGAAGCCCATCTGAATCTGGGCAATATCCGGCTGCAAGAAGGCCGTGAGGAAGAAGCCATTTGGCATTATCGGAATGCCGTGGCCCTTTCCCCAAATTCCGTCGCAGCCTTGAACAACCTGGGCTGGGCCCTGGTGAGTGCATCCCGAAAATCGCTGCGCAATGGTCCCGAAGCCCTGCAGTTGGTCGGGCAGGCCAGGAATTTGCCGGGGGGAAATGACCCGTTGGTTCTGCACACGTTAGGCGCCGCTTATGCCGAAACCGGCCAGTTCGACAGAGCCACGGCGGCGGCCCGGCACGCCCTCGATCTCGCCACGAGCGGCGGAAATTTTCCTTTGGCCGATGAAATACGTCGCGCTCTGCAGCGCTACGAGAAGAGTCTGCCCTACGAGAAGCCGTAGCCGGCGCCTTCTTCATTTTTTAGGCACTGCGACTGGGCCGGGGATTCGTCGACTCCCGCCGCAGCAGGTAAACTGTGGCGTCTCGCTCCACCAGGCTGTAGCGGCGGTCTGTGACCGCCGGGATTCGCCGAACCTACGCATCATTGGTAGGTGTGAAGTCTCAAGAGGTTGTTTCGTGCGACCGGAGCAGAGAGCGTGCGGCGGGTGTCGCATCGTGCTTGTCATCTCGACTCGCGGGGGTCACGACGGGGCGGAGTGCGGACCTCCCATTGGCGTTGGGCGTCACGCGAGGTGACGTGTGTGATCTTCGCGCTGTCAGTGGGATCCTTCGCTCCCGCCACGGCGGGCAGGCAGGATGACAATCGTGAGGAAGCTTTCTTAACCTTCCTTGAACCACACAACCTTTTGAGACGCGATAGGTCGGGACGCCGCGCTGCGGCGTCCACTCCGCTCGTGTCCATGGGTGTACCGACATGGCAGCGCCAGGTCCCTCCTGCCCTCATCCGTGAAAATTTGTGTTTATCCGTGGCTGTTGCCTTTTTCGGCCCTGATCCGGAAGGGCGACGCTCTGCGGAGCCGTCGAATGGCTGGGGCTGGTCTGCTCCCTACGGGCTGCGACCCCGTGCGAGTCAGGGCGTAAGCCTAGCCCTTTTCGGATGGGTCGACGGGAGATCCGGGAATGGACGGGGCCGGCACGATTTCACCATTGGCACGGCCAGTGCTCATAGAATTCATAATTACTATGATTATGATAAGCATTCAACCTTTCGACGCCAAGAAGATCTGCGCCCTCATCGCTACCATGATCTGTCTCTCCACCGTTTCCGGATTCGCTCAGCCCATCTTCTTGAGCGTCCCCTCCACCCCTTACGACCGACAGATGACTCGTATCCAGCCCGTCCTCTTTACCAAAGGGGTCACCCATCATGACAGCCTCTCCCTCGCCGTCGTCAATCATTGGATCCAGGATCTGCGCGGCATCCCCTACGGATTCAGTAGCGAGTGGAAGACGCCGAGTGAAGTTGCCACCGGCGCCGCCGCCGATTGCAAAGGCAAGGCCGTCGCCCTCTACCATCGGATGTCCGCCAACGGCGCGCACAATGTCCGCCTGGTCATTGGCAAGCGCTCCTGGATGAGCCGCAAGACGCACACCTGGCTGGAATGGACGACCGACGGAGCCAGTTACGTCCTCGATCCCACCATCAATTGGAGGGCCTGCCGCGCCGAAAAGCTGGGCAGTAGCGCTTACATTCCCTTTTATGCCTACGCCGGGGCCAAAAAATACCGTGCCGCCAGCAGCACATTACTTTACGCCAAGAATTAGCAGATGGTTGGGTTAGGTGCAGTGTGTTAGCACTGCGAGTTTGAACCGCGTGAGGAGAAGATCTCACACGGTTTTCGCTTTTCCGAAAAGAACGCAGCCGGTCAGGTTTGAAGGGGGTGCGGACGCGGGCGGGGCTGGGTGCCTGCCGAGGGCAAAAACTTGGGGCTAGGCCCACTTTTTTATTGCCAAGCGGGAGCGAGGTGGCTATTATCGTTTTTGTAGCTATGGAAATTATGAGCGCATCCTCTCCTTCTTCTCGTCTCTTCAAAGTGTGTAGTCTCGCCTGCGGCCTCTCCTTCCTCGGCGGCAGCGCCTTGGTCGCGAATGAGCTGGTCTTGCAAAAGGTTCCGCCCATCACGGTCGAACAAGCTCCGGCCTACCCGGAAAATCTTGCGCGTTACCATTTTGGCGCGCAGGTCGAAGCCGCGCCGGAAGGCCAGCCTGCCTCTCAACTTCAGCTTAGTTCGACCAGCGAGGACCGTAATACGTCCGAGGCCGCCTTGCTCTGCGACGATCCGACCACTGGCTATGCCCTTTCCAGCGGCCGCAAAACTCTGCTCATCACTTTGTCGAAAATCGAAAACATCGCCAACGTCTCCTTCCTCAATCACGGAGTAAAAGGCAGCGTCACGATCGCTACGTCCAATTCCAAGCTGCCCGCGGAAAGCGCGCAATGGCGGGTGCTCTCCGAACAGGAGCTGACTGGCGATATCGTGCACGCCAAGGTCGGCCCCAGCGAAGCGAAATACGTGAAGCTCACTTTTAACGTGACCGAGCCGGGTCGTATCGCCGCCCTGGGCGTTTACTCCACCCCCAATGTCGCGGCTTTCACCATGCCCCGTGCGCGCACGCAGGATCTGGAGCACACCGGCAGCTTCGCTCTCATCAGTTATAACCTGACCGACGTGCATGCCAGAGCGCGCGCCCTCTACGTCAGCTCGGGCCGCGAAATTCGCGAAGCCAACAACATGATCGACGACCAGTCGGCCACGACTTACAAATTCGCCTCCGGTGATCCGGAGCCAACCGCCGTGATCGATCTCGGGAAGGTGACGACCCTGCGCCGCATCACCGCGCTTTACACGCCGCGCCCGGGCAACGTCGACTTCTATGTGCTGGAATCCCTGCCGGGTCATCCGACCAATGGAACCAAGACGCTCAAACTGGATGCCGCGGCCCTGGCCAGTCTAAAAGCCGTCGGATCCGTCAGTGACGGATCGGGACGCGCAGCCATTGATTTTCCGGAAACGACCGGCCGCTACATTCTGGTCAAGTGGACCGGTGCGTCCGATTCCGATGCGCCTTTCTCCGTGGCCGAAATCGCCGCCTTCGGAGGCAACCGAACCGGTAATCTAATCGCGGCCAACAAGTCCGCCTCCTCGCGGGATGGCATTGAATCCGATGGCAAGACCGTGGCCGAGGGGAAAGATCTCGGGAGCGGCAAAGACTTCAGCAAAGACATGCCGGAAGAGGGACCGGAGAGTCCGGCGGAAGGTCCGCCGCCAGCTTTGCCTCCTCCTCCTCCCTTCACCTTTGTGCCCGAGCTTCTGCCGCTCAGTCCGTAACTCGGCCCTGGAATTCGAAGCCCGCTCTTCCGGCCCCGGCCGTGTGAGCGGGCTTTTTCCTTTCCGCGATCAGAGTTGATCGCGGATGATCTTAAAGACGGCCGTGTTGTCGAGCGAGCCTTGGACCGCTTCGCTTCCTGGCCCATTTCCGAGGGCCAGGACATCATCCACCGTGGTGAGCGCGGCCTGGTCGTAAACGGCGGCGGGTTCGAGATACTCCGGTGACATTTCGGTTTGCTCCCCGAAAGTGGGGGCGGGGGAGGTTCGCGGGCTGCCATAGGAGCGGGATCCGTGGGGCCCGGTCGCCCAGGTTAGCCAGGGCTGACCGCCCGAATTCAAACCAAGCAGCGCGATGCCGCTGTCTTTGCGGAAGGGAAAGCCATTCAGGCTCAACCCGCCCACGGCCACATCTCCGCATACCACAACCGTGCAGCGCGGTCCGCCGTAGCGGCGCGCCGTCGCCACCGCGCGATCGAGCTCGATGGTTTCGGCGAGCGTTCGCTCCGCCATGTTCTCCCGGGCGGCTTTGCCCATGAGGCTGGCGTCCACCACCAGTAAATATCCGCCCGCGTTGTATTGCAGGAGTTCGACCGCGCGCCGCACCATGTCGGAAAGCGCGGGCTGATCTTTCCTGGCTTCCAGTTGATTGGTGAATGCCATTTCGGCATTGGCAAAAGCGCCGAGCAATTTTGGACGACGCCAGGCCGGGAAACCCTCCAGCTCTGCTCTGGTCCGGAGGAGGTCAAAGCCGTTGCGCCGTAACTCGAGCAACAAATCCCGGTCGTCGGCGCGCTCGCCCCCTTTTGCCTGGGGCAAAAAATGAGCGACACCGCCGCCCATGGCTACATCCACCGGCCGTTTGCTGGCAAACTCCGCCGCAATCGCGTCAGCATCGTCCGCGTCTGTCCGGTGAGCGTAAAACGCAGCGCAGGTCGCGTTCGTCAATTGGCCATCGGTAATAAGCCCGGTGGCGCGACCCCGTGCCCGGGCCAGCTCGATCAGATTCGTTAGGGCCTTGTTCTCATCGTCGAGAGCCACGGCGCGATTATTCACTTTCGTGCCCGTCGCCAGCGCGGTCGCGGCCGCGGCCTGATCGGGGGCGGCAAAGTCCTTGGAATAGTTGGAGAGCAAGGCCAGGTGCGGCAACGAGTCGAGCGCGAGTTTGGCATCGGCCCCGCCCGCGTAGAGGCGGGCCGAGGCCAGCCGTTGCGGGGCCAGTCCTTCGCCGATGAAGAGAATAATTCCGAAAGGTTTTTGCACGACCCAGTGCTGAAAATAGAGAATGCCCAGGGCGATGAAGACCAGCAGGCAGAACAGCGCGAGCAGTTGGTTGCGCCATTTCATGCTGGCGATGTAGATGCCCGGCTTCCTCGTTGTCAACGAAAGAACCGCTTGTTCGCGGTCGCAATCGTCGCCACAGTTTCGCCACCATGGCAGGCCCCGTAATGCTTTTGATCCGAGACGGCTGGGGAATTAATCCAGGCGGTCCCGCCCAGGCGGAAAAAAACGGCGATGCCACCCTGCTGGCGCGCACGCCATTCCACGAAAAACTCCATGCTCAATATCCGGTGGGGCGGTTGAGCGCGAGCGGGCTCGATGTCGGATTACCGGAAGGGCAGATGGGCAACTCCGAAGTGGGCCATCTCAACCTCGGAGCCGGCCGCGTTGTCTACCAGGATCTGACGCGCATTAACAAGGCGATCGCGGATGGAGATCTGGCGCGCAACACACCGTTACAGACGGCTCTGGCCGCGGCGCGGGGACACCGCTTGCATTTGCTCGGCCTGGTTTCGGACGGCGGGGTGCACAGCCACTATCTGCACCTGGTCGCTCTGGCCAACGCCGCCCGGGCCGCCGGCGTGGACCAGATTCTGGTGCATGCTTTCACCGACGGTCGCGACGCCTCCCCCACGGGCGGCGCGCAGTGTCTCGAAAAATGTGCGCAGCAGTTAAGGGAAAGCAGCGCGAAAATCGTGACGGTGGTAGGACGATATTTTGCCATGGACCGCGACCGGCGCTGGGATCGGACGAAAAAGGCGTGGGACGCAGTCGTGCTCGGACACGGCGAACTTTGTCCGTCTTCTCCGAGCGCGGCCCTCGAGCGCCACTACAGCGGCGGCGAGACGGACGAATTCATGCCGCCGCTCATTTTTGCTTTGCCCGACGAAAGACGAGTCCGCGACGGCGACACGGTTTTGTTTTTCAACTTCAGGGCCGACCGCGCCCGGCAACTCTCCCAGGCTTTTCTCGTTCCCGATTTTAAGGGATTCGACCGCGAGGGCTCCCGCCCTCAGGTCCATTTTGTGACTCTGACCCAGTACGACGTGACGTATCCTTCGTCTTTTATTTTCGCTCCGGAAGAGCTCGTCCATATCCTTGGGGAGGTCGTCAGCGCAGCCGGGAAGTCGCAGTTACGCATCGCCGAGACCGAGAAATATCCGCATGTC
>JBBRDU010000005.1:0-75097 GCA_038203615.1 Chthoniobacterales bacterium
CGCTTTATATATAGTGGCGGCGCCAACTCGGCCAATCACCACCGGCGTTCCGTCGTACTCGCTGGCCAGACGGTAGTGATCAAAAAAGACTGTGCGTTTCATAGATTTGGAACCTCAAAAAAAGCGGCATCTCAGGACACCGCTCAGGAGGACTCGAAATTAGACTGGCGGAAGGCCTCATTCATTCAACCCGGAAAAAGGTTTCTCGTTGCGCCCTGTTTGCCGGAGCGGGATCGGTTCTTCTCCAGAATCGTGCTCCTCCGACGGTTCTGCCGGAGATGGCCAGCGCACATTCGCCGAGAAATTCCTAGGAGGAAGTGGCGCCGACTTTCTGATCGATGGCCGTCTTGTCCGGAAGCAAGCCGATGCCTCCCGGCACATCTGCCACGTAGACAAAGGCATAACGGCGCTGCGGCGTTTGCCAGCCAGTCGCTTCCGCCACCACGGCGCGACCCGTTTTTTCCTCGTAATCGAAAAAATCCGAGCCCGTTTTGACCGACCAATTGGAATATTTTCCGATCTGCATGAGAGCCGCCCGCAAATCGCCTTCTCCCCACGATGTGCCGGTGCGTTTCTTGAAGGCCACGTAACGGGTCTTCCCCTGAAAAATCCCGAGCGTGACTTCAAATCCCTGAGTCATATCGCCCGTCAAAAAGCCGAACGCTTCTTCGCCCTGGGCGACCATGCCCAGGAGATTCGCGGCCATGGTCGCTTTCTTGCCGAAGTGAATCTCGGCGTCTTCCTTGGTTTGCAGGAGTAAATTCATGGGCGCTTCAACTCTATTCCCGCGCCAGAGGGTGCACCACTCCGGATTACAGCCGACATGGCCAAAAGTCAGTTACGAAACGCACAACCGGGCAGCCGCCTGGAGGGCTTCGTTTTCCATGGGGGACTGGGCGTAGCCGACTGTGGCGCACTCGAGCAGATACTGGCGCAAGAAAGGCGCGATCCCCCCGAAGCGCTCGTATTGAGCCGTATGGACAAGTTCATGTGCGATCAGTCTGCGCGCACGCCAGCAATCGGATTGGATAAATATTCCGTAAAAAAGGGTAAGCCCGCGCGGCTCGGTCGGCACCAAGTGCGTGGCGCGACAGGCCGCCTGCAGGACCGGATGAGCCGGAGAAGGAATGCCATCGACACGAAGGAGACGGATTCGTTCCGGCTCCCGAACTCCCACTTTGCGCGCATCGCCCATTTCCGTTCCGGTCAAAGGAACGCCCTCGCGCAAAATCCTTTCCTGCTGCTCGGTCGCCCAAGCGGTCGCCAGCGGGAGCAATGTTTCCAGTTGTGAAACAAACAGACCGGTCTCCATCCCCGGTTCCCAAAGCAGGAAGCTGGCCTCGCACGCTAAAGTGCCACCACGCTCTTCTTAGTTGGGCGTTCGGCGTTGAGCGTTGATGTCTCGATCACGGCGACCCGCCGTCGCACTGCGATGGCGTGGCAGGCAGAGCGCCACCCTCTCTACATCGAAAGCAATCCGGCCGACCTCGTGACCGCTTCCCGTTCGAGCGGCGATTCGGGATAACCGACGGTTAATACCTCTATTAAGTACTGGCGCAGGAACAACTCGATGCTGCCGAGCCGTTCGTACTGGGCCGTATGAACCAGCTCATGCGCGATGAGGCTGCGGTCGCGCCAACAATCAGTGCGCACGAAGATGCCATGACCGAGCGCCAGCCCCCGCGTGGCCGGCGTGAGAAAATCAATCCCGTCGCAGGCCGCCCGTAACAGGTCGTGGTTCGGCCGCGGGATCTCTCGCACCTGCAATAAACGGACGCGTTCCAGCTGACCAACGCCAAGCGATTGCGCATCCCATGTTTCCTTTGCGGTCAGCGACACGCCCTCCCGCAAAATTCGCCTTTCCTCTCCCGTGGCCCACGCAACCGCGAGCGGGAACAACGTTTCGAAGCCGGCCAGCAGCGATACGCGATCCACGCCTGGTCCCTTTATTAAGTGAGGCCGCTACGGGCTTTCCACTCCTGATAGGCCTGTTCGCTTTCCGGATGTTTTTGTTTGTAAACATCGATCAGGGCCGTGGCTTGTTCGCGTGTGATCTTCGGATCGTATTCCAGTTTGTAGAAATCTAAGCGCCGCTTTTGCCCGACGCTGACGCGATCCTTCCACTGGTCGATCAGGTCGGAGGCTTCCCGCAGTCCGAGATATTCCGGGATCGGAGCTTCCAGAACTTTCAGGTAGGCGATTTGCTTGTCCGTGGCCGGCTCATTCTCCAGTTCGGCCGCGCCGCCGCCCTCCGCGCCGCTCCATTCAAACCTTAACTCCGGATATCGTTGCACGAGAATCTTGGCGAAATCCTCCGGCGAAGTCTCCGCCGGCCAGCCTGGCTGATGCTCGCTCAGGAAATCGATCGTCTCGTGCAGCGCCGTGGGCGTGGGAGGGTTCATGCGCAGGCGGGCGGAGTGGGCCTGCAAGAATTCCATGAATTCAGATGCCTTCGCGCTCTTTGAATCGGCCTCCATAAGATCACGGCACCATACCGAATTTTTTGTTCTGCGCCGTCACGGATCTTGTGGGTTTTCCGGAACCCGGCAGGCACAGCAGAAGAAGAAACTATCTGGAAACCATGAATCCAGGAATTTTTTCGTCGCGACGAACCTTCGTCGAACTTCCGGAACCACGCTCCTCTGACTTGGATAAACTCCTCCAAAGCCCAACCAACCTCTTGACCCGCGGCTAACCGCTGTGCCCATACATCGCGCCCACTTCACCATGGACCTCGTGACCCTTGTCCGGCTCCTTCAGGATGCTGTTTTGGTCCGCCTGGTTCTTCGGCCTGGTATTTTCACAACCGGCGAAGAACGCGATCGTCATCAGGACAACCATGAGAACAGAACTGCCCTGCAGCACCTTGATAAAGGCCACAGCGCATTTCGGGAAAGCGAGCCGGTGGGATTTCATTGCTGATTGGACCCACGGAAGACGGAAACGTTGCGAAAAAATTGGCGAAACAAACGGTCAGACCGCAACCGGCGACCGCGAAGGATACGATCGAGATTGCGCGGAGCGCGTTTTTGTGGATGGTGCGTAATATCAAATCGGCCCCCATTCCTTCTTATGTGGAATAGAAAATTCGCGATCCTTCTCACGCTTACAGCCATGGTCGCAGGACGATCGGAGGCAGAAGCGCCCCTCGGCCCACGCAGCCCCTATTATCTGACCGCCGGGGATCAGGGGAAAATTTGGGTCGTCCAGGGACAGGCGGTCGTCACGAGCTGGACCGAGCAACATAAACAGGGCGTCGGCGAATACGCCCTCGCCGTCTCCGACACGGTGCGGGACCTCGGGTCGTTTTATTTGGGCACGACCAGCCAGGGGTCGGAGTACTCGCTGAGCGGAACGTTCACCGGTGTGAGTTATCTTTATCCCGTGGCCAAAGCCGCCTTCTGGGACGGAACGACCAGCGGCGCGTTCGCTACAGCGGCGCCTTCCGGATCAGGCGATGCAGCCTTGCCGCCACAATTCAATTACTCAGTCGATTTCAATCACGGCGGGGTTTACAGCTTCAACTCCGATTGGACGAATCCGCAGCTCTTGTTTTCCACGCCGTCCGATTATCTCGGCATTACGTTTGACGCTTCCACGAACACGCTCTGGATCGCCACGTTTCACTCCAGCGCAGTGGAACATCGAGCCCAGGACGGAACCTTGCTCTCCTCGTTCACCGTTCCGTTTACGGGCATTTCCTGTCTTGCTTTGGACCCCGCCGATCAAACCCTCTGGATGGGTTCGCAAAATACGGAAGGTACTTTTTATCAGTATTCACAGGAAGGCACGCAGTTGAGCAGTGTGACTTATCCGGACCTGGCCCATCAGAATACGTTGGGCGGCGAGTTCCGGGTAACGGCAGCGACGCCCACACCGACGCCCACACCGACACCGACACCGACACCGACACCGACACCGACACCGACACCGACACCGACGCCCACACCGACACCGACACCGACACCGACACCAACACCGACACCGACACCGACACCGACTCCGACACCGACACCGACACCAACTCCGACACCAACTCCGACACCAACTCCGACACCAACTCCGACACCAACACCAACACCAACACCGACTCCGACTCCAACTCCGACACCGACACCGACTCCGACTCCAACTCCAACTCCAACTCCAACTCCAACTCCGACTCCGACTCCAACACCGACCGGCACGGAAGTGGATGGCACCGGTTCGATCCGGAGCGCGGGCGGTCAGGGCATTTTCAGCCTCAATGTCACCACCATTAAAGGGAAGGTGAAGGGCAGTTTCTCCTACGCGGATTCTTCGGCGCAACTCTCTTTCAGCACCACTAAACTCTCCAACCTTGTGATCACCGGAAATCAGGCCCAGTTCAGTGGCTCCGCCAAAATGGGCAAACAGAAGCTGAACTTCACCGTTAACGTGACCGACAATGGCAATCCCGGGACCGCCGACACTTTCTCGATTAGCGTCAACACGGGCTATTCGGCGGGCGGTACTCTCACGAGCGGTAACATTCAGTTTCACTAGCCGGTTTTCCCGGCCTGCAGGCGAACGGCCGATTGCCTTCTGGCGAGGGCACTGCTTTCCCGCGCGCGGCACCGCCAGGATCGGTAAGAAACAGAGAATCTCTTTCACCGTCGACACCTACAACAGCGGATTCAGCGGTGACCAGTTCTTCATCAGCCTCAGCAACAGCTACTCCGCCGGCGGCAACCTAACGAGCGGCAATATTGTCTTCCATTAAGTTGGACTGTGGGCGCGCCGGAGGCTGACTCCATCACAGCTGCCTTGGCCGGCCGCGAGGTTTCGGCTGCTGCGTGCGTTGGGCAGGAGCATGCCCGCGCGGCGGCACTGGTCGCCGCAGGATTATTACTCGCGACTTCTCGCGTCCAGAATTCGAGTGTGCCTGTCCTCCCAGGCGGGCATGGCACTGGCTCAATCGCTGTCTCAGGCGGTCAGGCTACGTTCGACTTCTCCGAACAGAACGACAAGCCCGGCCATCACTTCCTTTCCTACAGTGACCCGGCCCATCAGTTCTCCTTCTCCACCAAAAAGCTCAGCCCGGTCACCATCATCGGGAATCACGCCCACTTCACCGGCACGGCCAAGCTGGGCAAACACGGCCCCACCATCAGCCTCACCGTCGACGTCTACGATAACGGCGCGTCGAACGACCAATTCTTCCTCAGCGCCAGCAACGGCTATTCCGCCGGGGCACCCTAACGAGCGGCAATATCGATATTCATTAGGCACGGCCCCGGCTCCGCTGGCGGTTTCCTCGTTAGCGGCAACATCGATATCCATTTCTAGAGAGCTCGTAATTCCCCGGGAACCGCCACCGATACTCCTATTCCGATCGTTAGCGGAAAAATCTGTCGCGTCAGGTCTTTACCTAATAAAAAAGGGCGAAATAGCTCGACAAGACGGGCTACCCTTCGACAAATTTCGACCGTATCCCATGTTACACGCCGCACTAGGGCCATCCAGGGTTAGCTACGGCGATCGTGTCACGACCGCCTCTCTCATGATTTTCTTCAACCAAGGAGATTGCGAATGAAAATGCCTTCGCGTCCGGTCCGCATAATCAGTTTCTTACTTCAGTAAGCCCCCAAGAAATGCCTGCCCCCTTCTCCAGCCGGAGATCGCGGCGGCGCGAACGCGCCGCGCGGACGGAGCATCAGTCGATCCTCCCCGGGCAACTTTCGTTAGGCCATTCATCGTCAGAACCAGGATCCTGTATGAAATCATTATCGACCCGCGTATCTGCTCGCATCGGACTGCCGTTCTTCGTTTTGTTCGCGACCTTTGCTTTGCCCGTAATGTTTCCGCGATTGCTGGAAGCAGAGACTTACAGTGAATCGTTCACTGCCGGTCAAGACGCCTCCAGCCAGGCAGAACAGGACTGGGTCAATTTCAGGGCGAGCTTGACGCCGTCGATCTACGAAAGTGTTACCATCCGCGGGACCTTCGATCCAGTCGGCCGGACTTTGATCGATGCGACGATTGTCCCGCAGATTGCTACCGCCATGAAAAACGGGGCCGACGCTTCGTTTACTGCCGGCGGGTTGACCTGGAATGTCGGAATAAATTGTGGGGCGTCCCAGTTCACGATCACCCCGACCGAACTCAATGCCACGCTCAACTCGTCGGAGAACGGGGCCTCCGCCGTTTGCGCTTGCACGGTTGACGCGGATTCATACGTCGTTCGTCCTAATATTGGGGCGGGTAATTCCAACTGGGGTGGCGTCAATACCGGCACCTGCGACGCAGCGAGCCAGACAATGACGGTCATCTTCTCGGAGATTGGGATCACGAGCAGAACGTTTCAGTCACCTGTTGGTAACAATTTCAATGGCATGGTCGCCACTTTCACGACGGCGAGAGCAACGGCCGTAGCCGGCAGTTTCACGGCCGGCATCGATTGGGGCGACGGCAACTCGAGCGCGGGCGTGGTCACGGGCGGTCCAGGCAACGGACCTTATGACATTTCGGGAACTCATACCTATGCAACCCCGGGCAAATTCACGGTCACCACCACGGTTACCGACACCACGGACAATCAGTCTAACATCGGCATCGGCTTTGCCTACACCAGTTGCCTTGCCGCACCGGCGGGCATGGTGAGCTGGTGGCCAGGCGAGGGAAACGCCAATGATATCGTGGGCCACAACAACGGGACGCCCTCTGGAAATGTGACTTTCGCGGTTGGCCAAGTCGGCCAGGCGTTTAACTTTGACAGTTCCGACTTCGAAAATATCGGAACCCCCGCTTCTCTTGACCTGACGGGCAATCAGGTCACGCTCGATGGATGGGTTAATCCGAACGATAGCAGTAAGAACGGTGTTTATTTTGGCAAATCGAACTCGGGTCAAAACGACTATGCGTTGTTCCTCCTGGGCGACTTAACCGGCTGCATTAAAACCTCGGATGGCACTGAGCATTTTCTGCACACCGGTTTTGTTCCGCCGGCGGGGCAGTGGACTCATATTGCCATGGTCTACGATGGTTCGAATGAATTCGTCTACGCGAATGGAACAGAGATTGGGCGACAGACTGTTAGCGGTAGTATCGCTTCCGAAGGCACTCCTTTCTTCATCGGCGGCCGGCTGGGAGATTCTCCGGCCAATAGCCTTTATATCAACGCCCGGATAGATGAAGTGGAAGTCTTTAGCCGCGCGCTTGGTCCTGATGAAATAGCGGACCTCTATGGCGTGGGGAGCCTGGGTAAATGTCGAACCTGCACGCCGCCGCCGGCAAACATGATTGGCTGGTGGCCGGGCGATGGTAGTTCCACTGACATTCAAAATGGGAACAAGGGCACACCATCGGGCAACGTGACCTTTGCCACCGGTGAAGTCGCGCAAGCCTTTCACTTTAATGGGTCAAGCTTTGAATCGATCGGCAATCCCCTGGAGCTGAATGTGACCGGCCCGGAGGTAACCATCGATGGCTGGGTCAATCCGAGTGTGGACATGACGAACGAAGTGATCTTCTTCGGCAAATGGGGGGATGGCGCCATCCAATATGTCCTGGAATGGAATGGTGGCTCTCTGGCAGGTCGGGTAAACAACGCCGACGTGGAAGCCGTCTACACCCCGCCAACTGGTGTCTGGACTCACCTCGCTCTGGTCTACAATGGATCGGCCAACCCAAGCGTAATCATCTACGTGAATGGCGTCGTCCTCACGTCTTCCAATGCGCAAAGCGGAAACATCAATGGCACGGCCTCGCCATTCCTCATCGGTGGCACGCCTGACGGCCGCAACTTTAATGGCGCCATCGACGAAGTAGAAGCCTTCAACCGCGCGCTTTCGGGGGACGAACTTCAGAAAATCTACGACGCCGGTAGCTTGGGTAAGTGCAAACCGGAATGTGTCACTCCGCCTTCTGGGCTGCTCGATTGGTGGCCGGGCGACAACACCGCGATCGATATTCAAGGCGGCCATAATGGCACGCTCAAGAACGGGGCGACGTTCGCCAACGGCAAGGTGGGGCGCTCATTCATTCTTGATGGCATCAATCAATACGTCGATGTGGGCCTGGTCAATCTGCCCGGCAGCGCATTTACGATCGATGCCTGGATCAATCCCGTCGCTGTTTCCAATCCTGGCGACATCATCAGTAACTACGACTTTGCGAACGGCTACAGCCTGCTTGTGAACAGCGGCTATTTGGACGCCGATGTATTCGGGCCCTCTGGTCACACCTCCTACACCACCCTGAACCCGGTCATCACGACCGGAGTCTGGCATCATGTCGCCATCACCTACGACGGAAACGCCGCGTCTGGTCAGAAGATTCTTTTCTACCTGGATGGCGCGCTTGTCCCTTCCAATTTTCCCTCCAACGATGCCGGCGGCAGCGTCGGAGTCAGCACATCGCGCACAACCATCGGCGCCTTCCCCAACGGCGTCTCGGAACTATTCCATGGCCGCATCGATGAGATGGAACTGTTCAGTCGCGTTCTGGCCGACACCGAAATTGCGGCGCTCTACAACGCCGGCAGCTCGGGTAAATGCAAGACGGTGCGACTTTATGTCTCGAACGCGGGCAACGACACGATCGAGAAATTTGATCTCAATGGGGTCGATCTCGGCACCTTTGCGGATTCTAGCTCCGGAATAAGCGGCCCCAAAGGCCTGGCCTTCGATTTCAGCGGCAATCTTTACGCCAGTGATGGCGCGAACTTCATCTCGAAATTCGATCCCCTCGGAAATGCGACGCTCTTCGCCGACTCCAGCACCGGTTTGAGTAACCCGTATGGGATGACATTCGACCTAAACGGAAGTCTCTACGTCGCCAACACCTCCACGGGCAGTATCCTTAAATTCGATTCCTTTGGCAACCCTTCCACCTTCGTCAGCTCAGGGCTCGCCTCGCCCACCGATATTGTCTTTGGTTCCGACGGCTTCGCCTACGTTGTGAACGACGGCGGCGCGAATGTGAGGAAATTCGATTCGAGCGGGAATGACCAGGGGCTCTTTGCGACCGGACTGAACTCACCCATTAGCCTGCGGTTCGATGCTTCCGGCTTCCTCTACGTCTCCACTTATTTCGGAACGATCGAACGATTTGGTCCAGCGGGCCAGAGTCTTGGGACATTTGCCAGTCTGCCCGGTGTCCAATTTTGGGGCATCGAGTTCGATCTTGATGGCAACCTTTATATCGCCAGTGCCAACACCAACAGCATCTACAAGGTCGATCCAAGTGGCACCACGACTCTCTTCGCCAGTTCACCGGCGACCAACCTGGCCGCGCCGTTTTTCATCGCCCGGCAACTCCTCTCCCCGACGGCGGCTTGTGTGCAATTGTCGACGCGCAGCTACAGCGCCAATGAAACCGACCCCAGTGTCACCTTAACGGTCACGCGCAACGGGGATACCAGCGGAAGCGCCACGGTTCACTATGCCACGAGCGACGGCACGGCTGTTTCGCCTAACGACTACATCGGCGCCTCGGGCGATCTGACCTTTAATCCGACCGACACCAGCATGAACATTAACGTGCTGATTCCTCCCGACGACACGGATCCGGGAAACGAGGGCAATGAACCGCCGACCAAGACGTTCAATGTCACCCTGAGTAATGTCAGCGGCGCGATGCCGAGCGGACCCGCCACCGCGGTCGTAACGATCATCGATAACGACCCCGAGCCGACACCGACACCAACACCCACGCCGACACCCACGCCGACACCAACTCCAACACCAACTCCAACACCAACTCCAACTCCGACTCCAACACCAACTCCGACTCCGACACCAACACCAACACCAACACCCACGCCAACACCAACTCCAACACCAACTCCAACACCAACTCCAACTCCAACACCAACTCCAACTCCGACTCCGACTCCAACTCCGACTCCGACTCCAACACCAACTCCAACTCCAACTCCAACTCCAACTCCGACGCCAAGCGGAGTCGAGGCAAATGGCAATGGCTCAATCTCCGTCTCAGGCGGTCAGGCCACCTTCGACTTCTCCGAACAGAACAATAAGCCCCACCATCATTTCCTCTCCTACAGCGATCCCGCCCACAACTTCTCCTTCAGCACCAAGAAGCTCAGCCCGGTCACCATCATCGGAAACCACGCTCACTTCACCGGCACGGCCAAGCTCGGCAAACACGGCCCCACCATCAGCTTCACCGTCGACGTCTACGATAACGGCACGTCCGGTGATCAGTTCTTCCTCTCCGCCAGCAACGGCTATTCCGCCGGCGGCACCATCTCGAGTGGCGGAATCTTTATCCATTAGCCAGGCATAAGGCTGCCGCGAGCGGCGTGATCCCCGATTGCTTGATGGCGACAGCCAGCGAGCCGCTGCCCCACCAAGGCCAGCACCACCCTCCGCTGCTCAGAACGTTCTCGGACACGCGCTCCTTGCCGCCTTCGCGACTTGCCAAGTTAAGCCCAGCTTGGATGGTCACGCGTGATTTCGTTTATTGTCCCAGCCTACAACGAGGAACTGGAACTGCCGGCCACGCTGCTTGCCATTCAGACAGCAGCGACCGAGGCCGGAGAGACTTATGAGATCATCGTGGCCGATGATGCTTCGACCGACACCACGGCCGCGCTCGCCCGCGCCGCCGGGGCCGAGGTCGTATCGATCCAGTGCCGCCAAATCGCCGCCTCCAGAAATGCCGGCGCGCGCCAGGCCCGCGGCGAAATCCTCTTCTTTGTCGATGCTGATACCAGGATTAAGGCAACGCATGTGCGCGACGGCCTAGCCGCTCTGCAAGCCGGCTACTCCGGAGGGAGCGCCCGCATCGTTACCGACGGAGCCATCCCTTTTTGGGGTCAGGTATTTTTGAAAATATTCTGCGCGCTCTATTTTGCGAATAACCTCGGGGCCGGCGCGTTCCTTTTCACCACCCGCCAAAACTTCGACGCCATCGGAGGATTCGACGAGCAATACTTCGCCGGCGAAGAAGTTTTTCTCAGCCTGGCCCTGAAAAAACTCGGCCGGTTCAAAATCCTGCGCGAACCGATGATCACGTCGGGACGCAAGTTGCGCATGCATTCCGGCTGGCACATCTGGTGGCGATCCACCTACATGATGCTGGGAGGACTGCGTTCCTACCGTTCGCGCGACCGGCTCGATCTCTGGTACGACGGCAAACGCGAGAACCGGACCATATGAGTTCGCCCGGACGCGGAAAAAAGCCGCGCATCGTCATCGCCCGGACGCCGAAACAAATCCGTCGCTGCCACCCCGTTATGCGCCAGTTACGCCCGCACTTCAAAACGGCACAAGGTTTTGTCGAGCGTGTCCGCGCCCAGCAGCGTCAGGGATACCTGCTCGCCTTCATTGAGGCGGATCAGGAAGTCCGCGCCGTCGCCGGTTACCGCTATCTCGAATCGCTTTTCGCCGGAAAATTTCTCTACGTGGATGATTTGGTCACGAGCGAGCATGCCCGCTCACAGGGTTTCGGCGGCCAATTGCTCGACTGGCTGGTGGCACAGGCGGGCGCCCATGGCTGCCAGCAACTGGAGCTCGATTCCGCCGTCCAACGCTTCGACGCGCATCGTTTCTATTTCACCAGGCGCCTGAAGATCGCCTCCTACCACTTTTCCCTGCCGACCAACAGCGCCCGCCCAACGAAGGCGCGGAAACAAAAATGAACCGATGAAAAATACCAATCCCTGGATCGAGATCTGCCCCGGCATCAAGCGCCGCACCCAGACCAGCGGCCCGACCATGTACCAAATGGTGGCTCAACTTGACGCCGGGAGCCGCATGCCCGAACACAAACACCCCAACGAACAAATCGTGCATATCCTGTCCGGGCGCATGCGCCTGATCGTGCAGGGCACCCCGCACGATCTCACCACCGGTGATTCTTTTTACCTGGCAGGGAACGTTCCGCACGGCGTGGAGACCCTCGAAGATACCCGGGTCCTCGACACTTTCAGCCCCCCGCGCGCCGAATATCTGGCGGCCGATGCCCAAGCCTAGCGCGTCGCCCGGCTGAACCCGGTGGGGCGAGTCCGCCTGAGGCGGATCGAGCCGGCGAATTCCACGCCAGGATTTTCGACGGCTCCGCGGAGCGTCGCCCCACCGGTAAGGGGCGGCGGCGTTATCTTAAACCGCTCGCCTGAGAAAACTATCGCCTTGCCCGCTCCGGGCATGGTACTCTGCGCGCCAAACCTAAAAACAACTATGCTACACATCATCTGGTCCATTATTGTCGGCTTCATCGTAGGCTGGATCGCGGGGAAAATCATGCCCGGCGCCCAGCAGCTCGGATTTATCTGGACAACCGTTCTCGGTATCGGCGGATCAATCGTCGGCGGACTGATTGCACGCCTTTTCTCGAAGCCGGCGCCTGGTTCGTCTTTTCATCCGGCAGGCTTCATCATGTCGATTATTGGCGCACTGATTCTGCTTTTCGCCTGCATCAAATTTCATCTCCTGGGCTAAGCCGCCAAACCATCATCTCCAGCCGGCTCGAGCCCACTCGTAAAGACGCATGACTTTACGAGTGACGGGGAGGTCCGGCGTTTGGTCGCGGCACTTGAATCGGACACGATTCCGGCGTCCGAATTTACCCACGTCGCTCACATCGCGGCGGCGTTAAACTATCTGGCCCGGTTGACGCCGGATCAGGCCCTCGTTCGAATGCGCGCGAAGATTCCGGCCTTTGCCGTCCATCACGGAGCGGATCATCTTTATCACGAAACCCTTACGAGATTCTGGATGCGCCTGCTTGGACATCTCAGCGCGATTTACCATGTCGACCTTCCCCTCTGGCGGCGCATCAATCTGATCGTGGACCGCTGGGGCACCCGCTTGCCCGTCGATGCCCATTATTCCCGCGAACTGATTACTTCCGCGGCTGCCCGTGCCACCTGGATGCAGCCCGATCGGTTGCCTCTCCCATTTTAATGTGCGGCTCCGACTTGCGCACGGCCGATCTTCTATTACACTACGCACTTCGTTATGGCAGAGAGCACGGAAACGTTGGACCTCAAGGAATTCCAATTGCACGAAAAAGACACGGGCAGCGCCGACGTCCAAGTCGCGTTGTTAACCCATCGGATCGCGCAACTGACGGAGCACTTGAAGAGCCACGCCAAAGATCATTCCTCGCGCCGCGGCCTTCTTATGATGGTCGCGCAACGCCGCAGTCTGCTCGATTACTTGAGCCGGTCGAAATCGGACCGCTACAAGCACTTACTCGAGAAGCTGAACCTGCGGAAATAGCGCAGGCTGATGGTGGCCGTTGTTCGCGCAACGTTCGGCTCAGCGCCCTAACGAAAAAGGAAAAATAGTAACGCGCCGACCAGGCCGATACGGCACCTTGGATTCTAGGTTTTAGCCCCGAAGGCCCTTCGGGTTTAAAACCTACAGTCAGGGTGACCGGCCTGGAACTCGCATATCCAGGAAAGCCATATGCAACACAAGGTCACAGCCCAAATTGGGTCCACTCACATCTCCATCGAGACAGGCAAAATCGCCAAGCTCGCAGACGGCGCCGTCGTCGTCTCCTGCAACGAAACCATCGTGATGGTCAGCGCGGTTTCCGCCACCGCCATCAAAGAAGGACAGGATTGGTTCCCTCTCACCGTCGATTATCGGGAGAAAGCCGCCGCCGTTGGAAAATTTCCCGGAGGCTACTTCAAACGCGAAGGACGCCCCTCCGAAAAGGAGACGCTCACCTCGCGCATGACCGACCGGCCTCTGCGCCCCCTCTTTCCGGCCGGCTATCTTTATGACACGCAGATCATTTCCATCCTCCTGAGCGCAGATGGGGAGAACGATCCGGATATGCTCGCCATGAACGGCGCCTCCGCCGCCCTTTGCGTTTCCGACATCCCCTTCGCCGGTCCCATCGGCGCCGTCCGAGTCGGTCGCGTCGATGGCAAGTTCATCGCCAACCCAACCCACACCGAACGCGAGCAAAGCGATCTCGACCTGGTTTACGTCGGCACCGAGAACGACGTCATCATGATCGAAGGAGCCGCCGACGAATTGCCGGAAGCGGAATTCGTCAAAGCCCTCGAATTCGCGCATGGGCACGCCCGCGAGATGATCCGCATCCAGAAAGAGCTGGCCGCCAAAGTCGGAAAACCAAAACGCGAAATGCCGCTCATGAAGGTCGACCAAGCCATTCTGGAAATCGCCTACCAAGTGGCGGGAGAGCGGATCGAAGGCGCTCTCTACAACGCAGGTAAAGTCGCGCGCAGCAAAGCGGTCAACGCTTTGAAAGAGGAAGTGAAAACCGCCGTTCTGGCCAAGTATCCCGAGGCCGACAAGTTCGCGATTTCACAGGCCTTCGATTACGTGCAAAAGAAAGCGTTCCGCATCAGCGTGCTCGACAAACAGAAGCGCATGGACGGACGCGGCTACCAGGACTTGCGCCAGATTACGTGCGAAGTCGGCGTGCTCCCCCGCGCGCATGGCTCGGCCATCTTCCAGCGCGGTGAGACCCAGGCACTGGCCCTGGCCACCCTCGCCCCGATCGAGGAGGCGCAAAACATCGACGCCTACGGCGGCGGCGAAACTTCCAAGCGCTTCCTTCTTCATTATAACTTTCCGCCTTTCAGCGTCGGCGAAACGGGTCGCACCGGCGGCGCCAGCCGGCGCGAGATCGGTCACGGTGCCCTGGCCGAGCGTTCGCTCAAGCCCATTATTCCGTCCATGGAAGATTTCCGTTACGCCATCCGCATCAGCAGCGAAGTGATGGAATCGAACGGCTCCACTTCCATGGCCAGTGTCTGCGGCGGCATGCTCGCCCTCATGGATGCCGGCGTGCCCATCAAGACGCCCGTCGCTGGCATCAGCGTCGGTCTTGTCACTGAATTCGGGGAGGGCGGCGAACTAAAACGTTACGAGCTGCTCACCGATATCATCGGCTCCGAAGATCATTTCGGTGACATGGATTTTAAGCTTTGCGGCACGGAAGCCGGCGTCACCGGGTTCCAACTCGATCTCAAACTTCCCGGCGTCAGCCATAAGATCATGGGCGAAGCCATTGGCCGCGCCAAAGAGGCACGGACCAAAATCCTCGCTCTCATGGCCACCGCTCTGGACAAACCGCGGGCCGACCTGAGCAAGTACGCGCCCCGCATCGAGACGATCAAAATCAATCCGGAGAAAATCGGAGCGCTCATCGGACCGGGCGGCAAGACGATCAAAGGCATCGTGGCCGAAACCGGCGCGGAGATTAACATCGACGACGACGGCTCGGTTCATATTTACGCCACCAGCCCTGAGAGCATGGCGCGCGCGAAGGAAATTATCGGCGGCATGTCCCGCGAAATCGAAGTCGGCCAGACTTATCAGGGCCGGGTTGTCTCGATCAAGGAATTCGGCGCCTTCGTCGAAGTCTTTCCGGGACGAGACGGCTTGGTCCATATCTCGGAGCTGGCGGACTTCCGCGTCAAGCGCACGGAAGACGTCGCCAACATGGGTGACATGATCTGGGTGAAATGCATCGGGATCGACGATAAAGGCCGCGTCAAACTTTCGCGCAAAGCCGCGCTGAAAGAGCGCGCCGAAACCGAAACCGGCCAGCCGGCTCCCGCCGAGACCCACGCTTAACCCGGGTTCGGCGCGGGCCTTTGTGCCCGCGGACAAACCCGCGTTCCGCCTCAGCGTCCTGACGGCGCCGCCGGCAGTGTTCCGTCGCTGCCGTTCACTTTCATTTTGTCATTCCGCCTGGAGTCGAGGAGTCTCTCCACTTCAGGCAGTATCATCCCGCGATGAAATCCAGCTTCGTTGAGAAACTCATCGGCCGCCTCGGACGCATCGGTCCCGAGGACGTGCAGAATTACTTTCTGCGACTGGCCCAGGAAAAAGGTTTTCTCGAGACGATTTTCAACGCCATCCAGGAAGGCATCATCGTGACCGATTCGAGCGGTCGCATCACCTACCTGAACCAGGCGGCCTCTGATTTGTTCGGACTACAGGGACCCGAATCGATCGGCAAACAACTCGATGAGCGGGTGCGCGGTCTCGATTGGAGTTCGCTCACCCAAAGCGGCGGGCCCATCAGTCGCGACATGGAAATTTTCTATCCGGCCAATCGCTTCATTAATTTTTATGTGGTGCCGTTGATTATGGAGCGGCGCGAGACCGCCGATGCACCCATTCTGGAAGGGGCGGGCGCAGCGGCCGGCGAGCAGGTCGGCTACGCCATGATCCTGCGCGATATCACCGAAAGCCGGCGTTCCGCCGAGCAAACGCTCGAGTCGGAACGCCTGAACGCTCTCACCCTGCTGGCCGCCGGCGTGGCTCATGAAATTGGGAACCCGCTCAACTCGCTGCACATCCATCTCCAGCTGATGGAGCGCAAAGTGCGCGAGCTCGACGGTGCCGCTCGCACCGAGCTTCAGGAATCCATCAAGATCGCGCGCACCGAGATCGCGCGGCTCGACTCCATCGTGACGCAGTTCCTCCGCGCCATCCGACCGACCCTACCCCAGCTGCACGCCGAGAATATCAACACGATCATCGAGGAAGCCGTGCGCTTCTTCGCCCCGGAGATCAAAGACCGGGACGTCGTGGTGGAACAGGAGCTTCGCTCTGACCTCCCCATGCTCGAGTTGGATCGCGACCAGATGACGCAGGCCTTTTACAATGTGATCAAGAACAGCCTGGAAGCCATGAAGCGCCGCGGCATTCTTCGGATCCGCTCAGACATCGATGACACGCATGTGCTCGTTCGTTTCATCGACACGGGCGGCGGCATCTCCGCGGAAAACCTCAGCCATGTCTTTGAGCCGTATTTTACCACCAAGACGGGTGGCTCCGGCCTCGGCCTCCTCATCGTGCGCCGCATCCTGCGCGAACACGGCGGAGAACTCTCCATCGAAAGCACGGAAGGCAAAGGCCTGACTCTGACCATCCGGCTGCCTCTGCTCGATCGCCGCGTTCGCATGCTGGAGGCCGGGCATCCTCCGGAAGCGTGAATTCGTTAGGCTGTTACCGGCAGACAGTCACAGCACCTTCCCCCATAGGTATCGTCGGCTGGCTGCTTGAGCATGAAATCGGCGACGTCGGTGCGCGCGATCCAATTGGTCCAAACAAAATTCCCGATGTCCCGCCCGCGGCGGTAGCAGCCGCGCGCCGGTGCATGGGTCAGGCCGTTCGGCCGAATAGTGACCCAATCGACATCGCTTTCCTAAATCAGTTTTTCCTTCCGAAGCTTATCCCAAAATACGAAAGGCAGAATGAGCGGAATCTACAGGGATTAAACGAGGATAGACGGAGTTTCGTTACCCTGGCGAAGCACAAAATCACGTGACCGGCACGGAAATGGCCGCGAAAGGGTCAGTTAACGATTGAGAGATTGAACGATTGAGTGAGAATAAATGACTCACTCACGAGCCAAAGCTCCCGAAATGGACTCTATCCAGCCCACTATCCTCGTCGTCGACGACGAGAAGCATACCCGGGACGGTTTGCGCCGTTTACTGGAGGATCAATACGACGTCTACGTGGCAGGCGACATCGGCGGGGCCATCGACGTGCTCGAGCGCGAGCAGGTCGATCTTCTTCTGACCGATCTTCGGCTGGGCAGCGAAGACGGCATGGCCCTAATCGAGCGAGCCCTGAAAATGCCGCATCCACCCGTTTGCATGATGATGACAGCCTATGGGTCTGTCGACACCGCGGTCGATGCGATGAAGCGCGGCGCCTACGACTTTGTGACCAAGCCGCTCAATCTCGACAAGGTGGAGTTGCTCATCGCGCGAGCCTTGCAAGGACGGAAGCTGGAGCAGGAAAATCGCACCTTGCGCCAGCAGGTGGACGAGCGCTACGGCCTCGAAAACATCTGGGGCGAGTCGGGCGCCCTACGCGAAGTGCTCGACACCATCAAGCAGGTGGCGCCCTCGTCCGCCAATGTCTTGATCGAGGGCGAAAGCGGCACCGGCAAAGAACTGGCCGCGCACGCCATCCATAATTTGAGCCGGCGCAACAAGGCCAGGTTCGTCGTGGTGCACTGCGCCGCTCTTTCTCCGCAGTTGCTCGAAAGCGAGCTGTTCGGCCACGAAAAAGGAGCCTTCACCGGCGCGAGCGAGCGCCGCCTCGGACGCTTCGAGCAGGCCAACGGCGGCACTATTTTCCTGGATGAAATTGGCGAAATCGACCCGAGCACACAGGTAAAATTATTGCGCGTGATCGGGGAAAACCGCGCTTTTGAGCGGGTCGGTGGCAATCAAACCCTGCACGCGGACGTCCGCCTCATCGCCGCCACCAACAAAAATCTGGAAAGCCTCGTCCGTGAGGGAAAGTTCCGCGACGATCTTTTTTTTCGCCTGAACGTCGTGCGCATCACCATGCCTCCGTTGCGTGATCGCAAGGAGGATATTCCCCTTCTCGTCCGCGGATTTTTGCGCCATTTCTGTAAAACGAATGAGAAACCGTTGCTCGAACTCACTGCCGACGCCATGAACGCGCTTCTCACTCATGACTGGCCCGGCAACGTGCGAGAGCTGCGCACCGCCATCGAACACGGCGTGGTCATGGCGACCGGTTCAAAGATCACGGTCCGCGATCTCCCCATGGCCGTGCGACAGGCGAGCGGCGCCGCTCTCCCCCGCGGAATCTCCGCGACCAAGGCGTTCGGCGAACGGGCGAACCCGCTCGATCTCCACGAAACGGAACGCAAACTGATTATGCAGGCGCTCGCCGCGACCAATGGCAACGTGACGGCCGCCTCGAGGCGACTCGGCATCAGCCGGCGCACCCTGCACCGCAAAATCAACGAGATGAATGCCGAGAAGACCGCAGAAGCAGCCGCGGTCGAAACGGAGCAAGCGCCGGAGAAAAATGCCAGGTAGCGCCGAATTCGTTCAGCGCTTCGTTTATGCGATCGAAGCCGGCGCTGCTTCCCTCTGGATGCGGCGCGGGTTGGCCCTGGTCGCTGTCGGCGCCCTGGCCGTAGTCGTTCTCTACAATTTCCGCGGCCTGGCCACTTCCCAGGCCATGGACCAGGCCCAGATCGGCCGCGCCCTCGCTAACGGTCGTGGCTGGCACACCAATTACGCCCGGCCCCTGGCCGTGGCTCAGTTGCAAAGTCACCGAAAGGATGTGCCGCGACAACTCTGGGTCGACACCTACAACGCACCTCTCCCTCCACTCGTCGACGCCATCGCGCTGTTCCCCATCAAGTCGCACCTGCAACCGACCGCGCGCGACACCGTTTATATCGGCGACAGAGCCATCGTCATCCTGGCGATCCTGCTCTTTTTCGGCTCGCTCGTGCTCCAGTTTCTGGTGGCCTTGCGCCTCTTTGATCGGTGGCTGGCCCTGCTCGCCTGCCTCCTCATTCTCTTCTGTAACACGATGTGGGAATACGCCGTCTCAGGTTTGCCCCAGATGTTGTTGCTCTTTCTTTTCAACGCCACGCTCTACCCGCTCGTGCGCGCGGTCGAGGCCCGATATCGCGGCGGCGCGGTCGGCCCCTGGCTGGTCGCCGTCGGGACTGGCTTTGGCCTGCTCGCCCTCACCCATGGCCTAACGATTTGGATTTTTGCGGCGGCCCTCATCTTTATCGGATTTTTCTTTCGGCCGCGCGGACGGGCAGCGGTTTTGGTTCTCTCGGCCTTCCTCGTTCTCTATGTTCCCTGGTTGATTCGAAATTGGGTGATCTGCGGGAGCCCAGCCGGTCTCGCCTGTTACTCGGCTCTCGATGGACTCGGCCACAGCGAAGCGGGCTGGATGCGACAGGTGGTCTTCCATGCCGACGGAGTCGGGCCCGGCGCTTGGCGGGACAAGATGATCACCAATGTCTTTCTGCAAATGGGACGTATCTTCGAATACCTCGGCGGGAGCGTGGTCGCCGCCATGTTCTTTGTCTCGTTCCTCCATCTCTTCAGACGCGCCGAGACTAGTGTGATTCGCTGGATGCTCCTCGTCATGTGGACGGGCGCGGTTGTGGGCATGGCCGTCTTCGGGCTCCATGAAGAACAGGGTGTTTCCGCGAATCAGTTGCACCTCCTCTTTGTCCCGCTCATGACCTGTTACGGACTCGCCTGGTTGCTCGTGCAATGGAACCGGCTCGGCCTGCAACTTCCCCTGGCCCGGAATGGATTTATCGTCGGCCTCTTTCTCCTGTGCGGGCTCCCCATGATCAACTCGCTCTCTGGCATACTGCTCGGGCCGCCCCGGCCCTCCTTCCGCTGGCCGCCCTACGTTCCTCCTTATATTGAAGTCCTGCACAGTTGGATGAAGCCCGAGGAAATCACGGCCTCCGACATGCCATGGGCGATTGCCTGGTATGCCGATCGCCGCAGCATTCTCGTTCCCGAAACCGTCAAAACGCTGATCGATCTGAGCGATTACGGCGTCCTCGGTGGGCCCATCGCCGCGCTTTACCTTACCCCGATCAGCGGCACCGACAACACCCTGCGCGACGTCACAAGCGGCGACTATCGCGAGTGGGCGCCTGTCATTCTGCAGACCCCCGATCTGAATAAACTTCCGTTCAAGTGGGGCACGCTCGCCCTCGGTTTCGAAAAGGAATGCGCTTTTCTGAGCGACCGCGACCGTAGCAAGGCTTCCGCTCCATGAAAAAGCCCCCTGCCATCCAGGCGAGGGCGCACAATTTGGTTTACGAAGCGGAGCCCAGCGTTTCAATTACGACGTAGTGCAAACAAAGAAGATTTTCGGTACCGACGGGGTCCGCGGCGTGGCTAATGTCGAGCCGGTCACGGCCGAGACCGCCTTGAAACTGGGCCGGGCGGCTGCCCATGTCATCACGCAGTTAAATCCGCGCACCCTCCCGGAAGGCGCCCGTCCGAAAATCGTCCTCGGCAAGGACACCCGTTTATCCGGTTACATGCTGGAAAACGCGCTCGTCGCGGGCATCACTTCGCTCGGGGTGGATGTGCTGTTAATCGGTCCGCTGCCCACCCCCGGCGTCGCCTATATCACGCGCTCCCTCCGCGCTGATGCCGGCATCATGCTCTCCGCCTCGCACAATCCCTATGAGGATAACGGCATCAAGTTTTTCCGGCACGACGGCTACAAACTGGACGATCAGATCGAGAATAAGATCGAACAACTCGTCTTTACCGGTGAGATTGATTCCATCCGGCCGACTGCCGGAAAAATCGGGCGGGCCGCCCGCATTGATGACGCCCTCGGTCGCTATGTCGAATTCGCCAAAGCCAGCTTCCCGCGGCGCATGTCTCTCGAAAAAATGCGCGTCGTCGTGGACGTAGCGAACGGGGCGGCCTACAAGTCGACTCCCTGCATTCTGCGCGAGTTAGGCGCCGAGGTCACGGTCGCGCATAACGAGCCGAACGGCACCAACATCAACGCCGACTGCGGCAGCACGCATCCGGACGAAATTCAGCGGCTCGTCCGCGAGACCGGCGCGAGCGTGGGAATTACGCACGATGGAGATGCTGACCGCGTTCTCCTTTGCGACGAGAAAGGCGAGATCGTGGACGGAGACGAGATCATGGCCATCGCCGCCCTCGATCTGCTGCGCTCGGGGCAACTCCAGAAAAGCACACTCGTGGCCACGGTCATGAGCAACTTCGGGCTGGATGAAACGCTGACGGCGGCCGGCGGCCAAGTGACCCGCACGAAAGTGGGTGATCGCTACGTCATCGAAGAAATGTTGCGCGGCCAGATGAACCTGGGCGGTGAGCAAAGCGGTCACATCATTTTTCGCGATTTCAGCACGACCGGCGACGGCATCGTGAGCGCGTTGCAGATCCTGCGCATCATGCACGAGACCGGCACGGCCCTGAGCGAGCTGAAACGCTGTTTAAAAAAATATCCGCAAGCCCAGCGCAACCTGAAAGTCAAAGCCAAGCCTCCCATCGACGAACTGCGGGAAGTTGTCCGGTTGCGGGACGAAGCCGAGCGCGAGCTGGGCGGCAAAGGCCGGGTCCTGTTGCGCTATTCCGGAACCGAGCCGAAAATCCGGCTCCTGATCGAGGGACGCGAGTCCAGCCAGATTGATCGCCAGGCGGATCGCATTGCCGACGCGATCCAGAGAGCGATTGGGGCAAACTAAATTTATGACGCTCGTCAAAGTCATCGAGGCACTTTTGTTCAGCGCGCAAAAGCCCCTCTCCGCCCGGGAAATCGTGGCCACGATCAAGGCCGCCGGCGGCGAGGACGACTTGTCGCCTAACGAATTTGTAAGGGTGCGTGAATCTGAAGTGGCCGCCGCCCTGGAACAGCTCAAGGTCGAAGGCATCGAACAGCAGCGCGCTTTTCAACTGGTCGAGAAAGCGGAGGGCTGGCAGTTTGTGACCGATCCGCAATACGCGCTCTGGGTCCGGCAGCTTTTTCCCGCGCCCAAACCGGCCCGCCTCAGTTCGCCCGCCTTGGAAACTCTCGCCATTATCGCCTATCGGCAGCCGATCACCCGCGCCGATGTCGAAGTGGTGCGCGGCGTCACCATCGATGGCGTTCTGCAAACACTCATGGAACGCGGGCTCGTCAAAATCGGTGGCCGCGCCGATATCCCCGGTCGCCCTTTGCTTTACGAAACCACCCAGATGTTCCTCGATCACTTCGGGCTGCGCAGCCTGGACGAACTCCCCAATGTGGAAGAACTGCGCACGCGCTATCTGCCCGTGGCGCCGCGCCCCCAGCCCATCGCGCAAGATGCCGCACCCGGCAGCGCGGAGACTCCCAGCCCCGCGCCCGCCAATGCAGCCGCGGCTAGGCCCGGCCCCTGAGCGCAGAAAAGCGAGGAACTTCGGTGATCTTTTCCACCGGCCCGATGGCAACCGCGAAATTGGCCTCATGACTCTCCCGGAACTGCGCGCCCGGATCGATCAGCTCGACGAGCAACTTCTCAAGCTGTTGCACGAACGGGCGGAGCTCGTTCATCAAATTGGCCAGCTCAAGAAGGAGGCTGGCCTTGAAATTTATTCGCCCGAAAGGGAGGAGCAGCTTTTGCAGAGTTTGATCGAACGTAATAAAGGCCGCCTCGACCCCGCGTCGATTCGCGCGGTCTACCGCGAGATCATGTCTGCTTCGCTGGCGCTCGAGAAAACGATCGTCATCGCCTATCTTGGTCCGGAGGCCACCTGGACGCACCAGGCCGCTCGGCAAAAGTTCGGGGCCAGCGTGCAATACAGTCCGCAAACCAACATTGGCGAAGTGTTCGAGCAAGTCAGCCGGCAGGCGGCGGATTACGGAGTGGTGCCGGTGGAAAATTCCACCGAGGGCGCGGTCGATCACACGCTCGACATGTTCATGGACTTCGACCTGCAAATCTGCGCCCAGCTTTTGCTCAAGATCGAGAACCACCTTCTCGGCCGCGGTCCCCGCGAAAAAATCACCAGGCTTTATTCCCATCCTCAAGTGTTTGGCCAGTGCCGCGATTGGTTGCGTCGCGAAATGCCGAATATTGAAAAGATCGAAGTCTCCAGCACGACCCGCGCGGCCGAGCTCGCCTCCCAGGAACCAAACACCGCCGCCCTGGCCGGTCGCATGGCTGCCGAAGTATACGATCTTCCCATCCTCGCCCGGGCCGTGCAGGACCGGCCTGATAACACGACACGTTTCCTGATCATCGGCCATCAAAGCTGTCCGAAGACCGGGCACGATCGCACCTCGCTCATGTTTGGGCTGCGTGATCAACCCGGCGCGCTCTTCGCCGCTCTCCGCCCCTTTGACGAGCTGAAGATCAGCCTTACTAAAATCGAAAGCCGACCCTCGCGACGCAAAGCCTGGGAATATTTTTTCTTCGCCGACATGGAAGGGCACCAGGAAGACGCGCCCCTGCTGGCGGCGGTGGATGAACTTCGCCGGCATTGCGGAGTGGTGAAAATCCTCGGCAGTTACCCCGACATCGAGCGCGTTTCATGAAAACACTCGGAACCGGGCTGGCCGCCGGATGTCTTTGCTTCCTTCTGGCGCAGACGCAGGCTGCTCCTGTCGTCCTGCATGCGTCCGACGCTGCGCGGGCCGCCCAATATTCAGACGGACGGCACGGAACCTCACTCCTCGTCCTTCAGAATGGACGCACCCTATTCGAACATTACGCCAACGGAGGAAGGATCGACGCAGCCTGGCCCATTTTCAGCGGAACCAAAAACTTCTGGGGAATCGCCGCACTCGTGGCCGTGGGCGAGGGGCTCTTTCGCCTGGACGATCGGGTCTCGGACACGATCACGGAATGGCGGAGCGATCCTCGTAAATCGCAAATCACCATCCGCCAGCTTCTCAACTTTACGGATGGAATCGACGGAGCTTCCTACCTTCATCGCGACTCGATTGCCGACCGCGATGCCATGGCCTTGCGCGTGCCGGTCGTGGCCTCACCGGGCTCCGCCTTTATTTATGGGCCCAGTCACCTCCAGATTTTTGGCGAACTGCTGCGCCGCAAACTGAATGGTCGGGGCACGTTCTCCTACTTGCAGGAACACGTGCTGAGCCCGCTCGGAATCAGCGGCTTCGAGTACAAACAGGACGCCCGCGGAAATCCGTTGTACGCGAGCGGCTTTCGTTTATCAGCGCGACAATGGGCTCGTCTCGGCGATTTGGTGCTGGGGCACGGCAACGCGAGCGGCCAGCAAATTGTTTCCACCGAGCTTCTGGCGCGGGCCTTCACCGGCTCAGCGGCCAATCCCTCCTACGGTCTTACATTTTGGCTGAATCGGCCCGCCGCTTCCGTCACGCGCGAAGCCGATATCGAAAAGCTGCTCGATCTGCGCTGGCAACGCGCCTCCTGGCGGGGAATTTGCCTCTCCCGAACCGCGCCCCCGGACATGGTGGTGGGACTCGGATCGCATTATCAGCGTCTCTTTATCATCCCTTCCATGGGCGCGATCATCGTGCGCCAATCATCGGCCGATGCGAATTTTTCCGACACGCAATTCCTCCGCCTGGTCTTCGGCCACTAGCAAAATGTGGAGTTCGCCGTGGATTGGAGTTTGACTTGATGTCGTGTGTCCGAGACGTTTCATTTTCAACGACTTGTTAATCCTATGAACAAATTCGCGATCGGCTGCGGCGGACTGGTAGTGATTCTGATTTTCATCTTGATCGTCGGCGGACTGGCCGTGGCCGGCATCTACAATCGACTCGTCAAATCGCAGCAGGCGGTCGATCAAAGCTGGGCCCAAGTCCAAAACGTCTATCAACGGCGCGCTGATCTCATTCCGAATCTGGTCAACACCGTTTCGGGCCAGGCCAATTTTGAAAAGTCCACCCTGGAAGCCGTCACCAATGCCCGCGCCAGCGTGGGACGCGTCCAACTCGACCCGAGTAAAGCGCCCACGGACGCCGCCCAACTCGAGAAATTCCAGGCCGCGCAGGGACAACTCGGTAATGCCCTTTCCCGTTTGTTGGTGGTTTCTGAAAATTATCCGCAGCTGCGCGCCAATGAAGGCTTCCTCACTCTGCAGGCCCAGCTGGAGGGGACCGAAAACCGCATCTCGGTAGAGCGCGGCAATTTCAACACCGCGGTGCAAAGCTATAATGTCGCGGTAAAGAGTTTCCCCGCGAATATCTTCGCGGGCATGTTCGGCTTCGCGCCCCGGCCGTTTTTCAATGCTCAGCCAGGCGCCGAAAAGGCACCGAACGTGAATTTCAATTTCGGCAGCCCCACGCCCGCGCCAGCCGCGACCGCTTCCCCTTAGCGAGAGACGTCTCTCCGAGACGTCTGCACTCTGCTGCTTTCCCATGGCAATTATCCGTAAGCCGGACGTTTCCGAGAAACGCTCCTGCTTGATGCAGCCTTCCGCACTCGTCCTCGCCGCGCTTTTCCTTACCGCGAATGGCCTGTTCGCCGCCGAAGTCATCCCGCCCAAGCCCGACCGTTACTTCAATGACTACGCTCACGTCGTCTCAACGGACACAGCGCAACGCCTGAATAATCAACTCGTAGAGTTCGAACGCGAGACATCGGACCAAATCGTGGTCGCGGTCTTCCCCAAAATGCAAAGCGACTCTTCGATCGAAGATTACGCGCAGCGCATCGCCCAATCCTGGGCCATCGGGCAGAAGGATAAACGAAATGGCGTGGCTCTCCTTGTCTTCTTGGCCGACCGCAAAATTTCCATTCAGGTTGGCTATGGTCTGGAGGGCGCACTGCCGGATGCGACTGCCTACGACATCCGTATCAATCAAATCACGCCCCGGTTTCGCACCAAGGATTATGAAGGCGGCCTTACGCTCGGCATCGAATCAATCGAAAAGGCCATCCGCGGCGAATATCAGGGATCTGGCAAAACTGCCAGTGAACGTAACCAGGGAGGGGGAGGCGGCAACAGCATCGGCATTTGGATATTTATCATTTTCGCGATCATCAGCATCATCATAGGACGCCTGCAGAAGCGGCGGGGTTATCGCTACTCCGGTGTCGGTGGTCCCTATGTCGGAGGTTGGAGCGGCGGCTCGGGCGGCGGTTGGTCATCCGGAGGCGGAGGCTTTAGCGGCGGCGGCGGCAGCTTCGGCGGCGGCGGATCAAGTGGCAGTTGGTAGCGAGATGCGGACCAAGGATTTCATCGGAAAGCTCGACCACCCTCGCATCGTGCAGGCGATTCGCGACGCGGAAGCCAGGACTTCGGGACAAATTCGCGTCTATGTGCAGCGCGGACACCTGAAGGTCGATCCGCTCCTGGCCGCCCAGAAGCGATTCCATGCCCTGGGCATGCACCGGATCGAGCAACGCAATGCCGTCCTGATTTTTGTGGCGCCACGGGCGCATCAGTTCGCCGTGATCGGGGACGAAGCCATCCACCAAAAATGCGGGGATGCCCTCTGGCAGAAGGTTGTGCAAACGATGCGGGACCACTTTCGGAGCGAGCAATTTTCTGATGCCATCGCGGATGCAATTCGCGACGTTGGCGCGGTCCTGACCGAACATTTTCCGGGAACGGGCGCCGGTCCCAACGAGCTTTCGGACGAAGTGATCGAATCCTGACCGCTGCGGGTGGGGCGAGTCCGCCTGAGGGCGGATCGAGCCGATTGATTCCGGGGCGAAGCCAGCCAGAGGTCGGGAGATCGCGCTGCGCTGTCCGGGCCCATGGTATGCCAGCGGAGTGGACGCCGCAGCCGGGTGGCGGCCGCAGGGAGCAGAAATCGACTTGCAAACAGGCCATTTGCATGTTGATTCCCCGTTCGCAGCGAGTTTTTTGAACTTGCGCCGTTGGTCCCTGGGACTTCCGTCGCCTGACGCGAAGCCGCACTCGCCAGGGGAAACCCGGCGATTAGGAATTCAGATTTAAGATTTAAGATTTAAGATTTGGGGCAGCCGGCGGCGGCCTGCGCAATCGAAGATCGACAATCGACAGTCTAAAATAAACACATGCCAGTTCGTTACGGTCGTTTTGAAATGCCCAAGACTCTCACCAAAGATGAGAGCTCATCCACAGAAACCTACGCCAAGTTCGTGGCCGAACCCTTTGAAGCCGGTTATGGTCACACCGTAGGGAACTCCCTCCGCCGCGTTCTCCTCTCCTCCCTGGAAGGCGCCGCTATCACCGCCGTCAAGGTGACCGGAGCCCAACACGAGTTCGCCACCCTCCCGGGCGTGGTCGAGGACGTGACCGATATCGTGCTCAACCTGAAGAAGGTGAAATTCAAAGCCGAAGATCACGAGGCGCGCAAACTCGCCCTCAGCGTGAACAAGGAAGGCGAAGTCACGGCCGGGGACATTCAGGTCACCCAGGGCTACGAAGTGCTCAATCCCAAGCAGATCATCTGCACGCTCGACAAGAAGCATAAGTTCGACGCCGAACTGGAAGTGCGCGTCGGCCGTGGTTTTGCCACGGGCGAAGAAAACAAGCGCGCCGATCAACCGATCGGGCTCATTCCGATTGATTCCATTTTCTCACCGGTCACCCGCGTCAAATACGCCGTGGAAAACACGCGCGTCGGCCAACGGACCGACTACGATAAACTCATCCTCGAAGTCTGGACGGACGGACGCCTCACGCCGGATGATGCCCTCCTGCAAGGCTCAGCCATTCTGCGCCATCACCTCGATGTCTTCGTCAACTTCAATGAAGACGTGATCGAGTTCGACGAAACGCCAGCCGGCGTGAGCGAAGAGAACATGAAGCTGAAGAAGCTGCTCAATATGAGCGTGAACGAGATTGAATTGAGCGTGCGTGCAGCCAACTGCCTGAACAACGCCAACATCACCACGGTCGGGCAGCTCGCCCAGAAGACCGAAGCGGAGATGCTCAAGTATCGCAACTTCGGCAAGAAATCGCTCAATGAGATCAAGGACAAGCTGCAACAGCTCGGCCTCGGTCTGGGCATGAAATTCGATGCGGGCCTCGTGGATATGCCAGCCGGACTCGATGCAGCCGGCGCCAATGGCGCTACGGTTGAGCCCTAACCACCGCCACCAGCCACCTATCCTTTCGTCGCCATGAGGCACCAAAATAAAACGATCAAACTCGGTCGCACGGCCGAGCACCGGAAAGCGATGCTGGCCAACCAGGTCTGCAGCTTAATCGAACACGAGCGCATCAAAACCACCCTGGCCAAGGCCAAGGCGGTGCGCCCGCTCGCCGAAAAAATGGTGACCCTCGGCAAAAACGGTTCGCTCCACGCGCGCCGCACTGCCCTCGCCGTTTTGCGGCACAAGAACGCAGTCAAAAAACTGTTCGATAACATCGCGCCCCGCTCGACTGAGCGAAAAGGCGGATACACTCGGATCATCCGGCTCGGTCAACGCAAGAGCGACTCCGCCTCCATCGCTTTCATCGAATGGGTGGACGCCGCCCCTGTGACGGAAGAGAAGCCGGTCGAAGAAAAACCGGCCAAGCCGCAGAAAGAAACGCCGCCGGTCGCCGAGACCGCCAAGCCCGAACCGGCGCCGGCGGAAGAAGCGAAGCCTAAGCGCCGCTTATTCGGCCGAAAAACAGCAAAATAATTTCGCGTCGAGCATTCCACTTTTGCAACCGCTGCTAGCGGATCGCCACAGGCCGCCAGTTTAGCTCGCCTTTGGCCAATTCCAGCCAGGCCACACTGGCGGCGGCTCCCCGGTTCGGCCGGGTCACGCAGCCCGGGTTTAAAAACAAAACGCCGCTCTGTCGCTCGTGGCGCGGTACGTGAGTGTGCCCGTGCAATACCACATCGATGTTTTCGGGCGGTCGTTCCGGCGGAATGTGCTGCAGCCGAAACTTCAGACCGGCCCGCTCCAGGTCGACCACCAGCGGCCATTCATAAACAGTGTCGCAATTCCCGCGCACGACTGTGACGCGCGGACCCAGGCCGCGCAGCTCGTCCAGAATTCCTTCCGCGCAGACATCGCCCAGGTGCCAGATCTCATCCGCTTTCCCGGCCATGGCACTCACGTTCTCCGGCAGCCGGTTGTGGGTGTCAGCCAAAACAAAGATATGATGGGTTGCTTTCGGCATTCGGTCTGCGCGCCATGATGGACCTACCGATGCAGGGCCGTCACGGCCATAAACGAAACGGAGAAAGAAGGCGACCAAGGTGACAGAGGGCCGTGACTGCGTAGGTTCCACCTCGTGTCATTCAACGATTTCGGCTTGTCTCCGGAGGTAGTCCGCGGCACCCAGGCCATGGGCTTCACCGAGCCGACCCCCATTCAGCTGCGTGCCTTCCCCATTATTATCTCCGGCAAAGACCTGATCGGAACGGCGCAGACGGGCACGGGTAAAACGGCGGCCTTCGCCCTGCCCATTCTCACTCTTCTCGCCGAGCATGGCGCCTTTCGCTGCCTCATCCTGGAGCCCACCCGGGAACTGGCGGCGCAGGTCGAGACAGCCTTTCGCGATTACGGCCGCTTCACGGATCTCCGCGTGACGGTCATCCATGGCGGTGTCGGTTACGGGAAGCAAAAGGACGATCTTACCCGCGGGGTCGATATTGTCGCGGCCACGCCGGGCCGCCTGCTCGATCACCTGGAGCAGGGGACGCTCAATTTCCGCGAGGTCACCATTCTCGTGCTCGATGAAGTCGATCGCATGCTCGACATGGGATTTTTGCCCGACGTGCGGCGCATCGTGGACCAAATCTCCACGGATCGCCAGACGCTGCTCTTTTCCGCCACGCTTCCTCCGGAGATCGAACGCCTGGCTGCCTGGGTTTTGCGTGAACCGGAAATCGTGGAGATCGGGGTGCGCCGTTCTCCTGCTGATACCGTCACGCATGCGGTTTATCCCGTGGCCGCCGAACAGAAATTCGATTTGCTCATCGCCTTGCTCGAGCGGACCAATTTTGACAGTGCCCTGATTTTCTCGCGCACCAAGCACGGGGCCGACAAAATCGCGCACCGGTTGAAGGAAGGAAAACACTCGGTGGCCGTGCTTCATTCGAACCGGACGCAACGGGAACGCATCGAAGCGCTCGAAGGTTTCAAGAGTGGCAAATACGAGGTGATGGTGGCCACTGACATCGCAGCGCGCGGACTCGATATCGCGGGAGTCAGCCACGTCATTAATTACGACGTCCCCGAACATCCGGAAGATTATGTCCATCGCATCGGCCGGACCGGCCGGGCTCAGAATGTGGGGGACGCTTTCACCCTCATGAATGGTGAAGAGGTTTCCTCTCTCCACGCCATCGAGCATTTCATCGGACAGAAAATTCCCCGGTTGAAGCTCGATAATTTTCCTTATCTCTACACCGTCCTGTTCGAGCCGGAGTCCTCCTCCGGAGGCCGACGCGCCATCGGGGGCGGCCGCTCGCACCGCGGCTATTCCTTCGGTCGTCGCCGGCGCTGATTCGACACGCCGTCGCTGTCTTCTCTTCTGTCGGGGAAGCTGTCAGCTTCCCACAGGAAGGCAGCGCCTTCTTTACTGTAGTCACGGCGCTCTGTCGCCGTGTGGTCCAAAATTACGCCTGCAGGAAAACGCGGCGCGCGGCGTCCAGCCGTTGTGTCTCAACGCGCTCCAACTGCTCGATGGCTCGCTCTTCCAGTTTTCCCAGGTCCGCTCCCTTGAGCAAAGGCGAACTGCCTAACGAAGCGTTGAGGGCACGCCAGAGAAGCTGCTTCCCGGTAATACCGAGGACCAGCACTTCCAGCGCCTGCACGAGGCCAAGTTCTCCCGCTTGTTCGCCCGCGCTTTTCGTCTTCATCCGAGCGATCTTTTCCGCGATCCAGGCGGTGGCCTTGCGCAAGGCGCTCTCCTTGCCAAAGCGCCGCAGTAATTTTCGCAGCACATCCAGGTCAGCCAACACGTCGCGGCGAAGATCCTGAAAAAATTCCTCGAACGGTTTTCCCTTATGGACGTCGATCAAATGGTCCAGCAGTTCGACGGCCGCGACCGCGCCGGCGACATGATCGTTTAAATAAGTGGCGAGTTGTTTCATTTTCGTCTCCTGCTTACTTCGCGGCGGTCCACTGATCGACCCACGTGTTCACTGTCTGGTACCATAGCCGGCTGTTCTGCGGCTTCAGGACCCAGTGCCCTTCGTCCGGGAAGTAAAGCATTCTCGAGGGCACCTTCAGCCGCTGCAAGGTCGTGAACAGATCGAAACCCTGGGAGACATCGAGCCGATAATCCAGCTGGCCATGTACGACCAGGGTCGGCGTCTTGAAGTTTTTGGCGTACTCGTGCGGCGACCATTTGCGATACAGTTCGCGGTTGTTCCAGGGCGGGCCTTTGAATTCCCAATCATTGAACCAGAGTTCTTCCGTCGCGCCGTAGGCCGATTCCGCGTTGAACACCCCGTCATGTGACACCACGCATTTGAATCTGTTGGTGTGGCCGAGGATCCAGTTCACCATGTATCCGCCGTAGCTCGCGCCCAAAGCCGCCTCGCGATTCTTGTCGATAAATGGAAAGGTCTTCTCCATGTAATCCAATCCCTTCATCAGATCGATGTAAGGTTTGCCCCCCCAGTCGCCATTCACGCCATCGGTAAATTTCTGCCCGTAACCGGTGGACCCATGTGGATTGATCATAATAACGACATATCCGTTGCTCGCGAAGAGCTGAGCGTTCCAGCGGTAGGTCCACGAATCGCCCCACGCGCCCTGCGGCCCGCCGTGGATGAGAAACTTCAGCGGATACTTGCGCGTCTGATCGAAGTTTGGGGGCTTGATCAGAAAGCCCTGCACGTCGGCGTTCTCCGCGCCCTTCAACGTGAACGGCTCGAGCGGCTGCATCGCCAGTTGCGAAAGCAACGCTTCATTCATGTAGGTCACCGCGACAGGCTCAACCCGGTTGGCGCTATTCTGAACTCCGGCGACATCCATGCGGGCAATCTCCGTGGGGGCCGTGATCGACATGCGGCTGAAGAACAATTGACTCTTCGCTCCAAAGGTGAGGTCGTCCGCATGGGTTCGCGCCACTTCCGTTGGCTGATTCGCTTCCAACGGCATGCACCAGACGGGGGCTTCGCCATGATCTTCCGCTACGAAGAAGAGGGCGCTCGAGTCCGGGGCCCAGGCAAAACTGGAAACAGAGCGATCAAATGCCCGTGTCAATTCCCGTAACTGTCCGGAAGGCCGGTGATACACCATCAAAGCCGATCGGTCGGCTTCATAGCCGCCCCGGGCCCTCGACAACCACGCCAGATTCGTTCCGTCGCGCGAGTAGAGCGGGGTCGAATCGCTTCCCAGGCTGGTCGAAACCTTCTTCGGCGTTCCACCCGCCATCGGCATAATGAAAATCTCGTTGTTCGTGCTGATCGCCTCGACTTCGTCGATGTTACTCGTGTAGGCGACTTCCTGGCCGTCGGGAGAAATGGCATACATATCCTGGCCACCTAGGTTAAACGGCGGCACATCGTGATCGCCCGGCGTCAGATCGCGCGCAGGCCTTCCGTTCGATTGAGCCGCGTCGGAATCCGCGCTCACCACGAAAAGATGGCTGCGCTTGAACTCGGTAAACGCGTTCCAATGCCGGTAAAGCAGGCGCGTGAAAACTTTCGCTTTCACCTTGCTCTTGGCCAACACGGTATCGCGCTCCTGGTTGCAAATGTCGTCTTTGCAATCGGGATAAACGGCCGAGACGAACACGATGTTCTTGCCATCAGGTGACCAGATGGCGCCATCAGCCCCGGTCGAAATGTTGGTGACCTGATGCGGCGAGCCGCTCAAAGCGCCGTTGATGGAATCGAACGCGCGCATCCAAACCTGGGTCGGGTCGGTCGCTTTGGAAGTGAAGACGATGCGCTTGCCATCGGGGGAAAAGCGAGGACGCTCTTCCTCGTTGGCCGACTGATTCAATCGTCGCGCCGTGCCCCCTTCGGCCGGGACGATCCAAAGGTGCGATTTCTTGGTGTTCGCCTCGAGATCGACATCCTGCACGGTGAACACGACCCATTTCCCATCCGGCGAAGGCACCGGCTCAGCCACCCGTTTGAGCGCCATCATGTCTTCAAAAGTGAATGGCCGCCTGGTGCGGTTTCCCGCGTCTGCCGGAGCAGCGCTTTGCGCGAGGCAGGCGGCGGAGCCGAGCAGGGTAAGCGCAAGAATTTTGAGATTCATAGTTATCAGATATCAGATGCCGAAAGGCAGAACGCAATCATCCTTCAGTGAAGAACCTCGCGCAAAGGGCACAACGGACACGGAGGAGGAGACTAGAGCTTAGACAGGATTAGCCCGATTTCTTCAGACCCGGGCTAATCAGAAGTCAGAATCATGCTCGTCATCGTTCTCCCTGTTCTGCCGAGAGCGAGGGTAGGGACGCCGCGCTGCGGCGTCCACTCCGCGCGCTAACCACTCGCGCTAGAATCCTGAGCGTTCGCTCGCACGGACCTCCTGACTTGAGCGCCTGCTTGCGAAGACTTTCGGAGTTGGATATTGGTCCTGATTTCCTGGTTTCCCTTTCCGGAAACCGCTTTCTGATGAGGAGAAATTGAGCTAAACTGCCAACATGAGCACCGTGAAGGAGATCCAGGCGGCGATTCCAAGTTTGTCGCGCGAGGAAATCGAGCAAATCCGTGGATGGATCGATGATTATCTTGAGGATCGGCTGGAATTGACCGATGAGGTCAAAGCCAGGCTCGAACAATCCCGGCGTGAAATTGCGGCCGGGCAGTATAAAACGCGGCAGCCGACGTAGTCTGTGGCCGCGGCGCTCCAAGTCTGGTCGCCCACCTTCTCCACGGCGTTCGACTCCCTTCCGGTACCTGTGCGTGAAGCGGTTCAAATCAAGGTGGATGAGATGGGCACGCGACTAACAACGTTCCCGCACAGGCGGCTGCAAGGTCGCTCCGAGTTTAAGTTGCGAGTTGGTGATTACCGCGTGCTTTATGAATTCGATGCGCTGGCGGGCCGCATTGATCTGCATTACGTCGGGCATCGGCGGGAGATTTATAAATCCAGATAAGACGTGAACGGGCCGAGGCGCCGGTCCGTTTCCAAATCCTGCAAAATCTCGTTAATCCTGCCTGGTTTTCCTAGTTTCCTGTCCGTCAACGGACGGACTCGCCGTGGCGAGATTCGACTTTCGGAGAAGAGGTCTCGCACAAAGGACACAAGGACACGGAGAAGGAGAGTAGAGCTAGACAGGATTAAACCGATTTTTTAAGACCCTTTCTAAATCCATTAAAATCCCGCTAATCCTGTCTGATTTCCTGTCTTCCTGTCCGCCGAAGATGCGCCTCGCAATTCCTGGAAATCACCGGAAACTACGCGCGCTCCCATGGCGCGTTTTCGGCTTTTTGATCTCAATGACGCGCAACGAGCGGCCGTCACGGTCACGGAAGGGCCTCTCCTCATCCTGGCCGGAGCCGGCACCGGCAAAACGCGGGTCATCACCGCGCGCGTGGCTTACCTCATCTCCCAAGGCACCGCTCCCTCGGCCGTTTTGGCTGTCACTTTCACGAACAAAGCGGCCACCGAGATGCGCGAACGCCTGGCCGGCATGATTTCCCCCGAAGAAGCGAGGCAAGTCACCATGTCGACCTTCCACTCGCTTTGCCTGCGCATCCTCCGCACCGGAATCGAGCGGCTCGGTTACAAGAACAACTTCAGCATCTACGACGAAGGCGACCAGCTCGGTCTCATCAAGAAGGTCATCACCCGCACCGCCGGGCGGGACGAAAAGCTCGATCCCTACCTGGCAAAGTCCCTCATCAGCCGCGCCAAGAACGCGAGCCTGCCCGCCTCGGCGGACGAATCGCTCATGACCGAGGTGTTTTTGCGTTACAACGCCGAACTGAAACGCGCCAATGCCGTCGATTTCGATGACCTGCTCCTGCTGGCCGTGCAACTCCTGCGCGAGCATGAAGATGTCCGCGCGCGCTGGCGCGACCGATTCCACTACATCATGATCGATGAATTTCAGGACACCAATCGGCTCCAGATGGAGTTGGTCAGTCTTCTGGTGGGCGAGCGCCGCAACGTGGCGGTGGTCGGCGATGACGACCAGTCCATCTACGGATGGCGCGGCGCTGAAGTCTCGAACATTCTTCAGTTCGAACAACACTTCGCCAATCCGCGGGTCGTCACCCTCGAACAGAACTACCGCAGCACCAGCGCGATCCTGCACACCGCCAACTCGCTCATTAAGAATAACCCCCGGCGGCGGCCGAAGAAGCTCTGGAGTGCGCTGCCCGGCGGCGAAAACATCCGGTTGATCGCGTGCCCGACCGACCGGGAAGAGGCGCGCTTTATCGCCGAGGAAATGCAAAAGCGAAATTTCCGCGGGGGCGACATCTGGGAAAGCTTCGCCGTTCTGTTCCGGATGAACGCGCAATCGCGCCTGCTCGAAGAGAATCTGCGGCGTCTCCAGATTCCCTATCGCATCGTCGGAGGAAAAAGTTTTTTCGATCGCCGCGAAGTGAAGGATCTCCTGGCTTACATGACAGTCCTGGTAAATCCGAAGGACGACGCCAGCATCCTGCGCATTATCAACACGCCGGCCCGCGGAATCAGCGCCGCCACCGTGGAATCGGCCCTGGCTTGGAGCGTATCGCATCGCTCCAGCTTGTGGGAAGCTTTGCGGTCACCGGAACTGCTGCAGGATTTTAGCGCCCGCACTGCTGCCAGCGTCAACGCGTTCGGGGAGTTGATCGGAAGTTACCAAAACAAACTGGCCGCAGCCGCGGCCGACCCGTCCCAGCTTATCGCGGAACTTTTCGACGAGATTGGCTATGCCGCGGACTTGCGCCGCCATTGCAAGTCCGTCGACGAAGCCATGGCGCGTGAGACCAATCTGCAGGATGTCCTGCGCGATCTGGCCCAGTTCGGGCGGCGCTCGACCAAGGGATTGCGCGGATTTCTCGACGAAATTGTGCTGGACCAGGAGCGCGAAGACGACAAGGCCGATGACCTGGAGAAGAAACGCGGAGTCACGCTCATCACCATGCACGCGGCCAAGGGTTTGGAATTCCGGTCGGTTTATGTGGTTGGTCTGGAAGAAGGAATCTTGCCCCATGACCGATCGAAATCGGAGGGGAGCCTGGATGAGGAGCGCCGACTTCTTTACGTGGCGATCACCCGGGCCATGCGATCGCTCACGCTTACTTACTGCCGAAATCGAAGGAAGTTCGGGAGCGCCGTCTCCTGCCAGCCCAGTTCCTTCATCGGCGAGCTGGCCCCGGATCACGTGGAACAGCTGGATCTCGAAAAGATCATGAGCGCGCCGGTCTCCGAAGCGAATGCCAAAACCGGCTTCGCCCAGATGCGGGCCGCCATCAATACCGCCTGAGGCCGGCGGCGGCACTTTTTTCAGTTAGGGGCGTCTCTCCGACCTGTCCGCCGTGGCGGAGAGGTCCGGGGTTTTTCTTCTGTAGGGGAAGGCGCTGCCTTCCCATGGGAAGCTGACAGCTTCCCCCGCAATACCCACTCTTGTTATTTCCGGCGAAGTCGAGGAATCTCTTCCTTATGAGACTAACGAATCTCTTTGCGATCAGCGCCTTGCTCACTCTGTCCGCTCGTGCGGAAATGATCGCTCTTGTCGGCGGCACGATCATCAATCCGGGAAAATCTCAAACGCTCGAAAACGCCACGCTCGTGATCGACCGCGATCATATCGTCAGCGCGGGCCTTGCCAAAACTCCCGATGGTTCGCGCGTGATCGATTGCACAGGCAAATTCATTCTGCCCGGTTACATCGACACGCACGTGCATTTCTTTCAGTCGGGCGATCTCTTTACCCGGCCCGACGCGGTCGATCTGAACAAGGTCCGTCCCTACCGCGATGAGGTGGCGTGGATCAAGTCACATTTGGATGACACGTTCGCGCGCTATCTCCGCTGCGGCATCACCAGCGTGGTCGATATCGGCGGTCCCATGTGGAATTTCGAGGTACGCAAGATTGCCGCGGTCAGGGCCAAAGCCCCGCGCGTGGCGGTGGCCGGCCCACTTATCTCGAGCGTGGCCCGCCCTCAATTGGACCTGGGCGATCCGCCCATTGTTAAAATCGACGGCCCCGAGCAGGCCCGCGCGCTCGTGCGCAAATTGGCCGTCCTGAATCCGGACTTCATCAAGGTCTGGTACATCGTGGACAAGGATCATCCCCTCGACAGTTTCCGGCCAACCCTCCGGGCCACCGTGGAAGAAAGTCACGCTCATCACCTGCGGGTGGCGGTGCACGCCACCGAACTCGAGACGGCGCGCGCCGCCGTGGAGGAAGGCGCCGACGTGCTCGTGCACAGCGTAATCGACCAACCGGTGGACGATCGCTTTGTCCAACTTCTGAAGGAGCGCCACATCATCCTCACGCCCACGCTGGTCGTCTTCGAGCGCTACGGCCGCACTTTCGCGCACCAGTTGAACTTCACGGCCGAAGAAAAAGCATGGGGCAACCCCGAAGTCATCGCCTCCCTCGACGTCACCAAATTGCCGGACGCGGCCGTGCCGGATCGGATCAAGACAGCCCTGACGGACCCACAGGCTACCCTCGATCGCATCAAGAAAACCTATGACGTCGCCTTAAAGAATCTAAAAACGCTGGAGGATGCCGGAGTTACGATCGCAGCCGGGACGGACGCCGGAAATATCGGCACCATTCACGGCCCCGCTCTGTTCCGCGAATTTCAGCTCATGAGAGAAGCCGGCCTCACGCCCATGCAAATCCTTCAGTGCACCACGTCCCACGCCGCCGAGTTCTTTGGCGGTGAAACCGGCGGAAAAATCGGCGCGATCGAACCGGGGAAGCTCGCCGACTTGGTCATCCTGAACTCGAACCCGGCAGATGACATCGCAAACGCCTCCGATATCCAGACGGTGATCAAAAATGGCGTCATCTATCCAGCAGATGGGATTCTGAAGTAGATCAGGGCGTAACTCAGGCTCGGAGACATTTCCCTCACCTTTTACCACCCTCGACGTCGGTCGTTGAGCGCGCTTCCGCTCGCCGCAGCTTGCCATGCCGTTCTCCGTCGCGGAACCTGTCCCGTTCTTATTCATCGCCATGAAAAAGTTTGTCGTTCTCCTTCTCCTCCTTGTCACTCTCTTTTGTGCGGTCCACGCCGAAAGCCCTTCGTCTCTCGCCTCGGGCCAGCCGCGTCTGCTCAAGCCGGAAGATTTCAATCTCTTGCGCGACGTGGACGAGCCGAATATTTCACCGGCCAGCGACGCCATTGTCTATGTTGTTAAAGCAGTCGATACCGAAAAGGACAAATTTGCGGGCAACCTTTGGATGGTAAAATGGGATGGCTCCGAAAATCATGCCCTGACTAACGGCAGCAAAGGCGCTTCGCATCCCCGCTGGAGCCCCGACGGAAAATGGATCGGGTTTCTCTCCGGACGCGAGGACGAGAACGAGGTCGCCCAACTTTGGATTCTGCCCGCGAACGGAGGCGAAGCGGAGAAGGTGACCGATTCGAAAGGGAACATCGACGACTTCGCCTGGGCGCCTGACTCAAAACGAATCGCCCTGGTCGCGCATGATCCCGATCCGCGCGAACCGGAAAAAAGAGAGAAGGAAAAGAAGACCGTGCCACCCATCGTGATTGATCGGCTTCACTTCAAGCAGGACATTGATGGTTACATTACGGATCGCTATTCGCATCTGCAATTGCTCGACCTAACAAGTCGAAAAATCGAGCCACTGACAGGCGGCCGACATGACGATCTTCTGCCTGCCTGGTCGCCCGACGGGAAGGATATCGCTTTTGTGACGAAGCGCGGGGACGATCCAGATCGAAGCGAAAACTGGGACGTCTATGTGATCGGCTCTGATCCAAAGTCAAAGGAGCGGCAGGTGACCAAGACCCCGGAAGCGGATGCACATCCGAGCTGGGAGAGTGCGCCCGCCTGGAGCCCGGACGGAAAATGGATTGCCTTTCTTCATGGCGGCGATCCAAAAAAAATCGAATACGCCGTGCACAGCCTTGCGGTCATCCCGTCCACTGGCGGTGAAGCCAAAGTGCTGACGGCGGATCTCGACCGGAACGTGGTGCAACCTCATTGGTCGCCCGACGGCAAATCCGTTTTCGCTGTGGTCGAGGATGATGGCGCGCAAACCCTTGTCCGATTCCCAGCGGCCGGTGGTGCACCGGAAGCCGTGACCAGCGGCCGGCGTTCCGTCACCGCCTACGACGTGGGGCGTAATGGCAACGTCATCGTGCGGTCCAGTCAGGTGGATAAACCTTACGATATCTTCGCGCTCGATCAGTCCGACCCGCGTAATGTGACAAAGCAAAACGATCCTTTCCTGGCCCAGATTAGGATGGCGCCGGTCGAAGAAACGAAATGCAAAAGCAAAGACGGCACTGAGGTTCATGGTTTTTTGGTGCGTCCTGCCGATTCGAGCGGTGCCATGAAAAATCCCGCCTTGCTTCGGCCGCACGGGGGGCCGCAATCGCAATACGCCGCCGCTTTCAGTTTTGACGCTCAGCTTTTGGCCGCGAATGGCTATGCCGTGATTCTTCCTAACCCGCGCGGCTCTACCGGACGGGGAGAAAAATATGCCATGGGGATTTACGCGGATTGGGGACACGTCGACGTGGAAGACGATCTGGCCGCGGTGGATGATGCTGTCGCACGCGGCCTCGCCGACCCCGACCGGCTGGGAGTGGGTGGGTGGAGTTACGGCGGGATTTCGACGAATTATTTAATCGCCACGACGAATCGGTTTAAGGCGGCCACCAGTGGCGCTTCAATCTCGAATGTGCTCGCCGGTTATGGAACCGATCAATACCTTTTGGATTACGAGAACGAACTCGGCGTTCCCTGGACGAACACCGATGTTTACACGCGCCTTTCCTACCCATTTCTGCACGCTGATCGTATCAAAACTCCTACGCTTTTTCTCTGCGGGGAACGTGATTTCAATGTCCCGCTCCTTAATTCGGAGCAGATGTATCAAGCTCTGCGCAGCCAGCATGTGCCGACCGAACTCGTGATCTACCCCGGTCAATTTCACGGCTTGAAAAAACCGAGTTATCTGATCGATCGGAACAGGCGCTACCTCGATTGGTACGCCAAGTGGATTCCGCGCGGCACGGCCGAATCGCATTAACATAAAGGTTCCGGGTAACGCACCCGGCACGACGGAATCACGTTGATCAAAGGGCTCGCATCGCGTTCCCTATCGATGATGAAAACCCGTCGTGTCCTCATTCTCTCCGTAGCACTTCTTTCCGCTTGTCTACTTGACGCTCGCGCGGCGGACGCCGATCTGAAAACGCTGAAGAAACCGGTCAGCGATCAATACCAGGGCACCACGGTGGAGGATCCCTATCAGTGGCTCGAGAAGGATGACGATCCAGCGGTCAAGGCGTGGTCGGACCAGCAGAACGCTCGGACCCGAGGTTATCTCGACAAGCTTCCGGAACGCGCCGCCGTGGAGAAGCAATTGACGGAATGGTACGCCAAAACGTCGCCAAGCTACTCCAGCCTGACCGCACGCCCAGGCCGGCTATTTGCCCTCAAATTTCAGCCGCCCAAGCAGCAGCTAATGCTGGTGACGCTCAAATCGGCCGACGACGTAAAATCGGAAAAAATGGTGCTCGACCCGAATGTGCTCGATGCGAAAGGAAGCACGACGATCGATTGGTTCGTTCCGTCACGCGACGGGCAATTCGTGGCCATCTCGCTTTCGCACGGCGGCAGTGAAGACGGAACTCTCCAGATCTTCGAGGCCGCCACGGGCAAGGCGTTGTCCGATAAGATCGAGCATGTGCAGTATCCGACGGCCGGTGGAAGCGCCGCCTGGAAGGCTGATGGCACCGGCCTTTTCTACACGCGTTTCCCGCGTAAAGGGGAGCGCCCGGACGCGGACCTGAATTTTTATCAGCAGATTTATTTTCACAAGATCGGCGCCCCGGACGCGCAGGACACTTATGCCCTCGGAAAAGAATTCCCGCGCATCGCCGAGATCGCTCTCGAGGCCTCGCACGAGGGCGACTACATCCTCGCCACCGTGGCCAATGGTGACGGCGGGGATTTCGCGCATTACCTGCTGACCCCGGACGGCCCATGGAAGCAGATCACCCAGTTCAGTGATCAGGTGAAGTCAGCCCAGCTCGGGCGGGATCGCGCGCTTTATCTCCTATCCCGGGCCGACGCGCCGCGCGGCAAAGTGTTGCGTTTGCCGCTGGACGAACCGGTGCTGGCCAAAGCCGTCACGGTTGTGCCGGCGGGGGAAGCGGTTATCCAGACGGTTGTCCTAACGCGAGACGCGCTCTATCTCGGTGACTTGTTAGGCGGACCTTCCCAGATCCGGCGCTTTGGCCTGGATGGCAAGGGCGAGACCATCGTGCCGATCCCAAAAATCTCGGCCGTCTCGGAAATGGTCGGATTAGATGACAACTCGCTCCTCTTTCGCGATGTCAGCTACACCGAGCCAGCGGCCTGGTATCGCACAGTCCCGGGAAAGGCTGAGCCGGTCCGGACGGCGTTGGTCAACACCTCGCCCGTTTCCTTCGCGGACATCGAAGTGACCCGTGAATTGGCGACTTCCAAAGATGGAACCAAAATTCCCCTCAACATCGTGCGCCGGAAAGGGACCAAACAGGACGGCCAGAATCCCACCTTGCTCTACGCCTATGGCGGGTATGGCATCAGCATGCAGCCGAACTTCGATTTCACCCGGCGTCTCTGGTTTGATCGCGGCGGTGTCTATGTGGTGGCAAACATTCGCGGCGGCGGCGAGTTCGGCGAGGAATGGCACAAGTCGGGTAATCTTACCCGGAAACAAAACGTGTTCGATGATTTCGCGGCAGCGGCCCAATACCTGATCGAACAGAAACAGACACGCCCGGATAAACTGGCCGTGCAGGGCGGAAGCAACGGCGGCCTTCTCATGGGCGCCATGCTCACCCAGCATCCGGACCTGGTGCACGCGGTCGTCTCGTCGGTCGGCATTTACGACATGCTCCGGGTGGAACTGGCGCCCAATGGAGCGTTTAACGTCACCGAGTTCGGCACAGTCAAGGATCCCGACCAGTTCAAGGCGCTCTTCGCCTACTCGCCTTATCATCACGTGGTCGACGGCACGAATTATCCCGCCATTCTCATGATGACGGGAGCCAACGATGGACGCGTCGCGCCTTATCACTCGCGCAAAATGGTGGCCCGCCTGGAGGAAGCGAATCGATCGGGCAATCCGATTTTACTGCGCACCAGCACCAGCTCCGGCCATGGCATCGGCACGGCCCTGAGCGAACGGATCCAGCAATCGGCCGATATCTATTCCTTCCTCTTCGCCCAATTCTATATGGATGTGGCGTCGAAGCTTAAGAAGTAGCCTGCGTGAATCGCTTTTTCAGGGCAGCCTTCGGAACTCTCTTCCTCACCGCCTCGGGCACCGCTCAGCAACTGCCGCCATCACCGCCTTCGCAACCCATCACTTGGAAGGACGAAATTGCCAGGAATTTTCTTCCCTACCATCAGCTCACGGCCAGCGACTTCCGCATTAATGATAAGGCTCATCCGGACATGGATCTCTGGATCAGGACCTTTACGCAGCCTTTCTACCACTACGAAGTAAAGCAGGCGGCCAACGGCATGATCTACACTTACGTGACGGAATGGACGATCTTTGCTGGCTTTGACAAAAACGAGTCCTGCCGAAGCAGCAAATTACGCGATATGAAGGCTGGCCTGCCCTACGCGCAGGCGATGTTAGACATCAATGAATTGTACGCCCGAAAACTGGCTGCCCTGAAGCCCGGCGAACTCCCGTCAGGGGACGGAGTAACCGTGGAGCAAGCGCGCTTTCGGCTCGATGATCGCCTAACCGCGTTTTGCCGGATGAAAATGGATGCGGCTTTGAAAGAGACGCAATCCTTCGCCGAAAAGACAAAAAAGGGCCAAAACCAAAGGAAAGTGCGGGAACTAGGAGCCGAGATCAAAAGGCAACTCAACGCCACGCCTCCGATCCTGCCGTTGCTTCCAGCAACTTCCACCTCACCGGCGCCAGCGCTTTCCCCCTCCGCTTCGCCCGACTCCCATTGAGCGCCGTCAGGTCGTGCTTCCGACGAGAAGAATCGGGCCTTCCGCTTTGGGGACACCACCCTCGCGTTCCAGGCTGATGGCGAATGCTTTGACGTGGCGCGCTTCCGCGATCGTTCTGAATCGCACCTGCGCGACGCCGTTCGCATCGACATGAATAATCCCGGCGCTGACCGGATCCTTGTGATCCGCGTCCACCGCCCAGAGCTGATAATCCTTGCCGGTGCCGGCGACGGGCAGGCCGGTGATTTTGATCACGCCGGTTTGACGGCCCGGTTCCCACGCCACCGTGGCCTTGGCTTCGGCGGGAGCGCCCTTGGCCGGAGCGAGCGCCACCAGACTGGCCTGCAGCAAAGGATCGATGTCCCGGACCTGCGCGATTTCGCGGCGCAATTGCATGCGGTCGTAAAAGAGAAATCCGGAAAACAACATGAGCATGGCCGCAATCGCCCAGGCCAAGCCCGTGCCGGAACCTGGTCGTTCTGTAGCCGTGGTTGTTAGGTCGCGCGATTTTTCAGCTGCGATGTTACGCAGGACCTTTTGCTTGAGAGCAGCAGGGGGTCTGCGTGCCGGCGCGGACAAGGCCACGGCGCCGGCCGCTTCGCGCAATTCAGCCGCGAGCGAGCGCAACTCGGCGTTATCTTGCATGGACACTTCAAATGCGGCCGCCTCGGCGCCATCCAGAGAACCGAGCACGTAGAGAGCCGCGCTATCCTGTAGCTCGTCGCTGATCATGCCGACCTCCTTAATCCGTCGCGCAATCGCAACATCCCTCGTCGAATGCGCGCTTTGATCGTCCCGAGTGGCTGGTTTAACTGCGCCGCAATCTCGTGGTGCGTCAGTTCCGAGAAAAATGCCATTTCTATGGCCTGTCGCTGATCGGGCGGCAGTCCTCCCAGGACGGTTCGGACACGGGTGGCTTCTTCATTTCTATTCATGTTATCCGCCGCGGTCTCCGCGGTGGATGCGTCCGTCGGGTCGATCAAATTCCCTTCGTCTTCGATCGATGCAGAAATCACCCGGGCCCGCCGGCCCCGCGCGCGCAGGCGGTCGATTACCTTGCCGCGAGTCAAAAGCACGGCCCAGCTGAAAACGCTGCTCTGCGACGAATCGTAGGCCGCCGCCCGCCGCCAGATTTGCAAGCAGACTTCCTGCAGAGCGTCTTCTGCCTCAGCCGCGTTCCCCAGCATTTTGAACGCGAGCGAAAACAACGGGCCGCTCAGCCGGTCGTAAAGCGCGCTGAACGCCACCTGATCGCCTTGTGCAATTCTTGCCATCAGTTGTTCGTCCGCCTTTTGTTGTGCTGTATTCGCCTGCATGCCCCTGGTCTGCTTCGCCATAAGTCATGGTGGCAGCGCTGACAAGTGGGAACCCACTGTTGAAACTGTAACGGGCTCTCTGGTGGAGCAAGGTGGTCAGGGACGCGATTCGAAGGTCAGCGTAGCGCCGTTGAGGCAATAACGCTGGCCAGTGGGAGGAGGACCGTCGTCGAAAACGTGACCAAGATGGCTGCCGCAGCGCGCGCAGCGGACCTCCTCACGCTTCATGAAGAAGCTGGAGTCCTCCGCAATCACTATATGGCCAGCGACAAAAGGCTTCGTAAAACTCGGCCATCCCGTGCCGGATTCGAACTTACTGTCACTGGCAAAGAGAGGCGCACCGCAGCCCGCACAATGAAACACACCGCGCCGATGTTCCGACAAAAGCGGACTGGAACCGGATCGCTCGGTACCATGGCCGCGCATGATTTGGTATTGGGCCGGAGTAAGCTGCGCTTTCCAATCGGCTTCGGATTTATCGACCTTCGACCAGGGCGCGAGATCGGCCGGCGTCGGCGGCACGGCTGCGCCGCTTTCCAGGGTCGGAGCCGGCGCGACCGCCGCCCCGCTCTTACCGCCCTGCGCGCGATAAATCAGGGAGGCGATAACGAGCACGGTCAGGAAGGCGAGAAGCGTGGATGCTTTGATGTTCATATCAGGGGGGGCTTAAAAATTTGTTCCGGGGGGAACGCGGACGGCGACCTCCGTCACCGTCCGCGCATGTGTAAGCGTTGTTCTTACGGCATGACGACCGTATCGATCACGTGGATCACACCATTCGATTGCAGCACGTCGCCGATCGTCACCTTCGCCGTGTTCCCCTTGGTGTCGGTCAGCTCAATGGAATCGCCCGACATTTTGGCGGTCAGCTTTTCGCCGTTGACCGTTTTGAGTTCAGCCTGGCCTCGGCCGGCTTTGATTTCCCGCGACAGCTTCGCAGCTGTGTATTTCCCAGAGACCACATGATAGGTCAGGATACCGGCCAGCTTTTTCTTGTTCTCCGGCTTGAGCAGCGTCTCGACCGTGCCCGCGGGGAGTTTTTCGAAGGCTTCGTTGGTAGGAGCGAAGACGGTGAATGGCCCTTTGCCTTCCAAAGTGGGGACAAGGCCAGCCGCTTTGACCGCGGCCACCAGCGTGGTGTGATCTTTCGATTTCACCGCGTTCTGAATGATGTTCTTAGTCGGATACATGGGCGCGCCACCGACGCTTGGATTCTGAGCCGCCAAGGCAGTCGCCGCAAAATAGGCGCCGGTCAGGGCTACGAGACTGAGACTGATTCTTTTGGTCATATGATTTTTTTTGGTTTGAGGCCGAGGCGGCGAAGCAGACGGTTCCTTTGACCGGTTGTTGGTTGCCGGCCTGTCTCGGACTACGAAGGGCATCCGTTGATCGGGCCGGATTGGATGCCGAAATTCGATAGAAAAACGAAGTTGCGGCCGTCTTCCACGTCGCGATACTGGGGGGAACTGCCACCGGACCTTTCATCAAAAGTGTATCGTCGAATTGTAGCGCAGTTCCTTCTCCTGTTGACGGGCCTCCATGCCCTGCTGGCCACGGAGCCGCTGGCCAGGGAAGCCAATACCTGGACCATGACGAGTAGCGGCACCGGTCTGACTCTCTTTAGCCGGGTGCGCGCAGGTTCGTCTTCAAAAGAGTTCAAGGGCATCGGCCAGATCGAAGCGTCTACCAAGGCCGTGCACCAGGTCCTCAACGATGTCGACAGTTACCCCGTGTTCATGCCGTTCGTGAAAGAATGCCGGATTGTGAAACAGGAAGGGGATTCCACGTTCACCTATCAGCGCCTTTCTCCGAAGCTCTGCAGTGACCGCGACTATACGCTCCGCATCGATCAGAAATCGTGGCCCAGTGAAGGAGGCCTGGCCTACCTCAACCGATGGCAACCGGCAAACGAACTCGGTCCGCCGCAGAGAAAAGGCGTGCTCCGCGTCACCCTCTGCGAAGGCTCCTGGCTGCTTGAGCCCGTCGGCGACAACCGGACGCGGGCGACTTACACCATCTTCACCGACAGTGGCGGCCGTTTACCCGCCTTTATTGCCAACGCCGCCAGCGAAATTGGAATTCGCAAGATCTTCACCGCCGTGCGCAAACAAGTCACGCTGCCAAAATACGTGGCCGACTAACCCGGGGACCCTCCTGCCAGGGAGTCATCATGAACGGACAACTTGTTAGGTCGTCTCATCCTTTCGAAAGGACCATCCCAGTCGAAGCGTAGTCGATCGCATTGCTCGCGCCAACGCGCAGGTCGCCGGCAAGCGGACCGGACGAAGGCAACCCACTGGAGGCCGAGCAAGGTTACCTCGGGCCGAGTCTGCCCGCGGTGGAAATTGCCGCGGCCGCCGTGCAGGATCGGGCGCGCGCCATTGGATTGAGCCTGGTCTACCCGGAAGACGATCCGAACATGGAACGCGAGTTCCAGGATTTGCGGCGGCTGGCCGGATCCAAGGTGGCGATTGTGGTGGGAGGACGCGCGCGGCCAGCTATCGCGCAACCCTCGATCAGTTTGGCGCGCTGTTCATCACTGATTTGACCCAGTTGCAAGTGGAACTGGCCCGCCTCCGCGCTTCTCCTCTCTAAGCGCGCTGGCGACTCCTCTTTAGGGTCTCATTCTTCGGCCCCCCGGGGCGGAATTGGAGTTGCGGCGATCTGAGCGCGGAACGATATTTTTGCATGAACACGAAACCGACGGCCTATGCGCACCCGGAGGCTCTGGTCGATACAAACTGGCTGGAACAACATTTGTCGGACAAGGACCTGCGGATCGTCGAGTCGAACGAAGATGTCCTGATTTATGATACCGGACACATCCCGGGCGCGGTGCACATCGACTGGCGCGCCGATCTGCAGGACGCGGTGGTGCGCGATTACATTACGCCCGATAAATTCGCCGATCTCTGCAGCCGAAATGGAATTACGCGCGATACCACCTGTATTTTCTACGGCGACAAGGCCAACTGGTGGGCTTGTTATGCCCTTTGGGCCTTCCGTTTGTTTGGACACGAAAAAGTCAAAATCCTGAACGGTGGCCGGGACAAATGGAAAGCGGAGCAACGTCCGATGACGCGCGAAGTTCCCAAATCTGCCCGCAGCCAATACGCGGTCCCGAAGAAGCGTTTCGACCAGGAGATCCGGGCCTTTGCCGACGAAGCTCTGGCCCAGAGTCAAGCGGGCAAGCCATTGATCGATGTGCGCTCGCCCGGGGAATTCAAAGGCGACGTGACACATATGCCGGAATATCCCCAGGAAGGGGTATTGCGCGGCGGACATATTCCGGGCGCGAAGAGCATGCCTTGGAAAACTGCGGCAAAAGACGACGGCACCTTCAAAGAGGCGGCGGAGTTGGGCCAAATTTATTTCGATCAGTGCGGGGTGAAACCGGACACCGAGACGGTGGTCTACTGCCGCATCGGGGAGCGCTCCAGTCACACGTGGTTTGTCCTGACCTATTTGCTCGGTCTCAAGAACGTTCGGAATTACGATGGGTCGTGGACGGAGTGGGGGAATAAAGTCGGCGCGCCGATCGAGCGGGGCACGTAATCATCCCTGCGCGGATGTCACTCGACGGATCCTCGTGATCCGTGATGAATTTCCTGCGACGGCCCTCCCAAGACACGCGAAACCGCCATGTATCCAGACAAACTGAACAAGATTATTGATCTGTTCGAATCGCTGCCGGAAGACGAGCGCCGCGAAACGCTGGTGGCGTATTCCGATAGCGCAAAGAAGCAGGAGCCGCGGGAGGGCGAAACGTTCGCATTGACGGATGTGCGCAAGGACGAGGAATGCGCCGACACGGTGGGCGTCTATCTCCAAATCGATGCGGATGGCAAAGCGCACATCCGCATGACGCTCGGACCAGAAGTGCAAACGCTGACGCGGGCCATGACGGCGATCCTTTGCAAGGGCCTCGACGGATGCACGCCTCGGGAAATTCTCGAACTGCCCAGTGATTTCGTGACCCGCGTCGTGGGAAGCGAGCTCGTTCGCATCCGCAGCCAGACCACTTACTACGTGCTCACGCGGATCAAAGGAGTCTGCAAAGTCTACCTCGATCGCCAGCGCATGGCCGAAGTGGCCTAGGTAGGGATGCCGCGCGGCGGCGTCCGCTCCGCGGACAATGCCCGAGGGCGCGAACATCGCAGCGCGATCTCAGCACCCTCGTTCTGGCGCGGATGACCCTGCCCTCCACTCCCCGCAGATTCGCGCGTGATCTTCGGCCGATATGATTTATCGTCCGGCGCGCAAATGCCGCGGAACGATCAACTCAAAAAGATTTTGCTCATCGGTTCCGGTCCAATCGTGATCGGACAAGGCTGCGAATTTGATTATTCGGGTGTGCAGGCCTGCAAGGCTTTGCGCGAGGAAGGTTATGTCGTCGTGCTGGTGAACTCGAACCCGGCCACCATTATGACCGATCCGGAGTTTGCGGATCGTACTTATATAGAGCCAATCACGGCGGAGGTGATCGAAGCCATTATCGACCGGGAAAAGCCGGATGCCATCCTGCCGACGATGGGCGGGCAGACCGCTCTGAATGCCGCCATGGAGCTGAACCGGAACGGCGCCCTCGCCCGGCACAACGTCAAGTTGATCGGGGCCAACGCCCAGGCCATTGCCAAGGGCGAAGATCGGCAACTCTTCAAGGAAGCCATGCTGCGCATCGGGCTCGATGTGCCCCGCTCCGGCATCGCCCGTTCCTTCGTTGACGCCAGCCGCGTGGCCCAGGAGATCGGGACATTTCCGCTGATTATCCGCCCCGCTTTCACTCTCGGCGGAAGCGGCAGCGGCATTGCCTACAATCGCGATGAGTTGGAAGAAATCGCCGAGCGCGGGCTGGCGCTTTCTCCCGTGAGCGAAGTGTTGATCGAGGAATCGCTCGTCGGCTGGAAGGAATTCGAGATGGAGGTCATGCGCGATCGCCTCGACAACTGTGTGGTCGTTTGCTCAATCGAGAACTTCGATCCGATGGGCGTGCACACCGGCGATTCCATTACGGTCGCGCCCGTGCAAACGCTCAGCGACAAGGAATACCAGCTGATGCGCGACGCCTCTTTCGCCGTCATTCGCGAGATCGGAGTGGAAACCGGTGGTTCCAATATTCAGTTCGCCGTCAATCCGGACAATGGCCGCATGGTCGTAATCGAGATGAATCCGCGCGTCTCGCGCTCGAGCGCGCTTGCTTCCAAGGCGACCGGATTCCCGATTGCCAAGATCGCGGCCAAGCTGGCTGTCGGTTACACGCTGGATGAAATCAAAAACGATATCACGCGGGAGACCCCCGCCTCCTTCGAGCCGACGATCGATTATTGCGTGGTCAAGGTTCCCCGCTTCACCTTCGAAAAATTTCCGCAGGCCGATGCCACTCTGACCACTCAGATGAAAAGCGTGGGGGAAGCGATGGCGATTGGACGAACCTTCAAGGATGCGTTGCAAAAGGCGTTACGCAGCCTGGAAATCAAACGCTTCGGCCTGTGTGGGGACGGCGCGGAGAAGCGTCTCGAGCCGGAAGCGTTGCGCTTGAAATTATCGATTCCCAACGCCGAGCGAATCTTCCATCTGGCCCAGGCCTTCGGCGACGGGATGTCCATTGACGCGGTCTTTGAGTTGACCCGGATCGACCGCTGGTTTTTGCGCAACATCCAGCAGATCGTAGAGGAGGCGGGCAAACTGCAGGGAGACGCCGCTTCTCTCCTGCACGCCAAGAAGCTCGGTTTCTCCGACCGGCAACTGGCCATCGCGCTCGGGGTGTCCGAGAAGACCATTCGAGCGAAGCGCAAAGCGGCTGGGATCGTCCCGACTTACCGGTTGGTCGATACCTGCGCGGCCGAGTTCGAGGCTTACACGCCTTATTATTATTCGACCTACGGCGATGAGAACGAGCGGCGCGAAAGCGGGAAACGCAAGGTCATGATTCTGGGCGGAGGCCCGAACCGAATCGGACAGGGAATCGAATTCGATTACTGCTGCGTGCATGCCGCCTTCGCTCTGCGGGAACTCGGCTTCGAGACCATCATGGTAAACTCCAATCCGGAAACGGTCTCGACGGACTACGACACGAGCGACAAACTTTACTTTGAGCCGCTCACCCTGGAAGACGTTCTTAATATTTACGACCAGGAAAAGCCGGAAGGCGTCTTCGTGCAATTCGGCGGACAGACTCCCCTGAACCTGGCTGACGGCTTGAAAGCGGCGGGCGTTCCCATTCTCGGCACCCAGCCGGAAAGCATTGAAATGGCGGAAGACCGCAAGTTATTTGCAGCCATGCTCGATAAACTGGGGCTGCGCCAAACGCCCAGCGGGTCGGCCGTCACCACGGACGAAGCGGTCGCCATTGCCGCCAAAATTGGTTACCCCATTCTCGTTAGGCCGAGCTTCGTCCTGGGTGGGCGGGCCATGGAACTGGTCTATAACGAACAGGACCTGCGGCGCTACATGTCGAGCGCGATCGAGGTCACTCCCGATCGGCCGGTGCTGGTCGATCGGTTTTTGGAAGACGCCATTGAAGTGGACGTCGATTGCATCTCCGATGGCGAGACCAGCGTGATCGGCGCCATCATGGAACATATTGAAGAAGCCGGCATTCACAGTGGCGACAGCGCCTGCGTCATCCCCACCTTCTCGCTGTCTCGAAAAGTTTTGGACGACATTTCCGCTGCGACCAGGGCGATGGCGCGCGAGTTGAACGTGCTCGGCCTCATGAACGTCCAGTTCGCGGTCAAAGGTGAGGATGTCTACGTGCTGGAGGTGAATCCGCGGGCCTCGCGCACCGTTCCTTTCGTGAGCAAGGCCATTGGAGTGCCGCTGGCCAAGCTGGCGGCCAAGGTCATGGTCGGTCAAACCCTGCGCGAACTCGGGTTCACCAAGGAGGTGATCCCCAAACATTATTCGGTCAAAGAGGCCGTCTTCCCCTTCCTGCGCTACCAGGGAATGGATATTTCGCTGGGGCCCGAAATGAAATCGACCGGGGAAGTGATGGGAATCGATGCGGACCTGGGGCTGGCCTACGCCAAATCACAAATGGCCGCGCCTCCCCCTCTCCCGAAAACGGGCCGGGTCTTCATCAGCGTCAAAGACACCGACAAGGAAGCGATCGTGGCCGTGGCCCGCGAGTTCGTGAACCTCGGCTTCGATGTGATCGCGACGAGCGGAACGGCGGCCGCGCTGAGCAAGGCCAAAATCAAGGTGACGAAAGTTTACAAATTGCGCGAAGGCCGGCCCAACGTGCTGGATCGGGTGAAGAATGGCGACGTCAACTTCATCATCAACACGCCGAGCGGCAAGATTCCGCGCGAAGACGAGGTAATGATCCGAAACGCGGCCCTGGCCAAGAAGATCCCGATTATGACGACGGTGCGGGCGGCTCAGGCCAGCGCCAATGGCATTCGCTCCCTGCAAACGAACAAGGTGCAGGTGCGCAGTTTGCAGGAATACCATCAGTAAAGGTTGACCCTGTAGACGCCTCGCTCTGTCGAGGCGTCTTTTTATTCTGCCGAAATCTTGGACGTTGAAGCTTGGGCGTTGAGCGTTACGCTGCACCCATGAAGCTGACGTTCCTGTGTTGCGTCCTCGGACTGGCCCTGAGCGCCAACGAAATTCGCAGTGAAGACAAGAAGGAGAACTCGCCTGTGAATACATCCAATGAAGTTGCCGTCATCAAAACGAGTGAAGGAGAAATGGTCGTTCAGTTCTGGAACGACGCCGCTCCCAAGACGATCGAGAATTTCAAGAAGCTGGCCCGCGCCGATTTCTACAACGGCACCATTTTCCATCGCATCGTCAGTGGATTCATGATCCAGGGCGGCGATCCACTTTCCAAGGATACGTCGAAGGAAAGTCGCTACGGTTCGGGCGGCCCAGGTTACAAGATCAAAGCCGAATTCAACGATCATGCCCACGAGCGGGGCGTGCTCTCCATGGCGCGCGAACCAGACCCGGATTCAGCCGGGTCTCAGTTTTTCATCTGCCTTGCCCCCGTCCAACACCTCGATCACCAATACACCACGTTTGGTAAGCTCGTGAAGGGCGACGATGTCCTCGAGAAGATCGGGCAGACTCCGGTGCAAGGAAACGGCCAGGGCGAGCGGAGCAAGCCAACCAAACGGATTGTGATCGAAAGTATCAAGATCGTTCCGGCCGATTCGGTTAAATAGCTACGCTTCTCGCTGTCATCCTGAGCGGAGCGAAGGACCTCACCGATTCAGACGGCGCCACGCATCTTAACTCGTGTGAATCCACCACCGCTTGTAAGGCCAGCACTCCACCCGGTCGTGATCCCCGGGGCTCGGGATGACAAATCAGGGAGACAGCGTTGCGTAAGATGACGCTTCATATAGCGTCGTACTGAAAGCATCTCTTTTTATGCCAACGGTTGATCGAACCAAGGTCGCCCTGATTCAAATGCAGTGCGGCGCAGACCCGGACAGGAATTTCGAGCGCGCCATCGGTTTCATTCGCGAGGCGGGGAAGACGGGAGCCCAGATTGTCTGTCTGCCCGAACTGTTTCGCTCGCAATATTTTTGCCAGACGGAAGAGCACGTTCATTTCGAACTGGCGGAAGAGATTCCCGGGAAATCAACCAAGGCGCTGGGCGAGCTCGCGCGCGAACTGGGCGTCGTGCTGATTGCATCGCTCTTCGAAAGGCGCAGCGCCGGGCTCTACCACAACACCGCCGCCATCATCGACGCTAACGGCGAGTTGCTCGGGAAATATCGCAAAATGCACATCCCGGATGACCCGCTTTACCACGAAAAGTTTTACTTCACGCCAGGCGATCTCGGCTTCAGGAGCTGGAACACAGCGCGCGGAAAGATCGGCGTCTGTATTTGCTGGGATCAGTGGTACCCGGAAGCAGCGCGGCTGACCGCCCTGCGCGGCGCCGAAATCTTGTTTTATCCGACGGCCATCGGGTGGCATCCGAAGGAGAAGAAGGAATACGGCAAGGCCCAACATTCTTCCTGGGAAACCATTCAACGCAGTCATGCCATTGCCAATGGTTGCTACGTCGCAGTGCCCAACCGGGTCGGCCACGAAAGGCCGGCCGGCGGAGATGGAATAGAATTCTGGGGACAAAGTTTCGTGTGCGGACCGGATGGCGAAATTATCGCCAAGGGATCGGTCGATCGGGAGGAAATCATCATGGCGGAGATCGACTGGCGGCGGGTCAACGAGCACCGGACGCATTGGCCTTTCCTGCGGGACCGACGGATCGACGCCTACGCGGGTCTGGAGCAGCGGCTGCTCGATTAGTTTCTCTTTGGCCGAAGCGGCGTAACTTGCCGCATGCAACACCAACCGATTCTCCGTTTGATTAGCGCGGGCGTTCTTTGCGCCGGCGTTTCTCTCATCTGTTCCAGTGCGGGTGCGGCCGAACCTGCCAAGGCCATCGCTGTGCTCCATTCTGCCAGCGGCAGCAATGTGACCGGCACCGTCACTTTCACCGCTTCCGGTGATGAAGTGAAAGTCGTGGCCGACATCACCGGTCTCAAGCCCGGCAAGCACGGGTTCCATATTCATGAATTCGGCGATTGTTCATCGCCCGATGCCAAATCGGCCGGAGGCCATTTCAATCCGGCCAATCATCAGCACGGAGCACCCGACGCGGCGGATCGTCACGCCGGGGATCTCGGAAACATCGAGGCGGACGCTTCGGGCAAAGCGCATCTCGAGCTTTCCGACAAAGTCATGAAGCTGAGCGGGAGCGATTCCATCCTGGGACACGCAGTCATTGTGCATGAAAAGGCGGATGACCTAAAAACACAGCCGACCGGTGATGCCGGCGGGCGCGTGGCCTGCGGAGTGATCGGTGTAGCCAAGCCGTAGCCAGAGCTTAGAGTCAGTAAACATTCGACCGGTCCCAGACGTTGTAGAGGCGGTTGGGTCAACCGCCTGTCTAGATAAATAGGTGCTTGGCACAAGCACCTCTACAACGCACAAACGGTCAGCCGGTGCCAATCGGCTTCGCCGAATCTGATGCTGCAATTGCCCGCGGACCAACATTAAACTGTTAGAGAAACATCGAGCACATGGATCTGAAAACCTTGAGCGAAATTCGGCGAGCCGCGCAGGCCGGGAAACCGGTGCCGGCGCGCGTTCACGTGCAAGTGGAGGCGGCGACTCCCAAGCTTACGCGGGAACAGCAACAATATTGCGAGCTGACCCTGGCCGACGCCTGTGACCGAATGACGTTGCGCGTGTGGGGCGATCACCCTTCCTACAAGGCCTGCAGCGCTTTGACCTCAGTCGATTTCATCGAGCTCTCCGGTGATTTTGGACAACATGCGCAGTTTGGCCTGGAGGCCCGTAAATGGACGGTGCGTCCGCTAACCAAACAGGAAAAGGACGAACTGCTGCAAGGGCCGCCCGAGCTGCGCGCCAGACAGGCGGCCGATTGGGATTTCATCCTGCAAACTATCGAAGCCATCGGCGACCCGCGATTGCGCACCCTGTGCGAAGCGTTGATCACCGAGTTCGACGAACGATTTCGCCGCACCGCCGCCGCCCGTAATTATCATCATGCGCGGCGCGGCGGCCTGGTCGAGCATACTGCCCAGATGATGCGGGTGGGTCGCGCCATCGCACCACTCTATCCGGAATTGAATGCTGACCTGCTCATGGCCGGTATTCTTTTTCACGATTCCGGCAAGCTCTGGGAGAATCAGCTACCGGAGAACGGTTTCACCATGAGCTATGACGAGCGGGGCGAGCTGATGGGTCATATCACGATCGGCCTCGAGCTGGTCAACTCGATCTGGCGCAAGCTGCTGGTGGATCACGGGGGCGAATGGAAGGATCTGTCCCCCGCCTCGGAAGATGTGCGCTTGCATCTGCTCCACCTGATCGGAGCGCATCACGGCGAGCCGGCTTTCGGCTCGCCCGTTAGTCCAAAGACGCCGGAAGCGATGGCCTTGCATTATATCGACAACCTGGATGCGCGGATGGAAATGTTCGCGGCCGGTTACGCTACGGCCAAGCCACTGGCACCGCGCATTTTCGACCGGGTTCGGCCTTTGCCTGGGAATCTCGTTAGGCCGCTGGAGAAATTTCAGCCGGCGCCAAAAGCGGGCAAGAAGGCGGGCGAGTTACTCTAATCGCGACAAACACAATAATGTGTCATCCCGATCCGCCACGCTTCAGCGGGACGGAAAGAGGCCTCCCACAAGCTCTGAGTCTCACACCCGTGACCAAGGCTCCGACTGTGAGGTCCTTCGGCGGCCGCGGCGACGTCAGGATGACACGCTTTGATTACGTTTTACACGCGTGCATCCAGGCGTCGTTTTGCTTCCGCCAGATATTCCGGGTCGATTTCGAAACCGATGAACTTCCTTACATCGCAGCATTGCGCGGCCGGCGCCGAGTTCCCAATTCCGAGAAACGGATCGAGCATCTTCTCCACGCGCGCGCATCCGTGCAGCTGAATGCACCACTCGGCCAGCTGAATCGGGAACGTCGCCGGATGCGGCCGCTCTTTCATCCGATGGTTTCGTAGGGAACAAACCCCTGCCGATCGGAATACTGGCCGTATTTGACGTTGAGATTGTAGGGCGGCGAGGTGACGACGAGATCGATTTCGGCGGAAGGTAGGCGCGCCATTCCCGCGAGACAATCGCGCAGGTGAGCGGGAAGCGATTCGCAAGGTGGATCGCAACAGACCTTGGCCCGGTTGGCACGTTCCCCCTGAACCAAAAGAGTCGCGCTTTTCATCATCCGGATTCGCCTTTAGATTGTCCCTATGTCGGATAAACCGTCGCGCCTGAAAATCGCTGATCGCGAGTTTGGTTCGCGGCTTCTTCTAGGCACCGGAAAATTCGCCTCCAGCGAACTGATGCGGGACGCGTTGGGAGCGAGCGGCACCGAGATCGTGACGGTGGCCCTGCGCAGAGTCGATCTTTCCGGCAAGGGCGATCCGTTTGCCAATATCCTGGAATTTATAGACGCGCAGCGGTTTCTTATTTTGCCCAATACGAGCGGAGCGCGCAATGCGGCCGAAGCGGTGCGCCTGGCGCGTCTGGCCGCAGCCGCTGGCTTGCCCAAGTGGCTTAAGTTGGAAATCCATCCCGATCCACGTTACCTCCTGCCGGATCCAGTGGAGACTTTGGCGGCGGCCGAAATCCTCGTGAAAGAAGGGTTTACCGTGTTGCCCTACATCAATGCCGACCCCGTTTTGGCCAAGCGCTTGCAGGATGTGGGAACGGCCACCGTGATGCCGCTCGGTTCTCCCATCGGGAGCAATCGTGGAATCGAAACGCGGGCCCAAATCGAGATCATCATCGAGCAGGCCACCGTCCCTGTGGTGGTGGACGCCGGTTTGGGCGCGCCCAGTCAGGCGGCGGAAGCGATGGAGATGGGGGCGGATGCGGTTCTGGTGAATACGGCGATCGCCATTGCGTCTGATCCTGTCCGCATGGCGCAAGCTTTCCGCAAGGCAGTCGAGGCAGGCCGCGAAGCCAGAGAAATCGGTCTCGCGGAAAAACTCTCAACTGCGGCCGCGACCAGCCCGTTGACCGGATTTTTTACGACGGAAGACGGGAGTGGCGCAGATCCTTCGCGCTGAGAATGTTCATTTTTTTGTCTTCCAAACATTGCCTCGTTCCGCACAATTCCATTTGCTTGAAAATAGGTAACCTGGCACAGTCGCGCGCTTCCCGACCGCCCCCGGGGGCACGGCGCTGTTCTTGCTGCGTTCAGTGCCAGACGGGCGGGTAAAAAGTCCCTCTCACAACCCATATGTTCCTCCCCAAGATCACGTTCGCCCTCCGTCTTCGCGCCGTTGCATTTTCCGCCTCTGTTCTTTGCGGAAGCGGGTCCCTTTTTGCGCAGACCCCGGCCAACGCCAGCGCCTCCGAAATGGCTGGTCAATCGGAAAGCGGTGCCGTCGGCGTCCACAAAACAACGGCTGAAATGATGGCCGACCCCGCGGCCCGCCGGGCGCGCTCCCACATTTATCTGAAGCGTGAATTCGAAATCCCCGGGCGGGAATATCGTCCCCAGGATGGCAACGCTGCGGCTGCGGCCCGGTGGCCCCTTCACTCCGGCCCGCGAACCAGTGCCGCCGCGACCCAGGCGTCCGTGACACCTCTTTCTGCCCAGACCGTCACGACCAAGTTTGATGGAGTATCCGGTCCCACCCAAACCGGTTCCTTTCCACCCGATTCGATGGGTGCGGTCGGCCCCAGTCAGTTTGTCATCTTTGTAAACGGACGTTTACGGACCTTCAACAAAAGCACCGGCACTGCGGATGGCGTTATCGACCTGGACGCAGACATATTTTTTAGCTCGGTCATGACGCCCGTGTCCGGCACCAATTTTACATCGGACCCGCAGATCCGTTATGACCGGCTCTCCGGCCGCTGGATTCTGGTCATCATTGACGTGCCTGGGACCCTGCCAAACCGCGTGCTGATCGCCGTCTCGGACGCGGCCAGCGCCGGCGTGATCAGCGCCAACACCGTCTGGACCTACTATTTTATCCAACAAAACACCGTCGGCGGTACCAGCACGGGCGAGTTTCTTGATTATGAATCGCTCGGTGTTGATAACAATGCGCTCTACATCGGCGGAAACATGTTTGGCGCGTCGAGCGGCTCGTTTGTGACCACTTCAGGCTTCGTCGTGCGCAAGAGTTCCATCCTGAATGGCGGACCCATTTTCGTAACGGCCTTCCGGGGTTTGATTTCGAGCGGGGATGGACCGGACAGTCCGCGCGGGGTGGATAACTATGATCCCGCCGCCACGGAGGGCTATTTTATCGGCGACAGCGACGCCGCTCTCGGCCGACTTATCCTGCGTCGCGTGAGCGATCCCGGTGGAATACCGACGATCTCCGCCAACCTGCCCGTCACTGTCAACGCCACGGCGCAGCCGGTCAAAGTCGATCATCTAGGCAACAGTAACGGGACCAATGGACGGCTCGACGCGCTGGACACCCGCTTGTTCGCGGCGCACGTCCGCAATGGGCGACTCTGGACGGCCCATAATATCGCGGTGGACGCAACCGGTGTCGCTTCCAGTTCGGATTCGCAGCGTCGGAATGCGGCGCGCTGGTACGAGCTGAGTGTGCCGGCCGGTAGCGGTGCCCCTACGGTCGTGCAATCCGGCACCATTTTCGACAGCACCGCCTCCGTCGCGTCGGCCCGGCACTATTGGATTCCTTCCGTGGCCATCTCGGGTCAAGGCCACGCCGCCCTTGCTTTCAGCACGGCCGGCGCATCGTTTCACGTGGACGCCGCCACCTGTGGACGTCTGGCGGGAGAGGCTCTGGGAGGCATGAGCGATCCCACCCTTTTCACCGCCTCCGTAACTTCCTATAATCCAGGGGGCGACAGCGGCTCTCGGAACGGCGCCCGCCGCTGGGGGGACTATTCATTTACCTGTGTCGATCCGGACGACGACATGACCATGTGGACGATCCAGGAATTTTGCGACTTCGCCAATAGCTACGGACTGGAAGTGGCCAAGCTGGTCGCTCCGCCGCCCCCCACTCCCGCTTCAGCGAGTTCCAGCGTCTCGAGCGGCCAATCCTCCGTGAACGTGACGATTACAGGAACCTCTCTTTCGGGCTCTAGGTTTTTCGATCCAGGAGCCGGCTTCGCCAAACGCATCGCTGCATCGGTCTCCGGAGGCGTCGTTGTGAATTCAGTCACGTATGTTGATCCAACTGACGTCACGCTGGACTTGAATACCATTTCGGCCTCAGCGGGCCCGGTCACCGTCACGGTCACAAATCCCGACGGTCAATCGAGCAGTGGCAGTGGAATCCTGACGATTGTCGCATCCAGCCCGACACCGACACCCACGCCGACTGTCACACCCACGCCGACCGTTACGCCGACACCGACACCGACACCGACACCCACTCCGACTCCGACTCCGACACCGACTCCGACTCCGACTCCCACACCGACTCCGACTCCGACGCCCACGGCCACTCCATTGCCGACTGTCGCGACGCCCGTCATTTCACCGAACGGCGGATCATTCCGACGAAGAGTCACTGTGACCCTCACCTGTGCGACACCCTCGGCCACGATTCGGTACACGCTGGACGGAACCATTCCGACCGCCACCTCCTCCGCTTATAACGGGGAACTCAGTTTGAGCAGTTCGGCCACGTTGATGGCCAAGGCCTTTAAAACTGGCTCGAATCCGAGTGGCGTGGCGAGCGCCACTTTCAGCATCCGCCGGAGATAACGGGCGAATTTCGACTCAGGGTTTTTCGCCACCTCGGTAGCGAACCGTCGCGTCGTTGTAAAACTCGATCTGTCGTCCGCCCACCCGTCGCACCGCCTGCCAGCCACGTTTCTCGGCAAAGGCGCTCAGTTCATCGAGCGTCAGCCTTTTCAAAAAAAATAATTCCGCCGGGTGCGTGATGAAACACTGCGGTTTCATCGCCAGCACGCTGGCAATCTTGGTCTCCAACGCCGCCAGGTTGTCCGGAATTGCTTCAGTCATCGGTCATCCGGCGGCAGCCGATGGATTTCTGCGGATCGCGCCGCCTTGCGCGCGGGAGAGGGACCATGTGTCTTGGCTTTTCCATGTCCTGAATCAGGCTTTCTATCCTCGTCCCATTCCGCGTAGCCGTGCGTGGCCGGCGGAAAAATCGTGCCGGCCGGGCAACAGTGCAAGGAGCATCCCGTCGCGGCCCGCGCTGGCGCAGTGATTCCCATACGCTAGGTTCCTCGGATGGCTTCCGAGACAATCGAATTACGCGGTCACATCATCGATTCCTTGATCCTGCCCAAGGTGCTGGATCAGATCCTGACGCGTGGGGCCCGCTTCAAGATCGCTGAGATTAAGATTGGGCAGAACCGCGTCGACCAGAGCTTTGCCCGAATCGAGGTGTCGGCGGATACGAGCGAAGCGCTCGATGAATTGATCCTGCGCCTGCTCCAGCATGGCGCCGAAGTGACGAAACGCGCCGATGTCGCCCTGGCCGCCGCCCCGGTCGATGGCGTTTTCCCGCACGACTTTTATGTCACGACCAATCAGCAGACGTTCGTGCGGGTCAAAGGCAAGGAGATCGAGGTCCGGCCGGCCACCATGGACAGCGCCATCGCCCTCGACGGCAAAGTCGCGCGAGCCGTCAAGTTTTTCGATGTGCGAAAAGGCGACAAAATCGTGGTGGGACACGACGGAGTCCGAGTCGTGCCGGTGCAACGGTCGACCTCGCACACCGATCTCTTTCAGTTCATTAATCGAAGCATCGGCGCGGACGCGCCGAAGTCCGCTGTCATTCGCGAGCTGGCCGCCGAATTGACGCGAGCCCACGGCGAAGGCGGCAAGATCGCAGTGGTGGCGGGGCCCGCTGTCGTCCGGACCGGCGCGGGCGAGCATCTCCAGCGCTTGATCGAAGCGAAATACGTGGACCGGCTTTTCGCCGGGAACGCCTTTGCCGTTTACGACGTCGAGCGCGCCCTGTTTGGGACATCGCTAGGCGTAAACCCGGACCAGGCTTTGACGGCCGGTGGCCACGAAAATCATATCCGCGCCACCAACGTAATCCGGGAATGCGGCGGCTTGTCCGCTGCCGTCTCGAAGAAGCTGCTGACCAGCGGAATCATGCACTCGTGTGTCACACACGGCGTTGATATTGTTCTGACGGGATCGATTCGCGATGAAGGACCAATTCCCGGGGTGACCACTGATGTGGTGGAGGCACAGAAAATCATGCGCGATAAATTGTCGGACGTGACTCATGTGCTGCTGCTGGGAACCGTGCAGCATTCCATGGCCATCGCGAGCATGCTCGCTCCCACGGTGAAGACGGTCTGCGTCGACATGGATCCATGGGCCGTGGAGCGAGTGATCGAGCATCAGCCGTTTCAGTCCATCGGTATGGTCACGGATGTCGAGCCGTTCCTGCGTGAACTAACCGACGTGATCGTCAACGCGCCCAAAAAACGCAAAGCTTGATTGGATCGGTTATGCGCGAACTATTATTATGCCCGCCGGATCACTACGGCATCGAATACGAAATCAATCCCTGGATGAGTCGGGCGCGCGGAGCGGAAACGGCCGTGGCTCAACAGCAGTGGAAAGACCTGGAAGCCGTCCTGCAGAAACTCGACTGCAAGATTTTGCTGGTCGAGCCGCAACCGAAGCTGCCGGACATGGTCTTCACGGCCAACGCCGGGCTGGCCGTGGGCCGGAAATTTATCCCGAGTAATTTTCGGCACGAGGAGCGGGCCGGGGAAGCGCCTCACTTCGCGCGTTGGATGGAGGGGCACGGATATGAAGTGATCTGGCTTCCGCGCGAACTCTACTTCGAGGGCGAAGGGGATGCACTGTTCGGGGGCGACGCCCTTTTTTGCGGATACAAATTCCGTTCCGACATCAAATCGCACCACGCCGTCGCCGAAATTTTCAACTGCCTCTCCATCTCGGTCGAGCTGGTAGACGCGCGCTTCTATCACCTCGATACCTGCTTTTGCCCGTTGCCCGACGGCGGCGCTTTTTGGTTCCCCGCCGCTTTTGATGAATACGGACAGCGCACTATTCGCGATCACCTCACCAATTTAATCGACGTGTCGGAGGAGGAAGCCGCGCACTTTTCCTGCAACGCCGTGATCCTCAACCGGCAGATTGTTTTGCCCGAGGGCGCGCCCAATCTGGTGCGGACGCTGCAAGACCGCGGCTATCATTGTCACGCCTTGCCCATGACGGAATTTCTGAAAGCGGGCGGGGCCTGCAAATGCCTCACGATGTTTCTGCCCCAGAGGGAAACCGCCTCTCAGTCGCAGGAATAAACAAAATCGGACCCTCACCTCAATCCTTTCCCGGGGGAGAGGAAGGCCGCGAACCCTCGAGTTTGGGTCGCGCTAAAAAGGAATGAGTCGACGTGGCGGCTCGCGCTAAAAAAACTCCCGCCGGTGCTGACGTTTCTCCTTCTTCTCCCGCCGGGAGAAGATTGAGATGAGAGCAGCCTTGCCAGACCTGCCGCCAATTAGCCCTTTGCGTTCTTCCTTTTCGCTTGCAGCGCTTTTTCCATCTGGGCGAGCGGCCAACAATTCACGACGTCCTCTTTTCGGAGCCAGCCTTTCCGCGCCACGCCGATGCCAAACCACAGATCCTGCAACCGCTCCACCCGATGCGCGTCCGGGTTAATCACACATTTCACTCCCTTCTTTTGGGCGAGCGGCCACCAGCGCCAATCCAGATCGAGCCGCTTCGGTGCGGCGTTGATTTCAATCCATGTGCCGGTGGCGGCGGCCGCGTCCAGAATCGCCGGGAGATCGACTGCGTAAGGTTCGCGTTTGAGAAGGAGACGGCCGGTCGGATGTCCGAGCATGGTAATAAATGGATTCTCCATGGCGCGGATGATTCGCCGTGTCATTTCCGCTTCCGGCAGGTTGAACACCGAATGCACGGAAGCGACCGCATAATCGAGGTCCGCCAGGACGTCGTCGCTGAAATCGAGCGAGCCATCGCGCAAAATGTCGCACTCGACCCCGGCGAAAAGTCGAAATCCGTCGAACGCCTTGTTCAATTTCCGAATGGCCGCGCCTTGGATGCGCAGTCTAACTTCGTCCAACCCATGGGCCTGGATGGAGCTGCGGCTGTGGTCCGCGATTCCAAGATACTGGAGACCCAACTCCTGCGCAGCCGCCGCCATCTCTTCCAGCGTGTTGTGCCCGTCACTCGCTGTGGTATGACAATGAAACGTGCCCCGCAGATTTTCCTTCTCAATGAGACGCGGGATGGAGTGGCTGGCCGCCGCTTCAAATTCGCCGCAATTCTCCCTCAGCTCGGCTGGAATAAAATCCAGATCCAGCGCCTGATACAGATGCGCTTCCTCCTGAATCACGGGCATTTTGTCGGGCGGCTTCCTCTTCGATTCCGCCGGTTCCACCGGCAGCGGCGCCAGACGATATTCATTCAGAGTCCAGCCGCGTCTGAGCGCGCGGTTGCGCATCTCGATGTTGTGTTCCTTGCTGCCGGTAAAGTAATTCAGCGCGAACGGATACTCCGCCGCCTGGACCACCCGCAGGTCGCATTGAATCCCGGACCGCAACCGCACACTCGTCTTGGTCGGACCCTGCGCGATGATCGATTCGACCAGCGGATGTTCCGCGAAAAACCGGGTAATCGCTTCCGGCTTGCTCGTGGCCACGATGAAATCGAGGTCGCGCACGATCTCGCGGCGGCGCCGGTAACTTCCCGCCAGCGCCACCTGCAGCGCACCAGGATGTCCCGCCAGGTCGTCCCGCAGGGTTTCGGCGTGATGCGCCACCTGTCCGAGCTGAAAAGAGCCGGAGTGCCGGGCCCTCTCCGCGATCGCCTGGCCCAGTTTGGTCTGGGTCGTCTCCCCGAAGCCGGGCAACGCCGCCACCCGGCCGGACTGACAGGCCTGCTGTAACTGCTCGATCGAGCTGACCTGCAGTTGCTCGTACAGCGCTTTGATTTTCCTGGCGCCCAGTCCAGGAATGGCAAAGAGCTCGATAATCGTCGGGGGAAACTCGGCCCGCAGTTCCTCCAGGTATGGCAGGGAGCCGGTCGTGGCGAGTTCCTTCACCTTGCTCGCAATGGCCTTGCCGATGCCGGGCATTTTTTTCAACGCCTCTTCATCCTGCAAATCGGCCATATGACCACCCCATGCGTCGATCGCGCGGGCGGCATTGGCGTAAGCCCGGATCTTAAACGGATTCTCGTCTTTCAGCTCGAGCAGGGTCGCGATTTGTTCGAGCACTTCCGCGATTTGCGCCTTCGTCATTTTCTCTAACGATGAACGCAGTTGGCGCATTCGTCGATCTCCCGCCGGTCGGATATGGCCAAGACCGGCGGCGTATCATAGAATACCGGCTCGTGCGCGCGCATGAGCGTGCATCTGTTAACAACAATGAGGGCCATCATCGTAGGAGCTTTCGTGCTGCTCGGTTTGAGTTCGGCGCGCGCCGTGATTCTCTTCGACACAGCCGATCCCACCACCAATACGACGGCGCCGTCGGGTGCTCTCGCCGGGAGCGGGTGGCAATATGAAGCGACCTGGGGTGGTTTCCTTGGAACTCCGATCGCTCCGCATTTTTTTATCAGCGCGGCGCATATCGGCATGGCCGGTTCCAATTTAATTTTCCAGGGCTCGACCTACACGATCGTCGGTTCATTCTCCCTCCCCGGCAGCGATCTGCTCATCTGGCAGGTGAAGGAAACTTTTCCGTTCTTTGCGCCCCTCTACTCGAAGCGGGATGAACTCTCGAAACATCTCCTGGTCATCGGCCGGGGGACCCAGCGAGGAAGTGAGGTGATGCTGAATGGCAGCCTGCGAGGCTGGTCCTGGGGCACCAGCGACGGCGTCCAGCGCTGGGGCGAGAACGATGTGTCTGGCATCATCCTTTACGGCGGACACGATTTGATCAACGCCACGTTCGATCAGCATCTCCAGTCGAACGATCATCCGAACGAGGCACACTTGTCCTCCGGCGATTCGGGCGGCGCAATTTTCTTAAATGACAGCGGTGATGGCGCCTGGAAACTCGCCGCCATTAATTACGCCGTGGACGATCTTTACACTGCGCCCGTGGCCTCCTCGCAGTTTGTTCAGTCCATCTTCGACGCGCGCGGGTTTTACAGCTTCGACGGCGCCAATTTCACTCAGATCGCGGGGGCGGCGCCGGTTCCGACTGGATTTTACGGCAGCCGGATCTCTTCCGAACTCCCCTGGATTGGCAGCGTGATCGCTCATCCTCAAGTTGGCTTTGAGGGAAATTTCCTGACGCTCACCTATACCAAGCTGCTCGTTCCATCGAGTGACGTGACCTACACCGTCGAGCAATCGAGCGACCTCGTGAACTGGTCACCGGCCACTACCCAGGATGAATCGGGCGCTATCACCGGAGACCTGCAAACGATCAAGGCGAAAGTCGATGTGGGCACCGGGACACACCTCTTTCTTCGACTCAAGACCACCCGCCCTTGAAATCACGCCGTTTCTCGGAAGGGCCCGGCGCGCCGACAAATTCGCTTTTGCTTCTGGAGGGGAAGCCGTTGGCTTCCCGAGGGACGCTGGCCGCTTCCCCCTACCGGGGGAGGGAAGCGCGAGATTCTCGCCGCCTACATGCGGCCGCGGTGTTGGTAGAAATGATACCGGTCGATGATCGAATCGACGTATTTGCGGGTGCTCGGGAAATCAATGTTACGTAAAAATTCATCCTCGTGCATGACCGCACCGGAAGCGCCGCCGGCCCAGCGTTGCGCGCGGCTGGCGCCCGCATTGTATTCGGCCAGCGCGAAGACCATCGGCTCGGGTTGTTGTTCCCAATGTTTCAGGGCTCTTTGCAGATACCAGGTCCCCGCTTCCAGGTTAATTTTCGGATCGAATAATTCCTCCACGCGGAAGTTCTCCACCTTGTTTTCACGGGCCCATTCATTGGCCGCTTTCTCGCTCACCTGCATCAGGCCGCGTTCGCCCGCCGTGCCAAACTTCTGCGGATCGAATCGGCTCTCGCGCCAGACCACCGCTTTCACCAGCATCGGATCCAGATCGTGCTCTTTCGCCACTACACGAATGAGACGATCCTGCTGCTGGAACCGGGCCGGACTCATCCATTCATAAACGGTATAAGCCGGGTCACCCGATCGCATCGCCAGATAGGCAAAACTGGCGGCCACCGCCAGGAGCAAGCAAAGCGTGAACTTAAAAACAAATCGGATCATGCTGGGTGAAAAGGAACTCTCCGGACAGACATCCCACAACGAACCGCCCCCGGCCAGCATCAATCCATGCATCGTGCGCCCGATCCGTTAAATTCCGGCATGCCCAACGCTGCCGAAGCCCGCTACGTCCGGGTTGTGATCGATCGCGCGATTCATCGCGAGCTGGATTACGCGGTGCCGTCCACCCTGGCGAGCCGGGTCGCCGTCGGTTCGCGCCTGCGAGTTCCTTTCCGGGACAAATCAGCCCTGGCCACGGTCCTACGCATCCTCGAACAGAGCGATGCCAAAGGATTACGCGAAATTGAAGCCATCGTCGGCGACGCCCCGGCTCTAAGCGGCGCCCTGCTCGAACTGGGCCAATGGATCAGCTCTTATTATTGCTGTCCGATCGAGGCTGTTATTCGCAGCCTGCTGCCGCAGGTGGTCCGCAAAGCGGAGATCGGATGGAAAAAACAACTCTTCGTTCATCCCCGGGCCGATATTCCCGCCGAAGAAATTGAGAAACTTCGCCGGCGCGCCCCCCGCCAGGCTGAACTGCTCGCCGCCCTGGCGCGCCTGCCGGCGCCCATCCTTGCGGCCGAACTTCTCCGCCAGACTTCGCTCGATAACCAGACTTTGCGCGCGTTGGTGAAACGCGGCTGGGCCGAGCTGAAAGAGGCGGCGGTCGTGCGCGACCCTCACGGGGACGAACAATTTCTCACCACCAGCAACCTCGTTTTGAATCCGGAACAGGTCGTGGCCCTCGAGGACGTGACCAAAGCGCTCGATGCGCCGGCCGAGGCGCGCCCCATTCTGCTCCACGGCGTCACCGGCAGCGGTAAGACCGAGATTTACTTACAGGCCATCCGCATCGCTCTCACTCAGGGGAAAAGCGCGATCGTGCTCGTTCCCGAGATTTCGCTGACGCCGCAAACCGTCGAAAGATTCAAAGGACGCTTTGCCGAGGGCGCCGACCTGGTCGCGGTTTTGCACAGCCATCTCTCCCAGGGCGAGCGGCATGATGAATGGCACAAGATCAATTCCGGTCGTGCCCGCATCGTGATTGGCGCGCGCAGCGCCGTTTTCGCGCCCCTCAAAAATCTCGGGCTCATCGTGGTGGATGAAGAGCACGAGAGCACCTACAAACAGGAGGAAGCGCCGCGCTATCATGCGCGCGACGTGGCCGTGGTGCGGGCCAAGATTGAGAAGTGTATCGTTCTCCTCGGGACCGCGACTCCTTCGCTGGAGAGTTACCATAACGCCACCACGGGAAAGTACGTCCTGAGCACGCTGACCCAGCGGGTGGACGATTGTCAGATGCCGCTCATGCGCATCATTGATTTGCGGCAGGAGCGCCGCAAAACGAAATCGATGACCATCCTCTCGGAAAAACTTCGCGCCGCCATGGAGGCGCGCCTGGCCAAAAAGGAACAAACCATCTTGTTCCTGAATCGGCGCGGTTTTTCCACCTCCCTTCTCTGCAGCGAATGTGGCGAGGCGCGCTATTGTCCCAACTGCAGCGTCGCCCTGACCTTTCATCGGCAGATCGCGCGGCTGAGCTGTCATCTTTGCGGGCACACCGCAGCCGTGCCAAAAAAGTGCCCGGCCTGCGGGAAAGACGCGCTCATCTATGCCGGCTTCGGCACGGAAAAGGTGGAATCAACCGTGTCCCAGGTCTTTCCCCAGGCGGTGGTCCGTCGCATGGACGCTGATTCCATGACGCGCAAGGAAGCGTATCGGGATACGCTGCGAAGTTTTCGTGCCGGCAAGATCGACATCCTCGTCGGCACCCAGATGATTGCGAAGGGTCTGCATTTTCCAAACGTCACGCTGGTCGGCATCATCAATGCCGATCTCGCATTGCACATGCCGGACTTTCGCGCGGGCGAACGGACCTTCCAGTTGCTCACCCAGGTGGCGGGCCGGGCCGGACGCGGCGAAACGCCGGGCGAAGTTTTTGTACAGACGTTCACACCGTTCAGCCCATCCATTCAGTTTGCCCGGCAGCACGATTTCGCGGGCTACTTTCAACAGGAGATCGAGTTTCGGGAGAAGTGTGAGTTTCCGCCGTTCCAGCACGCCATTCTCATGACCACTCGTTCCGCCCATGAGCAGCGCGCCCAGTTTTCGGCCGAAACTCTGCAAAGACGCTTAAGAGAGAATATCGGAGCAGAGTTCACCATCGGCGAGGCTACTCCCGCCCCCTTACAAAAACTGCAAGGCCAGTATCGTTTCCATATTCTGCTGCGCGGGCAGGCCATCGTGCGCCTGAGCCGCCGCGTCCGCGAAACCCTCGACAAGCTCCCCTTCCCGGAAGACGTGGCCGTGACGGTAGACGTGGATCCCTACCAACTGCTGTGATAATCCCGTCCGGCCGGATCTTATCCCGAGCAACCTCGTCGGGAGAAACGAATTAGTCTGGTCGCACGATGAGCAAGAAACGTCAGCGCTCTTCCCATTGGTTGAAAGATCCGTTCTGGATCTTCGCCGTGGGCGAATGGATCGCGCTCACCTTCACCTTTCTCGCGCTCGTCCTTTTCTTTTGCCTTTTCTTTATTCGCCGGCACACCATCGACTACCGCTTTGAGCATACTTTCAACGTGCACAGCCCGGAGTTCATCGGGTCCGCCCTCGCCTTGAGCCAGCCCGTTCTGCTCGGTGGCAACAAGATCGAGCTGCTGCAAAACGGCGACGAATATTTTGCCGCCATGCTACAAGCCATTCGCAGCGCCCGCAAAACGATTAACTTCGAAGCTTTCATCTTTTACTCCGATCCGATCGGGACACAGTTCCGCGATTCCTTGTGCGAGCGAGCCCGGGCCGGCCTGGAAGTGCGAATCCTGCTCGACGGTATTGGCTCCGGTTGGAAACTGAACAATTCCGATGTCCGCCAAATGAAGAAGGCCGGATGCAAATTCGCTTATTATCATCCCACGCATTCCTGGCGGTTCGACCGCACCAATCGACGATCGCATCGGCGAATTCTGGTGATCGATGGAAAGCTCGGGTTTACCGGCGCGGTCGGTTTCGCTAAGGAATGGTCCGGGCATGCCCAGGACAAGGATCACTGGCGCGACGCGCAAATGCATATTGAAGGCCCGCTCGTCGCACAATTGCAGGCGGCTTTTCAGGAGCACTGGGTGAAGACGTTCGGCGAAGCGCTCAGCGGGGCCGATCAGTTCCCAGCCATCGAAAACGCCGGACCGCTCAAAGCGCAGGTCGTCACGTCGCGTTCCTTTTCCACGGCACCGGTGCCGCTGCTGGAAGCGGTGGGATTTACCGCGGCGGAACGTCGCATCTGGGTTACCAACGCCTATTGCACGCCAACCCCCGACCAGGTCGAGCAGCTAGTCCAAGCGGTGCAACGCGGCGTGGACGTGCGTTTTTTGCTCCCCGGACCGAACAACGATCAGCCCATGACCAAGTCGGCCGGACGCTCTGCCTATGGCCAAATGCTCGAAGGCGGCGTCAAAATCTTCGAGTATCAGCCGACCATGATTCACACAAAATGCATGGTGATCGATGGCCTTTTCTCGATGTTCGGCTCGTCCAATCTCGACGCGCGATCGTCTGAGATTAACGAGGAACTCGACGTCGTGGTGTATGACGAGGGCTTCGGGCGCCAGATGGAAACGATGTTCGAAAAGGATCTGGCCCAATCGCGCGAGTACACACTCGAGCAATTCAAGAATCGCCCCGTTTGGGAACGAACCACGGAGTGGTTGATGCTCCCCTTTCGCTCGCAACTCTAGGCGCAGATAGAACCACCGAGTCTAACGAGGAGGGCGGAACCCAAATTCGGCCTGCAACGTGCCCCACATCCAATCGGTCAACCGGTCGCTCCGGTCGGCCCCCAGCGTGCTGGCTGCCGTTTCGGCTTTCTCCATCTTTCCACTCAAACAATAGACATAGGCCAGTAAAAGGATGTCGGAGCGGTTCGCCATCCCCTGTGACCGCTTCGCTTCGAGAAAGAGCGTGGCTCCTTCGAAATCGTGTCGGGCCAAGGCGCCGGCCACCAGGTCCGGCAATATTTCCGGAGCGATCGTACCCGTGGAGGGCGTCACTTTCTCGGCAATGGCGAGCCGCAACGGATCGCTCCCCAGCACTTCCAGGACCGGCGTTCGCACTGGATACTTCCGCAGATAAAGATCGAGTTCCTCCAATTTGTTGGTGTCGCGTGTGTCCGACAGATATCTCATCGCCCGGATGGCGAAGTAGTGATCGACCGCATCTCCCATGTCCGGCCAAAGGCGCGCCATCAAACCGGACGAGCGAAAACGGCGATCGGCGATCGACGCCGGCATGTAATCCATGGCGAACCGGTCCGTCTCAGTCGGATTCGACGGCGCATCGCTCAAGCGTCTCGGAAAAAAATCAGTCAACGGCAGGGTGCCGGCCGTTAGCCTGTCCACCTCGAGAGCGTCCATCAGGAACAGGGCCGGAAGTTGTTCCGGCGCATCGATGCCAATGCGCGCCAGATCGGTGCGGGCCGGCGGATCCTGCCAGAAGCGGCCGGCTTCAGCGCGCTCGAGGCGCCGCCCTGGACCTTTAATTCCCATCATGATCCATTCGTAATCCGCGCTCGCCCACACGGAGGTGTTGGCAAAGGCGTTATGAAAAGCGCGCAGGATGGCTTTGGCTTCGTCGACCTTGAGCTGATTCACGGGAAGCCAGAACGTCGCGATGCCTCCCTCTTTTAGGCGCGCGTTCATCAGACGAAAGAATTCCTCCGTGTAGAGATTGACCGATCCGGCCACTTTGGGTGGAGGCGGTTCGCCCGTAATGACATCGTACTGCCCGGCACTGGCTTGCAGAAAAAAACGGCCGTCCTGCACAAACGTCGTGACCCGCGGATCGCGCAACGGATTGGCGTAGTTTTGTCCCACGTACTCGTTAGCCAGGTCCAGCACCTCCTTCGAGATATCCACAATATCGAGATGCTGAAGGTGCGAATCGTGCAGCAAAGCGCTGGCGGTGATTCCGCAGCCAAAGCAAATGAGGAGCGCGTTTTCCGACTCCGGTCGGAGCGTCAGAGGCAGGTAGGCGAACAAGCGCATGTAGCGCTGATTTTGGTAACGCGTATCCGACATGGTGAACGCATTGGTCAAAAGCCGGTAATAATAAGGTTGGCCTAACAAGTCGCGCCGGAGCAACTGCAGGGTATCCGAGTTGCCTTCCACTTTCTTGATCAAATGCGAGCCATCGACTTCGAAAGGTTGACGGGCGTGGGCAAAGTGCGCGTCGGCCCGGCCCTGGCGAAAGAAGAAGAGGAGCAACAACGAAACGACGGCCAGGCCGGACGCGACCCATCCCCGCGCTCGCCGCGGAGACCAGGCGGCGCGCCCACTGGCCAGAGCGGCCAGCAACAAGTAGGCGGCCGCACATCCCATCAGGGTTCGTTCAAAACCGATTGCTGGCAGGAAGAGAAACGTGGCCAGCAGCGGGCCCGCCGCCGCCCCGGTCGTGTTGAACAGGATGACGATGCCCGCACTGTTTCTTCGATCGCTTATCCCTGACGGAAGCGCCGCGATGATAGAGGGCAATAACATGCCAGAGAGAAACGCGGTCGGGAACATGAGCAGAAGGGAGAGCCACCCGATTTCGCGCCAGGTATCGAGATAGAAATCGGGATGCGGCAGCAAGGAAATTTGAAATGAAAAGTAACAAACCAGCGTGGCCATGGCCGAAAGGAGGAGAAGAAGAGGGAGCGCTTCGTCTGGTCGCGCGCTGCGACGATAAACCGCAGCGGCGGCGATGCCCCCCAGCCCAATTCCCGCCAACACCACCGCGAGCATCACGGCAAATGCCGTGGAAGATGAGGCCACGTAGAGACGTAGAAACCGGAACCAAACGACTTCGAGGCTGAGAAGAATGAATCCCGCGCCGAAACTGGCCAGGAGCAGACGCCACCGGGCAATGGCTCTGCGAGTTTCGAAGACTTCTGGGGTCGTCGGTTCGACGGCTTCGACACTTGAGCTTTTCGCGCGGACCAAAAGCCAGGCCAGCGTAGCCGCGGCCAGATTGAGCGCGGCGGCCGCGAAGCCGGTCCCACGCAAGCCCCACGCCCGAATCATCCAGCCTTCACCCATGAGTGCGCCGACCACTGCGCCCAGCGTGTTGCAGCCGTAAAGAAGGCCGACCACGCGCGCGAAGGAGTGGCGCCGCAAAAGCGGATCCCCCAGCAGGACGGGCAGGGTAAGTCCCATCGCCGTGGTGGGCAGCACCAGGATGAGGAAGGAAAGAAACAGGCGCAAAGCGTTCAGAGCCGCGTCGTGCTGCCAGAGCGCTTGGAACGCTGGCCGCATCCATTGTCCCAGCACAGGAATGACAAAAACGATCGTGCAACCGAGCACGCCGACGACGAGTTCGAGCAGCGCGTAAAAGTGGAGCGGTCGCATCCACGACAGTTTTCGGCTCGCCGCAATGGCTCCGCCCAGGGCCAGGCCTGCCATGAAACTGGAAAGAATCAGGGCCGCTGCCCAGACGGAATTGCCAAAGGCCAGCCCGCTCAGGCGCAGCCAGAGCGTCTCGAAAACCAACGCGCTGACGCCCGACAGAAAAAGAATCCCTGAAACAATCGCGATCCGCACAGGTGAAAGTTAGCGATGAAACCAGTTGTACTCGCTCGCGAAAATGACGCGATGGAGGAGGACGTCCGAGATGGTGACAAACATCATGATACTGGCGAGCAAGATGAGCGGGAGCGCGGTGAGGATTCGGCGAAACAAAACGACGATTCCATAAACGTAAGCCAGCGCGAACGGAATAAGGGCGCCATTGAGGAGACGACCCGATGTAAAATACGGGTGCTCACGCGACGGGTTGATGCAATGGCCAAAATCGAATTGAAGAGAGAGGATGCCAAAAAAAACGACGCAAGCGAGGAAGCTGAGCGCGGCAACGGCCATGGCCTTTCGCTGAAGAAGGGATTGGCTGTATGGTCGAAGAGTGGCCACGAACGTCACGGCGAGGAGGAACATCGATGAGACGGAACAAAACGCATCCGTGACAGATGACCTTAAGGGAAGGCTCTGCCACTTGAGTTCGCCACGCCAGAAGGTCGTGAGGAGGTCCGACCAGAAAACCCAGAACCCCCGCGCCGTAAAAATAGGATGCGCCCACCAATTCGCCAAAGGTTTCCGGGTCCAACCGAGCAGGGTAATCTTGGTGGCCGAACCCGTCAGGTCGCCGAAGTGACTCCTCGTCCAGAGGAGCCAGCCGCCGATGGGGATGGCGGCACATAGAATCAAAGCGGAAAAGGCGATGAGAGCGGGAGCGGATTTCTGCCGTGCGCTCGCCAACACAGTGACTCCGATGGCGATGAACACGACTACGACCAGGGGCAGATTCGAGAGCTTGGTTAGACAGGTTACCGCCACCGCCAGGCCGGTGAACGCGCCGAGTGACAAGGTGGGCGATTTCGCCTGCCACCAGCGCAACAGACAAAGGAAGAGGGCACCAGCACAGATCGGGGAGAGAACGTCATTGTTAATCGTGGAAAAAACAGACTGCGGGATGAAGGCAAGGAAGAGCGGCACGCCCATGCGCAGGTCGAAGTGGTCTGGCGCGATGATCTGAGCAGCCCAGTAACCCAACCAAACGACGGCCGCGATGAGCGGGATATTCAGGAAACGAATCCAGTATAACGAATCGATACCGCTTAGTCCGATCCCCTGGCCGAGCCGCCACCACAAGCCGGCCACCAGATAATAGATCGGTGGCTGGGAGGATTCGGAATTGACCTCCCTGCCCCAATCCTCTCGAGTCACGGCCGCCAATTCGGCCGCTTCCAGACCCGTTCGCTTCCACAGGGGTGGCCCAAAGTTTCCTCCGGGAAAACGATCGGGCGTTTGCAAAAATTCCGGCGAAGCATGGGGCACGATCCAATCGAGCGCTTCGGGCCCGACCAGGTCAAACGCGCGCGGCACCTGCCCATGCGAATATCGGAGGACCAGGTCAAAATGCAGATCCTCGTCGACATCGCTAAAGAAAGGGAGAGCCGCCGCGAACAGGAAAACGCGAAGAGCCGCCGCGAACGAAAGAAGGGATACCAGAATGGTTTCTTTCCGCTTCGTGATCATGAAAAGGGCCCCATCGGATAATGCTGCACCGAATCAACGCACAGTCCGCGCTCTTTTAGCAGCGAACCGAAGCGACTCCCATGAGAAAAGCCGGCAGACGGATTCGAACCGACGACCTGCTGATTACAAATCAGCTGCTCTACCAACTGAGCTATACCGGCCTTTTCCCTCGTAGATTAGTCTGAAAGAGGCCTTCACAAAAGTTCATTTTACTAGCCCCGAAAACCTATGTGGCGACCGCCAATAAGCGTGACGGTGGCCTGCGAAACAAATCCGCAAATTCGCTCTTCATAAATTTAGCAGAGCGCATCCGACAATCGCTCGCTCCATTCATGGAGCTTAACAAATATTTATGCGAGGCAACATCGCGGAATCGTGAGCGTTGCCGCCAAATCGCAATGGGAAACAACCGCCGTTCAAACCTTGGTCCGCGATCGGCCAGCGGGAACTTACGTCGCCCGTTTCAAGGTCTGGGGAAAGCCGGTTTGGAAAAACCTTAAGACAACTTTTTTCTCGGTCGCCAAAGAGCGGCTTTCGGCCTGCGCAAAAAACGGTGTGTCTTTCGCAAGAGCCGCCGAGTTGATGCAGCGGGGGGGCGGTAGGCTCAATGTATGAAGACACGATCCACCAGAGCTGCGAGCGACACCCTGCGCGCCCGCCGTGCGTCGCATTCGAGAGCAACGCCGTCCCGACCGACCCGCGGCAACACTGATATATGCACTATTTTAGTACCGACGGATTTCTCACCGCCGTCACTGAAAGCACTGAAATACGCACGCGCGCTGGCGAAGGAATTCGGTGCCGCCCTGCATCTCCTTCACGTCAATGATATAGCAGTCG
>JBBRDU010000006.1:0-71137 GCA_038203615.1 Chthoniobacterales bacterium
CGAACAACTCATTCCGGATATCCATGACCACTTTGTTACTGACCCAGCTCATGTAGTAGGCGTTCCCATAGGAAAGAAGGCTGCGCATGGTCATGACCAGAGGGATGAGCAGGCAGACCCACCAGATGGAATTGATCTTCGGCCCGACTGTCAGCATCTCATGATGCTTGAGAAGCATGCGCGGATTGGGGACGGCGCCGTTGAAAATAAAGTTGGAGACCTGGGCGACCACCAGGGGCAGCAATGAATTGACCGCGCCGAAAAGAAGGCCGAAGCCGAGCCCCACGATGAAACGCCATTTGTATGGCTTCACGTAGCTGAAAAGCCGCCGGTAGAGACCCCTGGATGCAACCAGCGTTTCGCGGAATGAAAGTTTTACCTTTTCGCCTTTGTCTTTGCCCATAAGGCTTACGCGGTCGGACTCGACAGCAGCGTTTCCATAGCATTAATCACGGCTTCCGTCGAGATGAGCTTCATGGGAACCCGCGCCTGTTTGGGAACAAATTCATGCCTCGGCATGCCGGAATCCCCTTGTAAAATCAAAGCCGCACTCTCGCGCGGGCGCCAGTGAAACGGGTTGGTCGGGCCGAAGAGCACGACCTGCGGGGTGGCGGAGGCGGCGGCCAGATGGACCGGTGCCGAATCCACCGTCACGAGCAGGCGCGCCCGGGCAATGAGCGCGGCCAGCGTGAGCAGGTCCATCTGGCCGGAAAAATCCACGACCGAGCCGACCGGCGCATGTTCGGCGGGGCGGGGCAGGCCGGCCATGATTTCGGCAAGATGATTCTGTTCCAAGCTGGAGGTCCCGCCGGTCAGCACCGCATTCAAGCCACGCCGGGTAATGGCGTGGGTGATGACCTCGGACCAGCGCGCGGCCTCCCAGAATTTTTCGACCCGGGCCGAGCCGGGATGGAAAATGGCGAAAGGCGTTTCAATCCGTGCGTGTTGCAAAAGTTTTTCGGCCTCCTCCCGCGCGGTTTCGGGCAGGTCGAGATGCACGGGAGGCGAAACTCCCTGGATCCCGAGCGGCTCCAGTAACGACAGGTTGTAATCAATCGTGTGCATGTCCCGCATGCGGTGATTCACAAATTCGTTGTAGGCACGGCCACGCCAAGGAGCGCGCCGCTTGACCCGGTAGGAGACAATCCGCTTTGGCGCCTTGGAAAGAAGCGAGAGAAAGGCGGATCGATCGTTCCGGGTGAAGTCGATGCAGTAATCGAATTTCTTCAGAGCGACGGAGGCGAACGCTCCGAGGTCGCCCAGGTTGCGGCGCAGTGCGAAGGTTTGATTGATTTCCTTGATCGCGGGAATGAGGGCCGCGACGTCGCGCGAAGCGGCCAGGACAAGTCGGGCTTCGGGAAACTCTTCGCGCAAAGCGGAGATGGCAGGCGTGGTCAGGATCAAGTCGCCGATGCGCTTGAGTTGAATGAGCAGGATATTCACCGCGGTAACGACCCGCCCGGTTTTTTTCGGGCGGGAATTTGGATGCTCATCGGCGTGTCTTCTGCATCGCGCTGGCGTAGGCGTCAAGCAGCCGTGCCCGGTAATGATCCCAGGTGAAATTCTCCACGACCCTTTGGCGCGCCGCCGTGCCCATCCGCTCCACCAATTCGGGGTGATCGTATAAATTCTGCAGCGCCGCCGCGATCGCGTCCACGTCGCCCGGTTGCACGATGATTCCTTCGATGCCATCGCGGATCACGTCGCCCGCTTCTCGCGTGGTGATGGCGGGCAATCCGGACGCCGCCGCTTCGTAGACCGTTTTGGCGCTGCCTTCCCATTGCGAGGGGAAAACGTAGACGGTGCCCTGGTTCAGGTAATTCTCCGGATCGCGCGCAAACCCCACCGTGCGGATATTGTCGCGCCAAAACCTCTGGAGATGTGGTTTGGCTTCTTCATGGACCGCGCCGACCAGCCAGAGTTCGGCCTCCTTCAGGTTGAGGCGGTGCCACGCTTCGAGGAGATGATGGATGCCTTTGCGCTCGATCAGCGCGCCCGAGAAAATGGCTCGGAACCTGGGTGGTCGCACCCCCGGCTTGAACCGCTCGATGTCCACGCCGCGCGGCAGATAAAACAGTTTGTCTTCCGGAAAATTTTTGGCGCGAAACGTCTCCGCCGCTTTCTCGGACAAGACGACGACAAGATCCGCCAGCTCGTATTCTTCCAGGAAGCGTTCGCGATCGAGGAGCAAGCCCGCCTTCCATTTCTCCCAGCGCGAGGCGTCTCTGCGCGGAGGGGCCGGTTGTCCGACCTTGCCCGTGGCGCGATCGCGGTGCCAGGTGGGAATTTCAATCAAAGAGGGGATGCGCATCTTTTTGGCGACACGCAGGCTGTGCAGGCAGTCGCCCGACCAGCTATGGAAAAAGTCGTAGCGACCCGTTTGCAGCTGCCGGGCTGCGACCCAATCGAGATACTTTTTCTTGGCCCCATAATAATAGGGGCGCTCCAGAGAGGAGAGGAGCCGAACCGGATGCCAGCGGAGAGAATAGATGAACCGCGATGGAATTTCAGTCTGTCGATTGTCGTAAGCGACCGCTCGTTCGAGAAAGCCGCCCCGGTAGGAGGCGCGCAGCGCTTCAAAGGAATCGGTGTCGAGCCCCGCGCCCCCGATTCGCGCGAAGATGGAATAGAGGAGATGGTGCGGCAGAATGCGCGTTTCTTTCACGGCGGTGGCTGGCAACGGCGCGTTTATCATTTCGCCCAACATCAGGTTCGAATTATTCTGGCGAATTCCGGCAAGTAAAGATTGATGTCCAAGGATAAGCTTACCATTGGTTTCGTCCGGCGCGGTTATTCCGCCAGCGGTGGCGCGGAAGCGTATCTGAAACGACTGGCTGGCGGGCTGGTCGAGCGCGGCCATCAAACGCTTCTTTTTGCCACGACCGACTGGCCGAAAAACGACGGGCCGTTCGGAGAAGTCAGGCATTTACGGGCGCGCTCCCCGCTGGGATTCGCGGAAGAGCTCGAAGCATTGCGGGGCACGGTCGAAACGAACGTGTTGATGAGCCTGGAGCGGGTTTGCTCCTGTGATGTTTACCGGGCGGGCGATGGCGTGCACCGAGCCTGGCTGGAGCGCCGGGCCGCGCTGGAGAATCCGTGGCAAAGGCTGGCCCGGCGCTTCAACCGGAAGCATTCGGATATCCTGCATCTCGAAAAACTCCTGCTCGATGATCGGCGCGCGGAACGCGTGATCGCAAACTCCCAGATGGTCAAAAACGAAATCGTCGATCTCTACAATTATCGACCCGACCGGATTGACGTGATTCGCAACGGGGTGCCAGTGAGCGAGTTTCGATTCGACCCAGCCACGCGGGAAAAGGCGCGCGCTGAGCTTGGCCTCTCCGCCGATGCACTGGCCGTGCTTTTTGTCGGCTCGGGTTGGGAACGAAAAGGTCTGCGCTTCGCCATCGCCGCGGTGGAATCGATCAAGAAACTGAAAGTGCGTCTCCTCGTAGCGGGGCGGGGGAAGGAGGCGGATTTTTCATCATCCATCGCGCAATTCCTGGGAGAGGTGACCGATCTGCGTCCGCTCTACGCGGCCGCCGATCTGTTTATCCTGCCCACCATTTACGATCCGTTCTCGAACGCTTCGCTCGAAGCGCTCGCCTCAGGGCTGCCCGTGATCACGACGCGCGCGAATGGTTTCAGCGAAGTGATGGAGGACAAGATTCATGGCTCTATGATAGAGCAACCGGATGACGTGACCGCGCTGCGCCAGGCCATCGAGCTGTGGGCCGACCCGACCTGGCGCTCGGCCGCCCGCTCGGCCATCCTTCAGCGCGCTGCCAAATACGATATCGCAAAGAACGTCGAACAGACGATCGCACTTTTGCTTCAGGCCGCGACGGAGGCGGATTCCCGATCGGGAAAGATACGAAAAACCTGATCGAGGCGGGCGATCTCGAAGGTGGAGCGAACGGTTGCCTGCATTCCGACGATCCCGAATTTGCCCCCCTGTTGAGCGATGCTTTGCATGGCTTCGATGAGGACGGCCAGGCCCGAGCTATCGACGTAGGTGACACGAGACAAATCGACCAGTAATTGGGCCGGTTTCTTTGCGATCATTTCGCGCAGGGAAGCGGCGATGCGCGGCGAAACATGCAGATCGATTTCGCCTTCCAAAGGCAGGACATCCTGATCGTCCGCGGACGCGACGGTGTCTGATCGTTTTGGCATGCCGACAATGCCCTCCGCCCAACCCTTACCAATCGAGCATGCGAATCACTTCGTCGACGTTCGACAAATCATCAAATAGAAAATCGGGGTGGTGCCGGGCCAGTTCCTGGCGCGGCCAGGTCCCCGTGGCAATGGCAATGGTGCGCGCTTCGATGGCCTTGCCGCAGGCGATATCGCGCGGCGTGTCGCCGATCACATCGATTTGGGCGGCGCTGAATTCCTGGCCATGCTTTTCGCGGGCGCGGGCTCGCGCGAAAGGTCCCAGTTCATTGCGCTCGTGATGATCATCGGCAAAGGCGCCAAATTCGAAAAAATGCCAGACCCCGTAATGTTCGAGCTTCAATTTGGCGCCGCGCGAAACATTTCCGGTGAGGAGGCCGAGCACCACCAGTGGGCGCGCTTTTAATTTCTCGAGCAACTCCAGGACTCCAGGCAGGAGCGCGCCGGAGCGTTGCGGCAGCTCGAGGGAAAGAAAATGAACGTAGGAATCAAGGAAAACTGCCACATTTTCGTGGCTTCCCGGGATCTTATGCTTGCGCAGAATATTCGCGACGATGCCGGAGTCGGTCATCCCGGCGATCTCAATATCTTGCAGGTCATCCTGAATTCCGAAGCGGTCCGCCAGAACGCGCTGCAGGGCGAAGAGGCCGGCCCCGCCGGTCTGGATGAGCGTGCCGTCGATGTCGAACAGGAGCAGGCGTTTGTTTTCCATTCAGGATCTCGAGTTGCAGGGGAGGGATTGTTTCGTTGAAATAAGCGCAGACCCTAATCTGAAATCGCCAATCTGAAATCTGAAAATCCATATCGCGGCCGCATGGCGCCATCGCCGACCGGTTATTTGCACGCCGGACATGCGCTCACTTTCTGGCAGGCGCAGGAACGCGCGCGGGCCGTGGGCGGTGAGGTGATCTTGCGCGTGGAAGATCTCGACCTGGCCCGATGCCGGCCGGAGTTTCGGCGGGCAATCCTGGACGACCTGAAATGGTTCGGCCTGCCCTGGAGCGAAGGCCCGGATGTGGGTGGGCCGTTTGCACCCTATCTACAAAGCGAGAGGCGAGCGTTCTATCTGGCGGCGCTGCGGGAACTAGTCGCAGGCGGTTTGGTTTATCCCTGCAGTTGCTCGCGCAAAGACGTGGCTGCCGCCGCGGCGGCTCCGCATGACGAGAACGAAGAGCCGGTCTATCCCGGAACGTGCCGCGCCTCCGGCAACTTCCCGGCTGATGGGCCGCTCCAGACCGCCGGTGTGAACTGGCGATTTCGTGTGCCGGACACGGAAGGAATGCAGTTTTTCGATCTTCGCCTCGGTCAGCAATGTGCCGTGGCGGGCCGGGATTTCGGCGACTTCCTGGTTTGGCGTCGGGATGGTGTGCCAGCCTATCAACTGGCCGTTGTCGTGGATGATGCGGCCATGCGAGTGACGGAAGTGGTGCGCGGCCAAGATTTACTGGTCTCGACTTTTCGTCAGCTCCTGCTTTATCGGGCGCTGCGCCTCGAGCCGCCGGCGTTCTATCATACGCCGCTTCTGTTGGATGAATCGGGCCAACGTCTCGCCAAAAGGGATGCCGCTTTGAGTTTGCGCGCCTTGCGGGAGGCGGGCCTGACGCCGGCGGAGATTCGCGCACAGGCCGCGCGCGACCTCGGGCTGACGGAGTTCGTCATCTAGCGATCAAGCAAGGTGCCGCCGGCGCGGCGCCCTCCAGCGCGGGAAATTTAGAGAACCGGCGCGTGCATGGTGAGCACCGCCACCATGCTGCCAATGAAGGCGAGAATGGCCACCCCGGCTGCGGCTAAAAGAGCCATGCGCATCGGGTCCTGCTCCTTCTTCCGGTTCGGAAAGGGCGAAGCGTTGGCAAAATCAACCGGGGCCGCGCTCATCTCCGCGGGAGCCGCTTCGATCCGGCCCAGCTCGGGCAAGGGCTCCGAACCGCGAACGTCCGACTCAAAGCGCGACTCGACGCCGCCAAAGCGAATCCGGTCATCGAACCGAAGCAGGGCTTCCTTGACGGGCAGTCCATTCACCTTGGTGCCATTGGTCGATTCGAGATCTTTCAACCGATACGTCTCGCCGTTGCGCTCCAATTGAACGTGCCGGCTGGAGACGGATCCATCTTCGATCACGATCATGTTGTCGGGGGCCCGCCCGATCGTGATCAATTCCTCCGTGAATTCGTATCCGATTTTGCCCTGGGCCTGGGTTGTGATGATCAATTTCGGCATGTCTGTCGGGCACGGTAGCGAAGGGGCGCGGCTTTCGTCGAGAGAATCTTCCGGAACGACCAGCAGCCGTTGACCCACTAACCTGACCCACCCATAGTGCGGTCTCCATGGGCATTGAGCTGACGCGTAACTTCTGCATTATCGCGCACATCGACCACGGCAAGACCACCTTGTCGGACCGATTGCTCGAGACGACGGGTACGATTCATGACCGCGACAAGCAGGACCAATTGCTCGATTCCATGGACCTGGAACGGGAGCGCGGGATCACGATCAAAGCGCACCCCGTGGCCATGAAATACAAGGCCAAGTCGGGCCAGGTTTACCGGCTGAACCTGCTCGACACCCCCGGGCACGTGGATTTCGCCTACGAAGTTTCGCGCAGCCTGGCCGCGTGCGAAGGAGCCCTTCTCATTGTGGACGCAGCCCAGGGAGTGGAAGCGCAGACCGTGGCCAATGTGCACCTGGCTCATAAGCAAGGGCTGACGCTCGTTCCCGTCATCAACAAAATCGATCTGCCGAACGCGGACGTGCCTTCGGTGCATCGGCAATTGGAAGAGATCCTGGCCATTCCGGCGGAGGAAGCGATCGATGCCAGCGCCAAAATGGGCCTCGGGATCGAGGAAATCCTGGAGGCGATCGTGGCGCGCATCCCGGCGCCGGCGGAGCCTCCGGACGACACTTTGCGCGCGCTCGTCTTCGATTCTGTCTTCGATGTTTATCGCGGCGTGGTCGGTTACGTCCGGGTTGTTTCCGGAAAAATGGAAGCGGGCCAGGGCATTAAATTAATGGCCAACGATTCGCGCCACGACATCAAGGAAGTCGGCGTCTTCACCCCGAAGATGTATCCGCAGAAGCGGCTGAACGCGGGGGACGTGGGATATTTCATCGCCAACATCAAGACGACGGCCGACATGAAAATCGGCGATACCATCACGGATCAGCGCAATCCGGCGCGCATTGCCTTGCCGGGTTTCCAGGAGATTCACCCGATGGTCTTCAGCGGTATCTACCCGATTAACACGGCCGACTTTGAGCATTTGAAGACGGCCATCGGAAAATTGCGCCTGAACGATTCGGCCTTCGTCTACATGCCGGAGAGTTCAGTCGCGCTCGGGTTCGGGTTCCGCTGCGGATTCCTCGGCCTGCTCCACATGGAGATCATCCAGGAACGTTTACGGCGCGAGTACGACATGGACATCATCGCCACGAGTCCGAGCGTTATTTACGAAATTTTGACGACGCGCGGCGAAGTCTTGTTAATCGACAATCCGGCGCATCTGCCTGATCCCAGCCTGATCGAAGAAATTCGGGAGCCGATCGTGAAAGCCTACGTACTTTGCCCGAACCAGAACATTGGCGACATCCTGCAATTGATCCAGGAGAAGCGAGGGGTGATGGATCACACCGAGACGCTCGACACGCGCCGCGTCATGTTACACTGCGAGCTGCCGCTCAACGAAATCCTGGTGGATTTTAACGATAAGATAAAGTCGATGACGCGCGGGTATGGGTCGATGGATTACGAGCACTCCGGTTATCGCGCGGCCCGGCTGGTCAAACTGGATCTGCTCGTGAATGGCGAACCGGTCGACGCTTTTTCCACCATTGTGCACAACGACCGGGCCCAGGCGAGGGGGCGTCAGCTTGCGGCCAAGCTAAAGGAAGTGATCCCGCGGCAGCTTTATCAAGTGGCCATCCAGGCGGCCATCGGGGGCAAAATTATTGCGCGGGAGAGTGTTTCCGCCTTGCGAAAAAATGTGACCGCGAAATGCTACGGCGGCGATATTACGCGGAAGCGCAAGTTGCTGGAGAAACAAAAAGAAGGAAAGAAGCGGATGAAAAGCATCGGGAAAATCAATATCCCTCAGGAAGCGTTCATCCAGGTCCTGAAGGCGCAATGACCGAGAACGGCCAGACAAACGCGATCCGTTTGCGTGCAGGGGCAAGCCGTTGTAGGGCAACCGCTCCGGTTGCCGTTCCAAGGTTGGCAGGCGGAACGCCCGTCCAGCCATTGACGAACTAATTTATCCGACCCGCCGCCTCTCATGTTTACCTCTCGATACGTTAAGCACAGCAAGCTGCTGCTGCGGCATGCCCAGAAGTACCTGCGCTACAAGGCGGACGTGCTCGATGAAACGAACCGGGAAGAAATCGCGGCCGGAATGCGGCGCCTGCAGGCGGCCCTGCGCCAGCGCGATCACAAGCAGATCGAGAGCCGGGCCGAGGCGCTCGACGCGCACCTGCACAAGCTGGCGCCCATTACCTGGGAATCGCACTGGCGGGAAAATGTGGAGGTCATCCTCGTGGCCATTGTCGTAGCGGTCGGCATCCGCTCTTATTTCCTTCAGCCTTTCAAAATTCCGACCGGCTCCATGCAGCCCACCCTGAACGGCATCGTTGGATCGCCCATGGAAAATCCCGCGCCGAATTTTCTCCGGCAGGTGGTCGATTTTGTGGTCGTGGGCCGCAACTATATCGACCACGTTTCGCGGGTAGACGATCAGATGCTTCAGGTCACGCCGAAGAAGTATCTCTTCTTTTTCACCTTTTCGCGGCTGGTCCTGCAACACCAGACTTTCCTGGTCTATGCGCCGCCCGATACGCTGCGGACCTACTTTAATGTCTACCCCGGCCGAAGTTACCGCCGGGGCGAGGCCATCGCGCGGGGCTCGATCGACACGGGCGATCAGGTGTTTGTCGACAAATTTACCTATAATTTTGTGAAACCGCACCGGGGCGACGTCTTCGTTTTTCGGACCAATAATATTCCCGGTATCCAGGGCGACGCGGAAACGGGCCAGCCTTTTTATATCAAAAGGCTGGCCGGATTGCCTAACGACACTCTGCGTATCGATCCCCCTCGCCTTTTCATCAATGATCGTCCGGCCGAGCAGGAGGGGTACGGTTTTGCGCGGGTCATCCGGGCCAAATATCCCTACCGCGGTTACGGCCTTGGGCGCGATAACCTGGCCGCGCCCAATCATTCTTTTGTCGTGCCGGCTCACGCCTACTTTGCCTTGGGCGACAACAGCTACAACAGCTACGACAGCCGCTACTGGGGACCGGTGCCGGAAGAAAACCTGGTGGGACGCGGCTTGTTCGTTTACTGGCCATTCTACCCGCACTGCGGACTCATTCGTTAGGAACGTCGGTCGCCATGCTGTCCAGCCTGCCGCGAGTGTATCTGCTGCTCGGTTTCGCTGGCGGCTACGCCTTGGTCATGTTTTTTAATCCCGTGCGGCAGCCATTGCGCGATGGGTTCCGCTGCATCATGCGGTTCAAGCGCATCTGGGTCGCGTTCGTCGTGCTCGGTGTTGCCTACTCTATTTTTCAATTCCTGGCCTTTGGTCCGGCCCAAAGCGCAGCGGACTTCGACCTGAACCAGGTGACGTCGCTGCCGAGCTGGCATTGGCCGTTGCTGGCCGATGTCTGGTTGGAGGCGCCGCTGCCCGCCTTGGAAAATGTGGCCGGGCTTTTCGATAACGCCATCACCACCTATCCGCTCTCTTTCGTGGCCGCCCTCTTCCTGCTGGCCAATTGGCGCGGGTTGCACGGCGCGCTTTTCCGGGCTCTGCGCCAGCGCTATGGCCTGGCCGGTTTTCTCGTTTATGTGGTCGTCCTGATCAGCGCCCTGGCCGCGCTCCTGAAACCGATCGTCTTCTGGCGGCTGCCTCAATGGAGCGGAGTGGTACCGGCGGCCGGTCTTCTCCAGATCTCGGCCACGGTCGATGCCGTGGCTTTCATCTTTGAATATTTGTTCGGCGTTTATATCCAGGTCTATCTGATTACGGTTTCTTTTGTCTGGATCCGCGGCCTCAGCTTTGAAGAAGGCGAGCTCTTTCGTTTCGCCATCCGGCGGTTCAGTTACGCCTTGAAATGGGCCGGTCTGATCGTGCTCATCAGTACTCTTCTGCTCCGGGTGCCGCTGCTCCTGGCTTACTTCATGAACGTCCCGAACGTGCTGGATTACCTTCCCTTTCAGCGTGTTCTCATGAGTGTTCTAATCATCTCCTTTGCCTCCGTGCAGGTGTCGCTGGCCTTGCATAACGAGAGCCTGCGAGCGGCTCTTCGAGCGCATTTCGATTTTATTCGGCGCAATCACGCCCGCTTTGCCTGGTTTCTCCTCATCGGGGCGTTCCACTTCTTTTTTATCATGGCCTGTGATGCCATGGCGCGCGGCGCCATCGCCGATCGCGTCGTGGCGCTGATCACCTGGAAAATCTTGTTCGTTTGCCTGCGCGGGTTTATCACGGGCTGGCTCCTTGCCTCCTGGGTCTGTTTATTTCGCCAGTGTGAAACCGGACGCGTCACCCAGGAGAGCTGGATCCAATATTAATGAAGCCGGAGGCAGCGAAAATCACGCGCGCGAGCAAATCAAATCTCGCGCTGGCCTTCATCTCGCTCGGCCGGGAACGCCGACGCGATATGACGGTGTTTTACGCGTTCTGCCGCGTGATTGACGACATTGCCGACGCTACCGATTTGAGCGTGGCCGAGAAGCAGGTCGGGCTGACCCGGTGGCGCGCCGATTTGCGCCAGGCCAGCGCGAATGAGCCGGCCCTCGCCTCGGAGGTGCGTGCGCTCATGGCCAAATACTCGCTCCCTCCGGAGATGCTCGAGGAAATCATCGCGGGAGTTGAGATGGATCTGGGCCAATCCCGCTACGCCACTTTTGCCGAGCTCCGCGTCTATTGCTATCGGGTGGCCAGTGCCGTCGGCCTGGTCAGCATCGAGATTTTCGGCTATCGCAACCCGGCCTGTAAGCCATATGCCATCGAACTTGGGCTGGCGCTGCAGACCACCAACATTATTCGGGACGTGGACAAAGATCTGCAGAACGGCCGGATTTATTTGCCGCTGGAAGATTTGGCGCGGTTTGACTATGCCGAAGCGGATTTGCTAAACCGCGTCTACGACGAGCGCTTCATCCGCCTGATGCAGTTCGAGGCCGATCGAGCGCATGATTTTTTCAATAAAGCGGCGGCCTTCCTCCCGCGCGAGGATCGCCGGTCGATGGTGGCGGCCGAAATCATGGCTTCGGTTTACGGTGCGCTTCTCCGGAAGATGAAGATGGACAAGTTCCGGGTTTTTGAAAAGGATTACCGGCTCAACAAGTTGGAGAAAGCCGGCCGGATCATGGGGCAGTTGCTCAAGTTTTTTTGAATTGGCAATTGCCAGCGTCCGTCTGATTATCTGATTACGAAGGAAATGATGAATTGTCCATTATGAAAACAAAACTATCTCTTATTACTGTAGTTCCGCTGCTCGTGTTGTTTAGCGCGGCCCTGTGTGTCACCGCGCTGGCGCAGAAGCCGGGCAACTCCAACCAACCGAAGCCCGGAACAATCCTGACCGGCAATGTGATCGTGGCCACGCCTATCACCAAGGAAGAAGCGGCGAAAAAATACCCGGCGCCCCGAGGGGGGTATCCGCCCGGCGACCGGCCTTACAGCCATAACCCGGGACATATCCTGAGCCCTTACCCGCCGCATCAGGAGTATGAGTGCTCCTCCATTGCGCATGGTGAATTGGTGCTCGACACGCACGTGAATAAGGTGTTTGTGCGACCCTGAGGCGGGGTAACATAAGGGGGAAGCAAATACACTGTGAAGAAACAAGCTCTTGCGATTGCAACATTGGCGACGCTATTGGCGTCGATTTTACCGTCCTGTGATACGCCGACCGGCCAGGGTGCCGGCTACGGCGCGGCTGCAGGCGCCATTATCGGCGCCGCTGCCACTGGCAATGTGCGTGGCGCGGCCATTGGCGCGGCCGCTGGTGCGGCCACGGGCGCCTTAATCGGGCACGCCATCCAGGAGGATCAAGCGGCGCAATACGGTCCGGTTCCCCAGGGGGGTTACCCCATCGCGAGCTGGAGCGGCAATCCTGGTCTCGTCATCAGTCCCTTTCCGCCCCATCGGTTGGTGGATGTACGGGGAATCCCGTCGGGCGCCCTCGTGCGCGATCCTTCGACCGGCGGAATTTTCCGCAAGCCGTAGGCCACTCGATTCGTTTAAAAGCGGAATGGTTCGGCGATAGCCGGATCATTCCGCTTCTTGTTTTTTGGGAGCGCACGCTTCCAGCGTGCAACGATCGGCATCCTGCAGATCGCCTCGGCCTAGACGCTGTGCGACCAATTGATCGGCTGGAGGTCGATCAAGGGCACGCTCGAAGCGTACGCCCCCTGCACGTGCAGAAGACACGGTGACAGAGCGCCGTTCCTACAGGGGAACTATAGGGGAAGCCGCCAGCTTCCCAGGGAAGGCAACGCTGCGTTTACGGCTTCCGGTAGGGACGGCACCGCCGGGGCGTCCGTGGGATTTTCATTCGACCTGCGCTATTCGGACGTCTCGGAGAGACGTCCCTACCTGAAGAAAAACTGCGAGACCTTGGGCGAGCGAAGTTCGAAAGCGGCAGGGATGCCGCTTCTACATTTTCTTTTGTAGCGCATCGACCAAAGCGCGCGCTTCGTCTGTCATCTTGAGGAGCTCAGGCCAGGGGCGATGATAATTTTCTCCGGGCAATTTGCGGGTGGCATCAAAGCCCATGTGTGAACCGATATTCTGCTCGCTCGGCGCGTGATCGAGCGAATCGCTCGGATTTTTGATGATCGTGCTGTCGCGCGCCGGATCGGTATTCGCGCACAAACGGAAGAGCACCTCGCTCGTGTTATGCACATCGCAGTCTTCGTCCACCACGATGATGTACTTGCTGAACATCATCTGCCCCATGCCCCAGAGGCCGTGCATGATTTTGTAGCCCTGATAGGGATACTGTTTCCGGATACTAACGAACACCAGGTTATGGAAAACGCCCTCCGGCGGCAGCGCCATGTCCACGATCTCCGGAAAATTCATTTGAAAAACCGGCAGGAAAATGCGCACGCTGGCGTCGCCCATGTAAAAATCTTCCATCGGCGGAATGCCCACGATCGTGGTGGGATAGACCGCATCGCGCCGGTGCGTGATGGCCGTGAGATGGAACACCGGGTAATCTTCCACCGCGGTGTAAAACCCGGTGTGATCACCGAACGGTCCTTCCGGTTTCGTCTCGCCCGGTTGGACGTAACCTTCCAGAACAAAGTCGACGTCCGCCGGAACTTCCAGGTCGATGGTTTTGCAACGGACCATTTCCACCGATTTCCGTCGGAGAAATCCGGCGAACAGGATTTCATCGAGCCCGTCCGGTAACGGCGCGGTCGCGGCAAAGGTGTAAACGGGGTCACCGCCGATGGTCACCGCTACGGGCATGCGTTCGCCACGCTCATAGTAACGTTTGCCATGACGCGCCCCGACCTTGTGGACCTGCCAGTGCATTCCGGTGGAACGATCGTCATATACTTGCATCCGATAAACGCCGACATTGCGCGCGCCCGTCTCCGGATCGCGCGTGTGCACATTAGGCAGGGTGATGAAACGGCCGCCATCCTTCGGCCAGCACTGCAGGATGGGAATGTCGTGCAGGGTGATGCCGGCAGATTCTGGATGCTGGATGCTGGATGCTGGATTGTTCGCGCGGCTGCTTTTATCATCCAGTTTCGAGGATCGAGGATCCAGTATCGTCACGATCTCTTGACACGCTCCCTCCTTCACACTCTTCGGTCGTGCATGGAGTAGGTGGATGCCCTGCTTCAACAGGTTCCAGCCTTCGCGCAGATCGGTCGGAGGTTTGGCCTTGAGAATAAGCTGAATCTCGTTCGCGATTTCAGCCACGCTCTCGCGGCCTAACGCCATGGCCATCCGGCGCCGCGAACCCATCGTGTTGATGGCTACGGGGAACTTGGATTCCTTGCCGTCTATCATCGGCTTCTCGAAGAGCAGCGCCTGGCCGCCACCGGGCGATTTCATTTCCCGGTCGGCCCACTCGGTCATGAGCAGGCTGGTATCGACCGGCCCGGAAATGCGTCTCAGCTCGCCCGCCTGCTCAAGGGCGTCGAGGAATTGTCGAAAAGACCGGTAAGCCATCGGTAGCGGTGAGGCTACACTGAAAGGCTCACTGAGCCGAAAATAAATCAGATAGGATTTACAGGATTCAGAGGATTTCCGGGTTTCGTAAGAATCGGGCCAATCCTGTCCACCTTTCCCTCCTCCTAAGGGTCGCTCAGTGCGGAGGCTGAAACTGATCCTTAGTGAGCGGCGCCTGGGACCAGGTACTGGAACGACATGACCCGTCCGTTTGCGAACGTCACCACTTTGTACGGATAAGAGACAGTCGGGAACGGGTCATAGAAGAAAGGATCGTAGAAGGGATCGCCGAAGACGGCGAAACGGCCATGGTGACCGTGCGATCGAATGACGCCGACTCCCCCAAAGCCGTAACCGAAACCGTGGCCGTATCCGTAATAGGGAGAGTAGGCCGACCCGTAGGGGGCGCTCCTGGTCCACACGTAAATCCAGGTCTCCGTGGCGCGTCCGCGAATTTCGCCATGCGTTTTTTGCTCAGGCGAACCCCAGGACAGCCAGACGGCGTTCTGCGACATGCCGCTGCGGATCTGTCCCTGGCTAACCAGCGCCTGATCCCGGGGTGAAAGAGTCTGGTAAAGGTCGGGATGCTGGGAGATGCGGTTCTCGGTCGTCTCGCAACCGGCAAGGAATATTGCGCTGGCGGCGAGACCGAAGGTCAACGCCTGGTTCAGTAATTGACGCTTCATAACAAAAAATACAGTCACGGGTTGGAAGAGTCAAACGGTCGACTCTCTTGATTCAACCCGGCCTTGCCCGTAACGTTGCGCGCGAAATGGAAGATCGTCACGGTCACCGTATCTCTTATCTGCGCGTTTCGATTACGGACCGTTGCAACGAGCGCTGTGCCTATTGCATGCCGGGTGAGTTGCACGAGTGGCTGCCGCGCGAAGGCATTCTCACCTACGAGGAAACGTTGCGCCTCATTCGCATCGCGGCTCAGCTCGGCGTGACCAAAATTCGTGTCACGGGGGGCGAGCCCCTTACGCGCAGAAATGTACTCGATTTTGTTCAGCAGGTCCCGCAGGTGCCGGGGATCCGGGAAGTCGGTCTCTCCACCAACGGAACCTTGCTGGCGCGGGAAACGGCCCCGGGAACGACCATGGCCCAAGCCATGCGCCAGGCCGGAGTCGATTCCGTTAATATCTCGCTCGACACGCTCGACCCGGAATTCTACGCCGAGATTACGGGGCGCGATTTTCACCGCGCCGCCCTCGAGGGCATTGAGGCGGCCAGCGCAGCCGGTTTTCCACAGATCAAGCTGAATGCCGTCCTCATGCGCGGCCGCAACGAAGATCAGTTGCTCCCGCTCATTGAGTTCGCCGGCGCGCGGAAACTTCTCCTGCGGTTCATCGAGTTGATGCCGGTGACCACGAATGATGTCCTCACGGAAGAAAACTTTCTGCCGATCGCGGAAGCGAAACGGCGCATCGAATCGACCTGCGGCACTTTAATTCCCGAGCCCGGCTTTCGCACGAACGGTCCCGCCACCTATTACCAGGTCCCGGGCCGTTCGCAGCGCGTCGGGTTCATCGGCGCCATGACGAACCTTCATTTCTGCGAGAGCTGCAACAAGCTGCGCCTGACCTGCGACGGCAAACTGCGGCCCTGTCTCGGCAGTGCCCTCGAATTTGATCTCCTGCAACCGCTGCGCACCGGCGCGAGCGATGAAGAATTGCGCCAGCTTTTCCTCGACGTGGTGGATCGCAAACCGGCACAACACGATTTCCGGGAAAATTATCAGCCCGGGCGGAAAATGATCGCCATCGGCGGCTAAGATGAAACGCCTTTCGCACGTTGGCGCGGATGGCCGCGCCCAAATGGTCGATGTATCGGCCAAACCGGCCGTCGCCCGGATGGCCATCGCCTCTGGCAAAATTCAGCTTAAAGCGGCCACGATCGCGCTCATTAGCGACAATAAAAATCCAAAGGGCGACGTGTTCGCGGTCGCGCGCATCGCCGGGATTCAGGCGGCCAAGCAAACCGCCCAGCTCATTCCGCTCTGTCATACCCTGCCACTGAGCGATGTGAAGGTGGATATCAACGTGATCGGGGAGGGCGCCGAAGTGCAGTGCACCGCTCGAACCGTCGCGCCGACAGGCGTGGAGATGGAAGCGCTCACCGGCGTGGCTGTCGCCTTGTTGACGATTTACGACATGTGCAAAGCGGCCGACAAGCAGATGACCATTTCCGACATTAAGCTTCTGAAGAAAACGAAGAAGCAACTGTAGCGGCGGCGTATGACCGCCGAAGGAAACGATTCAGTAATGGAATAATGGAGTAGGGGAGTGATGGAAAACAAACAGCCCTCCACCACTCCATCACCCCAATCCTCGGCTTCGTCTTCGATTTCCGTCGGCATCATCACCATCTCGGATCGCGCTTCGGCCGGCGACTACGGCGATCTCGGCGGTCCCGCCTTGAAGAAAGTCGCTGTCGACGCCGGCTGGAATGTCCTCTCCGAAGCTGTGATTCCTGATGAATCGGCGCGCATCCGCGCCACTATCCGCTCCTTCGCCGCCCAAGGGTGCGGTCTCATCCTAACGACTGGCGGCACCGGTATCGCCGAGCGCGATGTCACCCCGGAAGCCATCCGCGCCGTTATGCGGGTGGAGATCCCCGGGTTCGGCGAAGTCATGCGCGCGGAGTCGATGAAGATCACGCCCAACGCGATTCTATCGCGCAGCCTCGCCGCCATCGTCGATCGCGCGCTCGTCATTGCCCTCCCCGGCAAACCAAGCGGAGCAGTCGAGTGCCTCGGCTTCGTTATGGGCGCCATCCCGCACGGCGTAGCCCTGGCGCAGCGCGTCCCAACGTCTTGTTAAAGAGTGCCCTCTTCTGTAGCGGCGGTCTGCGACCGCCGGATCTACCGAAAATGCCTAAAGAATAGTTCGTGACCTGACAAAGCATAAGGCTCTATCCTGCTCTTTGTCTCTCTTAGGTATTATTCCGCTGGTTGCTGGAATATGACAGCTGGACAACACATTCCTGCGACAAAAACGGAGGTGTTGATCGTGATCTATGAATATTTTTGCAGGCGGCGTGCCGGTCGGGGCGTTCCCGATTATAAACGTGTCGAAGTAGCGCGGCTTGTTACGCTAGCGTTGCTGGTAGGCGCGCTCCTTTTTCAAGGGTTCGGTGGCGATGCGCAGACGCTCGCACCCGTTGGGTCGGCGTTGGGCATCCCTTTTCCGTTTGCTGCCGTTAGGTACGGCGCTAACTACGCCAAGTCGCTTACCCTCGCACCGGACAGTTATCCCGATCACCAGGACTTTTGTCCGATCGCCGTGTTCACGGATCAGGCTTTACTCATCAATCTGCAGTTCTCGCGCTTGTATGCGGGGCAATCGATTCAAGTGGGAGTCGACGATGGTGCGGGAGTGGTTTCGAGTCCGACAAATTCTGGTGCGGTAACGATTGCAAGTGATGGCAGCGTGTCCATTGCTTACACCGCACCCCACACTCCGGGTCACTGCCGGGTGGCCTTCCGTTTTGGATCGCAAGATTCCTCGCTTCCTCTGGCCGTGCTGGACCCCAGTGAAGCCGGTAAACCCACGCGTTGCCTAAAGGCACAATAAGGAGGCGATCAATGAAAAGAATTCTATATGCCTCTGCGCTACTGGTTCTGACACTCCCGCTTCTTCCTACGAGAGTCGCGGCCGAGGGCGAAGACAACCCGACGGGTGTCGCGGGGATATACAACGGCAACGTCACCAGCGGCTGTTCCTACGATCCTTACACGGGAAATGCCATGCGCGTGGTCGAAGACTTGGTCGTGCCGGGAAGCATCGGGAAGTATCCGTTGAAATGGACGCGTACCTGGAATAGTCGGGGGGCTGATGGCGGAGGCGGTGGTGGATGGTTGAACAATTATTCCTATGGTCTCGACGAGGCTGCTTTAATAGCCAGGTTTCCAGACGGCCGGGTCATCAGTTGGTGGGACGGCGATCCAGCCGTTGAGGAAAGTATCGGCGGGTGGAACGGAAAAACCGCCATCGTTTTGGCGGACGGCGCCAGCGCCGCTTTCGACAACCTTCCAACCGTTTCCGGACACAGTTATTTCCGCCTCACGAGCTTTGTCGACCCGTACGGGCAGATCACCACACTGACCTACGAACAGACCGGGATCGACTCGGAAGGCCATCCGTTGATGCGGCGCCACCGGATTACGGAACCTGGAGGCCGCTACCTTGAGTTCACTTACGATGGCCCGACGAACGCTGCCAATATCACCGTCGTGCAAGCCTTTGACGGCGTCGGCCATGTGACGGGCTCAGTCAGCTATACCTACTCGGCCGTTGGTGGCCATGGCGACATCGGACTCACACGGGCCGATTACAGTGATGGAACATTCGCCACTTATACCTATGAGATGGATGGCGCTCCGACACCGTGGCCCAGGCTGGTCACCTGCGACGACGTCCGCTACGCCGGCCCCATGCGCCAGATCAAGTACGATTACGGCACTAACGCGCGGCGTATTAAGAGCGAGAAGAACTTTGTCACGGGCGACGTTTTGAGCACTCGAACAGTGACAGACCCCCACCAGATGAGCGAGACGCGTGGAGATGCGAAAACGCGGACTTTCAAATATGGCGGGGGCACTTACAACTACCAGGCTGGCAAGCTGCTCTGGTTCACGGATTTCGAGGGTCACACCACTTGGATAGATTACGGACTCAGCGGCAACGGGTTCATTACGTCGGTGACCGATGCCAATGGCGCCTCTGATGGCGATCCCGCCCATAGTACCATTTATACGCGGGGAAATCCCTACGCCACGCCGTCGCAGGACATCGCGGCCATATACAAAATCACGCACCCGGATGGCTCATTTATTACGCAAGCATTTACGAACGAGAATCGCGCCTACCTGGCCAGCAGAACCGACGAACTAAACCACACGACCATTTACACTCGCGATCCTGCGAACATGAGAATCACGCGTAAAGATTATCCGGACGGCGGGTATGAAACCTTCACTTACAACAGCTTTGGAGAGGTGCTCGACCACCGCATGACCAGCAGTGGCATCGAACATTTTGCTTACGACGTGCGCGGACTGAAGACCAGCCACACGGACCCGTACAACAACGTCACCACCTACACCTACTATCCCTATGGGCACGTGTGGTGCGATCGCCTGCAAAAGGTGACCTATCCACCGAACGCCCCCATTTCGGGCTCGGGAGTCATTCAAGGGATTAATCCCCCCCCTCCACAGGCCTCGGAAACCTACGAATACGACAAAGCGTTCGTGAGCGGCGTGGACACGGGCGCGGCTATCAAAGGGCGCGGGTTGGTGACGAAAATCACTCACGCCGACAATAACTATCAGACGTTTACCCACGATATTTACGGGAACCTTCTCACTTCCACCGACGAGCTTGGGCACACGACGACGAACACCTACGACGCCTATAAACGTGTGCTCACCACGACTGATCCGCTCAGTCACACGGTGACGAACAGCTATGTGCCGCCCGGATACAGCAGCAGCAATCTCACCACCTCCTCGCTGCCATTCACGGTAACGCTGCCGAGCGCGAAGAAGGTAAACACCTATTACGACGGCAACTGGCGCAAGACCCGCGTCCAGCAAGCGCCCGGGACGGCCGATGAGGCCAATAGCTATCTTACCTACGACCCTGTGGGCAATCTGCTTACGGCAAAAGATCCGCGCAACAACATCACCACCAATGTTTATGACAACCGGGACCGCCTGACCTCGGTTTCCGACCCGCTCAATCACGCCACCACCTTCGCCCACAACGCGATCAACAAGACCAGTGAGACCCACGCCAATGGCGAACTGATCACCTTTGACACCTACGACCCGATGAATCGGCTCACGCAAAAAACGGTGCATCGCGACGCCACGACGACCGACGTGACCACCATGCAATACGATTGCGCTGGTAATCTGACCACGAATTTCGATGAGCGCGGAAATCCTTACAGTTACACGCCCGATCTGATGAACCGGCCGATCAAGATGACTTATCCGAACGGTTTGCACGAAGACAGCACCTATAACGCAGCCGGCAACGTGGCTACCTACACGAACCGCAGCGGCAAGATCCAAACCTTCACCTACGACAATCGGAATCGGGCAACCGGATTTTCCTGGAACGACAGCGGCGTCACGCCATCGCAAACGATGACCTACGATGCGGGCTCGCGAGTGACCCAAGTGGCGAACTCCATTGCCACGATCAATCACGTCTTCCTGAACGACAACCGGCTGAGCACGGAAGAGGAGTGGACCAGCGCGAACAACGACAACGTCCATCGCACAACCACTTACACCTACGATGTCGATGGCAACCGCGCCACCATCCAGTACCCGAGCGGCACGGCCTTTAATTACACCTATTCCAATCGCAATCAGGCCACCAGCATCAAGCCTGGCCTGAGCGGAGGCACAGCCATTGTCAGTTACGTTTACGACGCCAGTGGTAATATCACCACTCGCACACTCGATAACGGCACCTCCACGGCGTTCACCGTGGACACGGTCAATCGCGACACCGCCATCCTGCACAACGATGTTGGCGGCACGAAGCGATTCGATTACGCGTATAACACGGTCAATGACATCACCGCGGTGCGGCGCGACTCGAGCTTGGGTGATGGTTACATTTACGATCTTACCCAGCAGACCACCGAATACCGGCAAAACGGCACAGTGGATCTTGTCGCCGGGACAGTGAGCAGCCCGACTGCGGATAACACCCTTACGTTCGACGGTTGCGGCAATCGGACAAACTTGAATGGAACAGCCATGGCGTTCAACAACGTCAACCAGCCCGACCCAATAACCACCGGAATCGTTTCTGACGCGCAGGGCAACATCCACACTTACAATGGCTGGATCTACATGTACGACGCGCAAAACCGATTGGTTAACATAACGAATGGCACAACGACTGCCATCTTTTACTACGACGGAAAGAACCGGCAGATTGCCCGATCAATGAACGTCACCTTCACCTTTAGCGTGTGGGATGATTGGGAATTGATCGAGGAATACGGCACCGGCAACGTGCGCACGAGCTCTTATCTGCAAGGCGCGCACGGCCCGATCAAATCGCTCATCACGAACATTTACTTCTACCAGGACGAGCTTGGCAGCACCTCGCACATTGCCGATTCGACCGGGCATTTGCTCGAGTCCTACACCTATAATCTCTACGGCAAGCCGAACTATTGGGACGCTTCGGGTAACCCACTCACAAGCTCCAACCCCGCTTATAACGTTCGTGATCTGTTCAGTGGCGAAAGGTTCGTGCCAGAGCTGGGGCTTTACGACCTGCGCAACCGTTTCATGTCGCCGGATCTTGGAAGATTTCTTCAGCCCGATCCGATTGGATTTAAGGGCGATGGTAGCAATCTTTATCGTTATTGCGGAAATGATTGGGCGAATAGGAGTGATCCGATGGGACTGGACTATGATTACCCTTCCGACGCAGTGGACCAAAAATCCCGCGACGGATTACTGATGCTCCGCGCAACTATGGGATCGAGCAAATACGAGCGCGCTACGAGCACGGGGATAGATCATGGCAAAGTTTTTCTCTCAACCGACGTAAGGATCGGAAAGGAAAGAACGACTGCAAAGGGAGCTAAGATTCAAGATGTTGATATTCCCCCGCCTCGAACGGGAAGCGGGTTAAGTCCGGCATCAGCTTTGCACGTTCACACGACCAATGATCTACATGATAGATCTAACAATGTTGTGAAATCAGGCACCCTCTCCACTACGAATGATCGCCGGTGGTCGGACAAGGAGGGAAAAACAATGTATACAGGATCCAAAGATGGAACGATTACGGAGCGTCACGTTAATTGGAAGTCGGATTCTATGTCCGAGAGAATAAAGCACGGCGGACTCGACCAAAGATCGGACGGCAAAAAATGGGGACCCGTGCCAGGTCAAAAGGAATCCAGCTCAGGGGGCACTTCTTTCTACTTAGGGCCAACTGGGTCACTACCGCAAGCGTCTAACGCTGAACCAGGTCAGAATGCCGCTGACGGGATGGGTTTGGCCTTTCTTGGTGCTGGCCCGAAACCAGGCCCAGCGCAATGAGCGGAGTTCCTATGAGCCGCAAACTCCTATCATCTCTTCTGGGTTTACTGTCTGTTACTTCCGCACTTGCGTTAGAGCCGATCAAGCTGAGCGAGCCTCCGATGGGACCAAAATATCTGGTGCCCGTTGAGCCGTTTGGTCGGGAATACGAGAAGTCCATTTTGGCACTACTGGGGGAACGGTGGGGAAGCGGAACAATGATCTACTACGACTCAACGGATGATTTTGTCGTTTCGGTTTGGGGAAAAGATTACGAAAACGATGACCATAAATACCACCTCCATAACTTTGTGACTTTGATCGAGGTCTCGCAAACAGATGCTGGTGCCGTCGCGAAGAGTCAACTGGATGTCCCAATCGATGTGGATTTCTCCGTAGCAGTGCAGAGAGCGTGGGCCACAATGCTTTTGAAGACGCGTTATCCAATCCATCGGTACCTTGGGGTGGACGGATGGCAAACCGAGTTTTCAGTTGCGGTTCAAGGCGCTGGCGATGTTTATGGGCAACTTTGGAGCCCATCAGAAGGCTTGCCGAAGGAATTTATGGATTTGGGATTCGCGCTTGTTGATTACTGCAAGACCAAGGAATCCAGTCGAAAGGAAAAACGCAATAAGTTGGTTCGTCGACTAAAAGACTTCGAGGATAAAGTAAGTCGTGCAGGGAAGTAGAGAAAGGTAAAAAGGGGTCAGAACTGATTATCGACAATGGACTGTCGAGCGATCAGGCTGTGCCCAATGCCCCGCCCGCTTCGGATCCAATACGCTGGGGCCTTCTATCATGTGGCACCTTTTAATACCCACAAATAAATAGGATAAACGTGAAAAGAGCGTCGACTGCCTTCGCTATTTGTATCGTATTCTTTGGTGTACTCAGCGCCATGTCCCGAGACACCAGTTCGGCTAACGGCGATCGTCTCGTAAAAGATGATTTGCCTCGCGCGGGCACTGTGGAGGCTGAGTATTCCGCACTGGTCGAAAAAGAGTTGTACGTTACACGGGGAGACCTCGCTCGCTTTGTTCAAACGCCCGGCCCACTGAATCAGCCGGAAATTGCGGTGGCGCTGGACCAGGACGCAAACAAGTCCGGCTACACCCTGACGGCAACAAAACCGACGAAGATACTTGCGCCTTTTGCGCTACAGGTCCGAAGTGGTGTTAAGTCCTGGCGGGTTTTGCGGGCAACAGCGCCCCTACCGAAATCTACCGCGCTTGCCGTCCATGAACTTTGGCTGACCATGCTCCGTCAGGCTCGAAGGTGGAGCCCGCCAAATTACGGCGAAGCAACTTGGGAGGAGTTTTCCGCTGTGGGGCCCGATGGGAATCGTTTGCTCGGCGCGGCGGCAATTCGTGGCGACCAAACATGGGAACTCGATCAGATTGGTTTTCTGCTATTCGATTATTGTTATGTTTCGGTTTCGCACCGCCCCAAAACTGCCCGCAAGATTGAAATGAGAGCTCGCTCTTTGCGTGCGAAGGTATTAAAGCACCAATAGTTTCCCGGATTCAGCGCGTAGGGAATTGGGGTCGCATCTATACATTTGACATTTGAGTTGGAGGGTGCCGGCAGCGCGGGAGGGTAAGATTGGGGTCAAATCGTCACATTTGACATTAGGCAACAAGGCCTGGCAAATTAGTGGGGCGTGGCCAAGGTCGTTACGGAAGAGCGCTTTATCGCGTGACCGGACGCGGCAATGGGCGGCAGAAGATTTTCGCTGACGAAAAGGATTGCGCCAAGTTCATGCAGTTGTTGGTGGCCTCGCTCGAACGCTACGAGATCGTCCTGCACGCTTATGTCCTAAAAAAGGTAAAAAGGGGTCAAAAAGGTAAAAAGGGGTCAGAACTGATTATCGACAATGGACTGTCGAGCGATCAGGCTGTGCCCAATGCCCCGCCCGCTTCGGATCCAATACGCTGGGGCCTTCTATCATGTCATCAGTCGCGGAGACCGGCGCGAGGACATCTTCAGTGACGACTCTGACCGGAAGGAATTCCTGCGCACGCTTGGCCAGACATGTCTCAAGACCGGTTGGCAGGGGCACGCTTATTGTCTTTTGAGTAATCATTTTCATTTGGTCATTGAAACTCCACAGCCCAACCTGGTTCTGGGAATGAAATGGTTGCTGGGCACTTACACGCAGCGTTTTAACCGGCGATATCATCATTGGGGACATCTTTTCGGTGGACGTTACAAGGCGCAGTTGATCGATAGCCGCAGCCGCGGCTACTTGCGTCGCGCGTGCGATTACGTGCACCTCAACCCGGTGCGTGCGCGGATGGTGGCAATCGGTGAATTAAAGTTGTATCCGTGGAGCAGTTACCCGGCGTATTTGCGACCCAAGTTGCGTCCCGCGTGGCTGCGGACGGATCGTCTTTTAGGCGAGCATGGATTGGAAAAGGACACGGCGACAACGCGCCGGAGGTTTGAGCGGCAGATCGAGTTGATGGAGACAAAGGAGGATGAGGAGGTGCGGGCGCTGCGTCGAGGATGGCAAGTGGGGGCGGAAGATTTTCGCGATTGGCTGGCGGAGAAACTGTCGCGTTTCGGAAGAGAAGGAGAAAAGGCGAGCGAACGGGCCGAGACGGACGCTGTCTTGGCCGAGCGCCTGGTGTTGGAAGCGCTCGAGAAGATTCGCTGGAAAGAGATGGATCTGGTTGCTGCCCCTAAAAGCCATCAGGCGAAGGTGAAGATAGCCCGCGAGCTTAAGACAACGACTCCGATGAGCCGTCAGTGGATCGCGGACCGGCTACGGATGGGCAGCGCTAGCTATGTGACTACCCTGCTTCAGGATTTACGATAATGAGTTCTGACCCCTTCAAAACTCGTTGGGACGCTTCAGGTAACCCACTCACAGGTTCCAACCCGGCTTATAACGTTCGCGATCTGTTCAGCGGCGAGCGATACGTGACCGAACTCGGGCTGTACGATTTGCGCAACCGTTTTATGTCGCCCGACCTTGGGCGCTTTCTCCAGCCCGACCCGATTGGATTCAAAGGCGACGCGAGCAACCTCTATCGCTACTGCGGAAACGATTGGGCGAATCGCGGCGATCCGATGGGACTGGAGGCTAATGCCTATTTGCAACGCGACGATTATTACATTCATTCGGACGAGCTCGCAGAAACGTCTGCCCGTCGAGCGTCGGGCACATGGTCGGTTGTCGAACACGGTAAGCGAATAACGGTTTCGAGAGCAAATGAGAATGGTTTTGAACCCCATAAGCGAGGCGTGCCAGCCGGGAGATATATGTTAAAGCCGAAGGAGCACACGGAAAAGTTCAAGGCTGGTCAACCAGCTATCACGGGGTTGCAACCCGGCCTTAAACCCGGTCAAGCCGACCGTTCATACCCTGAAGGATCAGCGCTTTTACATAGAAAGGGTGGGACGCCTCCAGATTCAAGGGGCTGTATAACCGTCAGCATTGAGTCGGAGAAGGCGACGAAGGAGGTAATGGATCGCAATATTAATGATGGCGGAACGCATGTAATCGTCAGAAACGGCCAGCCATTAAGTGCCGGTCGCGAAGTAAGAAGAGCTCAACCAGTTGAGCCTAAGCCGCCACCGCCGCCACCGCCGCCGCCGCAAGCGTCCAACGCTGAACCAGGTTCCAATGCAGCTGACGGGATGGGCCTGGCATTTATTGGCCCCGGTACGAGGCCTGGGCCAGCTCAATGAGGAAAGAATATTGGAAGAGGTCCCAAGATAGGCGTCGCGCTAGCTACTTAACTAGCATCCGCGGACCATCGAGCGGTGCACCGGAAACGAGGACGTGGAGTCATCGACTAGGTCATGGCCAGAACTCGCTGATGGTTTCGAGATTATCAACTGTCCTGCGACTTTCCCAGTTGCCCCATCCGTTTCCATTGAACGTCGGCCTAGTAACCGTATGAGAAGTCGAGCCGATCTAATCATTGTTTTTGTTTGCGCGGCTTGCGCGCATTCGGCGTTTGCGATCGGGACCGACATTGAGTTTAGAAAGCTTTATGATTATTACTTTCCAAAAAGGTCCAGTTACGTGGAGAGTCTCTATCGTGAGTATTTTGATAAAACTCTGTTCGGGCCGGTGCCGCCCAAATCTTCGGACAGCCGAACCACGGAGATTTACTTGGCACTCCGCGGCAGCCGCAGTGCTTTTCACAAATTCATGCATAGTCCTGACCGCGACGCGGTGGGTGCACCAGGCGAGAGTTGGAGCTACGAATGTCGCCTCCTGCTGCTGCGGTTAGGGGACGAGGGCTTTTCACGGTTTCTTAGCGCCGAGGACCGTAGTAACAGAGAAGCCGTCGGCATGGCCATTGACCCGGCCATCTCGCGCAAACAGGGCCTTTTCGTTAAAACGCGTTCGCTGTACTCGTATCGTTATATGCCGATGTCGAAGGAAGAAATGAGAGAGAGAGCCCGAATCAAGACGGTTTCAACGGTAATCATCCTTGGGCCGGATGAATTCTCTCGTCTTAAGACAGCCTTGGCAAAGGATACCCGGTTTTCGCGCGTGTTCGCCGACCGCTCGGAGGATACAAGGGGCTTTACGTTCGTCAGTATTCCCAAGAACTTGCCGAAGACAGATGTTTCCGACTTGAAACACCTAATTGGCCAGGTCGCTCCGGCGCAAAAGCGCATACACTTTCAATAACAGGGTTGGGGGTCAAAAGCGAACCATCGACAGCGATTAGACAATCGCAGCGAACTGATTGGGGGGATTGGGGTCGCATCTATACATTTGACATTTGAGTGGGAGGGTCCCGGCAGCGCGCTAGCGAATTGTAAAAAATACAGATGCGACCCCATTCTGCCCCCCCCGCTGGGACTGTAACCACCCCTCCCGGCACCAACACCAATCTCACGTTCGATGGTTGCGGCAATCGGACGAGCCTGAATGGAGTCGCGCTGGCTACACCGAACAACATGAATCAGCCGACCGATGCTGGTATCACCTACGATAATGAAGGCAACCTGCTTACCTACAATGGCTGGACTTACACCTACGACGCCCAGAACCGGCTCACGAACGCGACCAATGGCGCTACGACGGCTGCATTTTACTACGACGGGAAGAACCGCCAGATTGCCCGATCAATGAACGGCACCTTCACCTTCAGTGTGTGGGACGATTGGGAACTGATCGAGGAATACGGCACCGGCAACGTGCGCACGAGCTCTTATCTGCAAGGCGCGCACGGCCCGATCAAATCGCTCATCACGAACATTTACTTCTACCAGGACGAGCTTGGCAGCACCTCCCACATTGCTGATGCCACCGGGCATTTGCTCGAGTCCTACACCTATAATCTCTACGGGAAGCCAACTTACTGGGACGCTTCGGGCAACCCACTCACAGGCTCCAACCCCGCTTATAACGTTCGCGATCTGTTCAGCGGAGAGCGGTTCGTGCCAGAGCTGGGGCTTTACGACCTGCGCAACCGCTTCATGTCTCCTGATCTCGGTCGTTTCCTCCAGCCTGATCCAGTAGGCTTCAAAGGCGATGGCAGTAATCTCTATCGTTATTGCGGGAACGATTGGGCCAATCGGAGCGATCCGATGGGATTGGTTGACATCGATGTGCCTCGAGCTTGGGATGTGATGCTTTGGGCGGCATCTCAGAATTCACGAAACCAGTCCCTAGCGCGACGCGATGGCAACGCTTCGTCGCAGGTGTTGCAAGGAATACGTGGGAAAGACGGTTCCATCAGTCATGTGAGCCTTCAAAATAAGATTAATATAGGGAGGCCCGAGTGGGAACCGAGGGAGGAGGGCTACAGAGGAAGCGGACAGACGCACCGACTGATCGAGCACGAGTTCGGGCTAGCCGATGATGGACATGTTGTCCTCGGCAAGGGCCACGTGCATATGAACGTAACTGGCAAAGACACACCTGGTTTCTCAAAGGGTATAAAGAGTGACTACGCCGAGGCGGCGGGGAAAAGTCGGATCATTGCTAAAACTAATGAATCGGATCTTAAGTCCGATCCGAATCGAGTAACGCGACTTACGCCACAGACAGATCGAAGCTTGGCGCCACAGGAAAGAGTGATTAAACCCCCAACAGCTGAGGAACTAAAGCGCTATGATCAGTCAAGCGGCTCAAACTACAACAATACGGTGCCACCGCAGGCGTCCAACGCTGAACCGGGCTCTAATGCTGCTGACGGGATGGGTATGGCGTTCATTGGCCCTGGCTCTAAGCCTGGGCCAGCGCAATGAGTAAGGTCTTGAGAAAAGCGCGCGAGAATTCGATGTTTACCTATGGGTTAAAGCCGTCATATCAACTGGCTGGTAAGCGCGCGACCGAAAGCGGAATCCTACTTCCAGCACACTCGCAAAGTCTCGACCTACGAAAGACGCAGGGGTGCTGTCAAATCCGTGGAGATGGCGGTAAGAGATATCGCGCATATATCGATCGAGATAATCGTTTGATCCACATCGAGAACGCGTTCATCTGATCTGGGTTGATGAATATGAATCGATTTTCATTTCCACTGTCTTTCGTCATTGTTCTGTTGGGGCACTTGTACAACTGTCAGGCTGCTACTGCGCCCAGCGGCGATCATTTAGTCCCGATCGACCCGCAGTCGGAATTGGGCTCGGAGGCAGCCTATCGAAAGATCTACGAAGCAAAGTTATTCATGACGCCCGGAAACCTTGCAAGATTCGTGCAGCTGCCGGGCCCTCTTGCGCAGCCCGAGGTGGTAATTTCTCTATACCAGCGACGCAAAAGCCGCAGGACCGGTTCTAACGAGTATTGGGTGACATTGACTGAGCCAATTGGTCGGCTCGCGGATTGCATCCCTGTGGACGGAGAAAGGCCCAAGCTAAATGCGCAGACAATGCGCGTTCGGAGGTTCGATGCCCCATTGCCAGAATCAACGGCCCTGGCAGTAAATAACGCTTGGCTAACTATGCTAAGGCGGGCCAGCCCCGATCCATGCCGAGAATGTATTGCGGAAGGCACTACCGAAATATTCTCGGCTGTAGCTCGCGATGGCAAACTGTTGCGCGCCACGGTTCCAATTAAGACAGAACCCAACACTCTTGCGCTGACAAAACTTGGGCTCGCTCTTGGAGATTACTGTTACGCCGCACCAGATCGCCGCGGAGAAACGGCTCGTGATATTGAAGCCCGAGCACGTCGTCTGCAAATGAGGACACTCGAATGAATTGGGGGGAAAGGCAGAAGGGGTCAGTCTGTGAATCGTGCAGGAAAGTGATCGACGTTAACTGGCGTGCGCGGGTAGATCTAGTCAGTGGCGCGCGAAGGGCGGGTTGATGTTTAGCTTGAGACATCCGCTGAGGAGATAATGGGGTCAAGAGATAATGGGGTCAAATCTTCACATTTGACGTTAGGCGACAAGGCCTGACAAATTAGGAGGCGTGGCCAGGTCGTTGCGGATTGAATTTGCAGGAGCGCTTTATCACGTGACCGGGCGCGGCAATGCGCGGCAGAAGATATTCGCTGACGAAAAGGATTGCGCCAAGTTCCTGCAATTGTTGGCGGCCTCGCTCGAACGCTACGAGATCGTTCTGCACGCGTATGTCTTAATGGGGAATCATTACCACCTGATTGCGGAAACTCGTCGAGCCAATCTGGGGCGCTGGATGCATTGGCTGGTGACCAGTTACACGGTTTACTTTAATCGGCGGCATCGGCGTGTGGGGCATCTTTTTCAGGGTCGCTTCAAGAGCATCGTGGTCGAGGCGCAGGGCTATTTGCTGACCCTGAGCCGGTATGTGCATCTCAACCCGGTGCGTGGTCAGGTCATGGGAAGAGGCGATCCGATGGAACGGCGCGAGCGGTTGCGCGAATGGCGCTGGAGCAGCTATCGCGCTTACAGCGGCCTGAGCAAGGCGGAATCCTGGGTGAGCACGGAGTGGATCTTGGGCGAGATGGGGCGCGGATCGGCCAAAAAACAGCGCCTCAGATATCGTCGTTTTGTGGAAGAGGGGCTAGTGCGGGAAATTGAGAGCCCGCTGGAAGCGACCCGATGGCAGGCGGCGTTGGGCGGGGAACATTTTCTTCAGCGGATGAAGGATCGTCTGGCCAGTGGCGCGGAGGAGCAAGATCGTGAAATGCCTTCTCTGCGACAATTGCGGCTGCGACCGGAGGCGCAATCAATCCTCGAGGCTGTCGGGAAAGCTTATCGGAGTTCGAAGGCGGACCTGTTGCGGCGGGGCAAGAGGGGCAATGAAGGGCGAGCTGTCGCGATGGTGCTGATCTGGGATCACTGCGGGATGAGCTTGCGAGAAATCGGAGTTCTCTTTGGGGGAGCAGGATATACTGCCGTAGCGCAGATGATCGCGCGCACCAAAGAAAAGGACCGAAAAGAGGAACTCAAGCTGAAAATTGGAAAGCTCGCCCGCCAATGTGTAAAGTGAAGACGCGACCCCGCGCGGTCCCCCCCCCGCGCGGTCCCCCGCGACCCCGCGCGGTCCCCCGTGCGACCCCGCGCGGTCCCCCGTGTGTAAAGTGAAGAGGCGACCCCGCGCGGTCCCCGCTCGTACTTAGCAACGCCCTCGGAGCGGTCGTTCCACCCCACTGCGCGTGCCTACACGGTTGGGGTAGAAACCATCTTCCGGGCCTTGGCCAGCGCCTCGTCCAGGTCGGCGCAGATTTTTTCGTCGCCCAGCCAGCCGACCATTCCTGACTCGAACATCACTTTCATCGGCTGCGGTTGAACCGCCGTCAGTAGAATTTTGACTCCGTCGCGGTGGAGTTTTTCGATGGCTGTGCGAAAGGCGTGCAATCCGCTGGCGTCGATGGCGGGAACGTTGCGCATGCGAAAGATCACGACCTTCGGTTTTCCGCCTGAGCCGCGCAACGCCTGGTCGAGATTTTCCGCCGCCGCGAAGAAGAGTGGTCCTTCGATGCGGTAAAGCACGACGCCTTCCGGTACATCCTTGCCCCGCATGCTGTGGGAGCCAATGCCTTCCGGTTCGCTCTCTTCGGTGACGAGGCGGATATGCGAGACCGCTTCCATCTGGCGCAGGAAAAGGACAGCGGCCATGAACATGCCGGCCCCGACGCCGACGGTCAGGTCGAATACGACCGTTAATAGAAATGCTGTCACCATCACGCCGAAGTCGGCACGTGGGCCGCGCCAGAGTTCGACGAATGTGTGTGCTTCAGCCATGCGGACGGCCACGGCGAGAAGGATCGCACTGAGGGCGGCGAGGGGAATGTAGGCGGCGAGCGGCGCGGCGACGAGCGCGACTAAAAGGAGAACGACGGAATGAACAATCCCGGCCAGCGGCGTGCGCGCGCCGTTCCGGATGTTCGCGGCTGTGCGCGCGATCGCCCCGGTGGCGGCAATGCCACCGAAGAGCGGCGTCACGAGGTTGGCAATGCCCTGGCCAATCAGCTCCTGGTTGGGATCATGGCGGGTTTCCGCCATGCCATCGGCCACCACCGCGGAAAGGAGCGACTCGATGGCGCCGAGGGCGGCGATGGTGAAGGCCGGCGCCATCAGCTGCCTCATCGCGTCCAGCGAGATGGCGGGAAAATGCACACCGGGGAACCCGGCCGGGATGCCGCCGAACCGGCTGCCAACGGTCGCGACCGGCAACTTCAAAAGATAGACAAGGATGGCGGTGAGGAGGACAGCCACGATACTGGCGGGGATTCGTCTCGTTAGGCGCGGCCACAGATAAAGAATGGCGAGCGAGAGGGCGCCGATCCCCAGCGCGGACAAGTTCACGTGGCCGAGATGCGTCGCGAGCAAGGTTAGCTGCTGCAAAACGTGCTCGGGCATTTTTAACCCGAGTCCGAGAAACTCGTTCAGCTGACCGCAGAAGATGATCACGGCGATGCCGCTGGTGAAGCCCGCAATGACGGGATACGGAAAAAATTTCAGGAGCCGTCCCATTTTGAGCACGCCGAGCAGAATCAACATCACCCCGGCCATCATGACGGCGAGGGCGAGTCCGCCGTAACCGAACTGAGCGACGATGGAAAAAAGGACCGGCACGAATGCGCCGGTGGGGCCGGCGATCTGAAAGCGCGAGCCGCCGAGCAGTGCAACCGCAAGGCCGGCAATGATCCCGGTCCAGAGACCTTGCTGCGGCGTTACCCCGGAAGCGACCCCGAAACCGATGGCCAGTGGTAGAGCGATGATCCCGACGGTTAAGCCGGCGGAGAGATCGGAGAAAAGATCAGCCCGCCGATAGCCGGTGAAGGCGGACAGAATGGCGGGGTGAAAGCGGCGCAGCACGCCGGATTCTAAATCGGTTTGGCTGGAATCACGACTTTTGCGTAACGTTTTATCTCACGGCGACAGAGCGCCGTGGCTACAGCTGAATGCGGAAAGCAGGAAGCCAGGAAACCAGGAAGGAGAAGCAGATTCGTCGGCTCCCGCCGCGGCGGGTAAACTGTGGAGTCTCGCCCCACCGGTTCGGGGAATGCACGAGCGGAGTGGACGCCGCAGCGCGGCGTCCCTACCAGATTTTAGATGGTGACGACGGTGATTTCGGGGCGGCAGTTGAAACGCCACGGGACTCGGTAGGTGCCGATGCCGGCGTTGACGTACAACGGGCCCTTCTCGGTTTGGAAAAAACCGAGGTCGTAGGGACCGACGCCGTAAGGCAGCGCAATCGCTCCGTAACCGGGAATGCGGACTTGTCCGCCGTGGGAATGCCCGGCCATGATCCAGTCGAAATGAAGGCCGTCCAGGTGATCGATGGACTTCGGGTAATGTGTGAGTAAAAAATGCCGCGCGGTGGTGCGCGGTTCAGTCATGGGCACGCCCTCGAGGCTCATGCCGGTCAACTCGAGATCATGTTCTGGCAGGACAATGCTTTGCCCGACCAGCCAGCGTCCGCCCGTGGCGGCGAAGACGCGCTCGTATTCGGAGAAGGGGGCGCGACATCTGTATTCATGGTTCCCGGGGCATCCGTAAACCGGCTTTTTGATCTGCGCGATGAAGTGGAGCGCTTCCTCGAGATATTTTGTTTCCTCGATCAGGTCGCCCGTGAAACAGACAAAATCGGCTTCGAGCTCATTGATGGTGGCAATCACCCTTTCGGCGTAGCGGGTATTCCCCTTGTGATGAAAATCGGAGAAATGGATGAAGCGCAGCGTGCCGTTTGGGTTGGCTTTGAAATGGGTGACGCGCAGGTTGGTCGGCTCGATCAGGCGGGTATCGACCACGACCACCACAGGCAGGGCCAGGGCGGTCATTTTTAGAAATCCTCTCCGGGTCATATAAGGCATGGTCTGCGGTGATTCAGCGTAACACATGCCGGGGCAGGGGTGAATGTAGAAGCGGCTTCCAGTTGCTTTGGGTCCGAGAGGAGAGGCAGGGATGCCTCTTCTACTTGGGCGCGGGGTAATTGGGCCGTGGGAAGGCGCGGTTTGGGCGATTGGGGAGGGAAGCTGGCAGCTTCCCCTACAGAAGAAAAATGTAGAAGCCGCCTCTACTTAATCCGGGTAGATCAACAGGCGCATCAACTGTTGGCCGTATGGGGTGAGAACGCCGCGACCGTTCCGGCCCGCCACTGCGCCGCGCGTCACCAGCGTGTAATCGACCGGGCTTTTCTTCACATAGGTCAGCTCCGGCGCAGTCACCTGTTTGTCGGTTGGCTGGATCTGCAACGGTATGCCGGACCGATTGAACGATACTTCCCATGACGCGCTGTGCGCACCGGCCCGGCCCCGCAGCATCCACGGATAAAGTTTGGGCAGCTCGAAATGGGCCGACCGCGGCACGGTCACTTTGTAGAATGTTTCTTCGCCCTCGAAAAACTGCGGGATGGTCAGGGCAGGATTTTTACGCAGGGCAAGATAGAGCCGCGCAAGATCGAGCCCGGTCAGGTTGATGCCATTGTAGATGCCGTTGTGATTCGGATCGTTTTTGTAAGTGGCATCGTGCCATGCCTCGAAGTGATGACTGAGCAGCAAATTCAATTCGAGATGAACGTGCGCGCGTTCGCGGTTGAGGCCGACGCCGGTGTAACCCATTACCGCAATCGGTTCGCCCTTTTGCACTTCCTCTCCCGGATGAACCCGCACTATGCTGAGGTGCCCGTACAAACTGTAGTAGCTCGATCCATCCCAGCGGTGCTCGATTACGACGTAGCGGCCGTAGTTGGAATATCCCGGGACGGGATTCACGTGCACGACCCGGCCCGCAGCGATGGCATGAATTTCATCGGTCGGTTCGCCTTGGGCGTCGCGTTGCAGGGGCCGGATGTCCATCCCTTCGTGAAACCGGGTGTAGATCAGACCGGCCGATGTCTGGATCGGGTCGCGCACGAAGCCGTATTGCCCGCCTTCCCATGGCGTGGATTTTTCTCCTTTGTAATCGCGTTCTATATATTGATAAAAAGCGGGGCCATCGTGGCGGAAGAGCGCGTCGTTTTCCGTCGGCAATCCCAGATCCAGCGTCGTTTTTTCGGTTTGTCCGGCCAGGTCGAACACTGGCAGAATGAGCACCGCAAGTGCCCCCAGGAACACCTTCATGCGACTAGCGGCGGTCTTTTTTTGGCCCGATCAGGCGCCAGTCTTTTTTCATCAATTGCAGATCTGCCGCGGTCAATCCGGAACGGATGTAGATTTTTCCATCGGAGACCCGCTTATCGATTTGCAGCTCAGGGAGGGCCCGGCCGTTCATGAAGAGGAAGAGATAACCGCCGTTATGTTCCACGCTGAGCGTATCGAGAGCGATGCGCCCATGATCGTCGAGCTGGAGCAGCGCGCCAAAAGTGCCGTCGTCGGCCTGGTAAGCGCGAAAGCCAACGACTTCCTGCTCGGTGATGCTGGCTGCCTTTTGGATGGCCACCTGTTTGCCGGAGACTTGGGCACGCACGGAGGTGGAGAAGACCTCCGTATCGTGAGGATTGGCCTCGGCATGAACGCGGAAAACGCAATGGCGCGATTTGCCTTCGGCCGGGAGCAGAGTAAGCAGGATCAAGATCGCGCTCGCGCACAAAGGCTTCATGGCGGATTGATAAAGGGTTTGACAGGATTTGCAACGTTTGCTGTTTAACGCGCTCATGAAATGCGGCTTTAGTTTACTGGTTGCGGTGTTTCTGCCGCTGGCCCTCGGGTGGGCGCAGGAGGAAAGACCATCCTCGGCGGCCGACTCGGCTTCAACCGGGGCCGTGCGGGAACCAGCTGCGGCACCCGCCCCGTCCGATGCCCCGGCGTCTTCTTTTCCTTCCAAGTCCGCGCCACCCAAGCGCAGCCTCTTCAACCGGGTGCTGCACCCGTTCTCTGGCGGCGCCACGGATGCGCCGCCCAAATATAAGGATCCCAAACTGCGCGGGCTGACCCTGGTCATGCAGGTGTCGCCCCAGCCGGTTAAGCTGTCGGAGGTGCGTCAGCTCGAAATCAAGGCAACCCTGACCAACAAAGGCAAGAAAGACGTAGAACTGAATTTTGGCACCGACCAGCGGATCGAGATTTACCTGATGAATTCGGCGGACGTCGTCCTGACAAAGTGGTCTGAGAACCACGCCGTGGCGGATAAGCCGGGGACGGTCCTGATCAACCAGGATGAACACATCGAGTACAACGAAAAGATTTCCACGCGCGAGTTGACGCGGGACAAGGTGTTCGTGGCGGAAGTTTTCTTTCCGCAATATCCGGAACTGCGTGTCCGCCAGAAATTCCTGACCGCGCCGTGAGTGCGCGTCTCTTTGCGGATTATCACAGCCACCCGCAGGGCCACCGGGTTCAGACCTACTCGCAGGAACTTTTGCAGCCCTGGGTCGATCGCGCGCGGGAACGCGGCCTGACTGACATTGCCTTCACCGATCACGATCGTTATCACGAGGGCGTCGTCTTTGATGAGATCGACCGACTACGCGAACAAAATCCGGACATCAAAATTCGGGCCGGCCTCGAACTGGACAACGATCCCGTGCACTCGGCCATGGGCCGCCGATGGGTGGAGGATCACTGGGCGAAGCTCGATTTCGTTCTCGGCTCCATTCATTTCCTGGAGCGCGATGATGAAATGTTTGATTCGGTCCCGGCCGGCGCCGCGCAATTCGAAGGTCGGGATATTGATGCGATGTATGTCGACTATCTGCGACGGGTGCGCGAGATGGCGGCGAGCGGCCTGGTCGATTGTTTGGCGCACGTGGATTTGATCAAGATCCATGGGCATAGGCCCAACGGTGAAATCAAGGCGATCTTCGAAGAGACGCTCGAGTTCATCCGTGCGCGTCATCTGGCCATCGAGTTGTCGACGGCCGGCTGGCGCAAACCGGTGGGGGAGCTCTATCCGTCCGAAGGAATTATCGAGCTGGCCATGGAGAAGGGGATTCCTTGCACGACCGCTTCCGACGCGCATTCGTACGCGCAACTGGCCGAAGGCTTCGAACGGTTGGCCGACAAGATGTCGGCGCTCGGTCTTTCCCAGGTTTCGATCTTCGAAAAGCACAAACGCCAGACGCGCGTTCTGTGCACGCTGTAGCGACGCGTGGGGGTTGTCCGGACCACCGTCGCTACGAGCCGAGCCCTGGGATGCCGAGCCCGCCGGTGATCTTGGTCATTTCGGATTGAGCCAGGGCTTTGCCCTGCTCGATCGCGCTCTTCACCCCGTTCAGCACCACTTCCTCCAGAAATTCCACGTCGTTCGGATCAACAATGTCCTTATCGATCTTGATCGATAGAACGTCGCCCGCTCCGTTGGCTGTCACCTTTACTTTTCCGCCGCCGGCGCTCACCTCCACGGTCTTCTCCTCGAGCTCGGCCTGGGTCTTGGCCATTTGCTCCTGCATCTTCTGCGCCTGCTTCATGATCTTGTTCAAATTCATAACCTTAAATTCTCAATTCAATTTTGGCCCGTACCTCAATCCTCTCCCTGAGGGAGGGGAGGACGCGAAGCGCCCGGTGAGGGTCAGCTTTTAATTTCGCCTTTAAACATTTCGAGCGCTTCCTGGATGAGCGGATCGTCTTTGTAATTCTGCGCCTTTTCCGTCTCGCCCGCTTTCGTATTCCTGGTCTCCAACCCCTCCTTCGCCTCCAGTTTCAGCGCCCATTCCTGACCGCTCATCTCTTTCAGAAGACTCTCCAGTTGCTTGCGATTACTCGTCGTCGCCAGGGTTTCGATGGCCGACTTTTGATCAGGCGGATAGCCCAGCACGAAGCTTCGCCCTTCGGCCCGGATCACAGCAAGTGAATCCACCAAGGTCCGAAGGAAACCGCGCGCCGCCACTTTGGCGGAGACGGCTGTCCAGACGGCAGCGGCATCGACCGAGCGGGGCGGTTCCGCCGCGGGTTTTTCGTCCGCTGCTTTTTCCGCGACCCGCGCAGCCGGTTTCGTTTCCGGAGCAGGCGCCACCGCAGCCTTGAACAAAGGGGCTTTGGCAGGAACCGTTTCCGCTTTCTTCGCCGGCGCTGACCTGGCCGACGGCGTCGCCGTCGGGGTCTTGCCCTCTCGCAGCGCATTCAAATTTTCTATGACCTGGTTCAGCGTCACCTGGCTGAGGCTTTGGATCGCTTTGATCAGGGCCACCTCGAAATGCAGTTTTTTGTTCGGCGCCCATTTCATGCGGCCCTCCGCTTCGGCGAACTGATCAATCAACTCGAGCAGCCGGTCGGTCTCGATCAACTGCGCCTGGGAGCCGAGCGAAGTTTGAGAATCCGCGTCCACCTCTGCGCTGAGCGCGTCCGGTTTCACCTTAAAGACAAGCAGATCGCGCAAGTAACTGATGAGATCCGACATCATCCGCATCATGTCCTTGCCGGATTCCGATTCGTCGTGCAAAAGCTGCACCGCGTCGGCGGTGGCGCCACGCAGGATCTTTTCGGTGAAATTCGCGACCGTCTGTTGGCTGGTGAATCCGAAAACTTTGAGCACATCGGCTTCCGCGATGGCTTCGCCGCAGAAAGCGACCAGCTGATCGAGCATTGATTCGGCGTCGCGCAGGCCGCCCTCGGCTCCGCGCGCGATGGATTGAGCGGCCGCCGCTTCCAGCGTGATTTTTTCCTGGCCCGCGATGTATTGCAGGTGATCGGCGATGAGATTGGTCGGAATCCGGTGGAGATCGAAGCGCTGGCAGCGGCTCAGGATGGTCGGGAGCACTTTTTGCGGCTCGGTCGTGGCAAAAATAAATTTCACGTGCGCGGGCGGCTCTTCCAATGTCTTGAGCAAAGCGTTGAAGGCCGCCGCCGACAGCATGTGGACCTCGTCGATCAGGTAGATCTTGTATTTTCCCTTGGCCGGGGCGTAGCGCACGTTGTCGCGCAACTCGCGCACATCTTCAACGCTGTTGTTGCTGGCACCGTCGATTTCGATGACGTCGAGGCTGTTTCCGGCCGTAATCTCCTTGCAGTTATCGCACACGCCACAGGGCGTAACGGTCGGTCCATGGATGCAGTTGAGCGCTTTGGCCAGGATGCGGGCGGTCGAAGTTTTGCCCACTCCGCGCGGCCCGACAAAAAGGTAGGCGTGGGCCAGGCGGTTCTGCGCGACCGCGTTTTTGAGCGTTTGGGCGACATGGCCCTGCCCGACCAGGTCGTCGAATGTTTGCGGCCGGTATTTCCTGGCGAAGACCTGATACGTCACAACAAAACCTTAGCCTGTCCGGAATAGGGCGAAAGACCAAAGATGAAGAAGAAGGGGCAACCGCTCAACCCGCGGGGCGCGTGACTAGGTAGACGCGGCTTCCAGCCGCGTGGCCAGAGGGCAAAGCGGCAGGATGCCGCTTCTACTTGGTTGCGAGGGGGTCGCGCTTTAGCATCATACGGCGCGGAGTGAAGGAGGGCCTGCGCAGGGCTGGTTAGCTTCGGAACGCTGGAACTAATGGAAACAAAATCATCTGAGGAACTCTCCGTTTTCTTTTTGGCGGAGGGCGAGCAAACGGCGAATTCCGTCATGGGCCGTCTGGTGGAATTTATCAGGGGCGCGCGGCGAAGCCTGGACTTCGCTCTTTACGACATGCGTTTGGGCGACGGGTTAAAAAATCAACTGGCCGCGGCCTTGCGCGAGCGAGCCGCCCAAGGCGTAAAAATCAGGATCTGCTTCGATGGGGACAAATCGCTCCAGCAGAATCTAGCCATGGGTCAGGACCCGGCGGCGCCCGGCACGAGCGCGGCCGTGGAGTCGTTAGGCTACCCCTGGCGGCGCATCGCCGGGACAAAACTGATGCATCACAAATTCATCGTGCGCGATGGCACGGCTGTCTGGACGGGCTCGCTCAACCTGACGGATGACGCCTTCGCCCTGATGGAGAACAACGTGCTCCAGATTGCTTCCGAAGCGCTGGCCGGCTATTACGCCGAGGATTTCGAGCAGTTATGGGAGAAAGAGAACTTCGAGAATACAGGTGACATCCAAACGGTGCCGGTCACCCTCACCTTCGCCAATCAACCGGCCATGGCGCGGGTCATGTTTTCTCCGGGTGGCGGTCTGGCCATTGACGAAGAGATCGCGCGGCGCGTGGGTCAGGCACAGCGGCGCGTCCGCATCTGCAGCCTGCTCATTAACTCTGGCACGTTGATTGGCGCGCTCCAATCCCTTCTCACCACCGGGCGCGTGCCGGTGGATGGCCTCTATGATCGAACCCAGATGAGCGATGTTTACCGGCAATGGCAGCGGGTGCCGCAGAATCATTGGAAAGTTCCGGCGCTGCACGACCTGATCGCGCGCGCCGGCCTCGTGGGAAAAGATTCAACCCCCTACACGCCCTCGGGCCGGCACGATTTCATGCACAACAAGATTCTGTTGATCGACGACACGGTCATCACTGGCTCCTACAATTTCTCGCGCAGCGCGCAATTCAACGCGGAGAATATCCTCTTCATCGAAAGCGCAGCGCTGGGCGAAACCTACAGCGCCTACATCGACCACCTGATCGCCAAGTACCGAACGAAAGAACAGAACCAGTGAGGGGATTCGTTCTCTCACAGGCTCTCAGGGGTTGGGATCGGCGTTCACAGACCACCCCTATAGAAGACGCGAGGCGCTCCCACTCCGAATTGAGCGTTGGACGTGGAGGGTTGAACATTGAACGTTTGCTCGCTCTTATGAAAACATGCGTGCTCCTGCTCGTAGTCGTAGTCGTAGTCGATTCCTCGGCACGCGAGCCCATCAAGTCGCCTCCTCCAAAAATCCAACCGCCGGCCGTCTCGATCGATCAGCCCGTGCGCGCCCGCGATCTCGGCATTCCCTTCGACGGTGTCCCGGGCCCCTTGAACGCGATCACGGACATCACAGGAGTCGAGGTGGGTTACACCACGCTGGTCAGCGGCGAAGGCAAAACGGAAGTCGGCAAGGGACCGGTCCGCACCGGCGTCACCGTCGTCCTTCCTCGCGGACACGCCTCCCTGAACGATCCCGTTTATGCCGGCACTTTCAGCCTCAATGGAAACGGCGAGATGACCGGCACGGCGTGGGTGGAAGAGAGCGGATTTCTGGAAGGTCCCGTTGTCATGACGAATACGCACAGCGTCGGCGTGGCCCGCGACGCGGTCATCGCGTGGCGGATCCATCACGGCGCAGCCGACAACACCGGCTACTGGTGGAGCCTGCCTGTCGTGGCGGAAACGTGGGACGGTTATCTCAATGACATCAATGGATTTCATGTGAAGCCTGCAGACGTCTTTCATGCGCTTGATATGGCCCACAGCGGCCCGATCGAGGAGGGAAGCGTGGGCGGTGGGACCGGGATGATTTGTTACGAGTTCAAGGGCGGGGTGGGGACCGCGTCGCGCAAGATCACGATCAAGTCGGACAAAAAATCGGCGGGAGAAACCTACACCGCAGGGGTTCTGGTCCAGGCGAATTGCGGTCGTCGACCAAACCTAACCATTGCCGGAGTGCCGGTGGGCAAGGAAATCCCGGAGAACGCAGTCTTCAGCCAGGAAAACGGATCGATCATTATCGTGGTTGCGACGGACGCTCCATTATTGCCGCACCAACTCAAACGTTTGGCACGTCGGGCGTCTCTCGGGTTGGCCCGGACCGGAAGTTATTCCGGCAACGGATCGGGCGATCTTTTCATCGCTTTTTCGACGGCCAATCCAAAGGTGGCGGACCCGGACCGGGTGACGCACGCGGTCGAAACGATTCCTAACGACCTGCTGGATCCGATGTTTGAAGGCGTGGTGCAGGCGACCGAGGAAGCGATCGTCAATGCGCTGGTCGATCAGAAAGAAGATTCGGCCGGGTCGATCGCGTGGCACGCCGACGAAAAAACGGGGAACCGTTTTTTCGTGGGCGCGAACGAGCATCGGGTAGAAGCTCTGTCGCATGCGCGTCTGCAGGAGCTTATGCGGGGTCGCGCGGGGGCTCGATAAGCGACAGAGCGCTTGGGAGATCCCTCGCTAGCGCTCGGGCTGACAACCGATGAGCGTGGGAGCGGCGCTCCAGGTCAGGGTCTATGACCGACTCGGGGATCCGGAAGAGATTCGGCGGTCGTCCGCCTTCGCCGCGCTGCGGCGGGAGAAGCAAACCTCCGTTAAAGAAGAAGCCCGTTAGTGGGCGTAGCGGGGCAGAGAAAGATTGGAGCGTCGTTCGAGCTGGCGGCTCGATTTCACCGGTCCGGATCCGCGCGTGGCTTTGCGCGCAACGGCGGGTGTATCGGCGGCGACGATGCGAACACTGACGCAGGCATCGCTCGGATCCTGGTCGGCGAAGCGCCGTTCCCATTGGCGGCGAGCATCTTCCAGTAGACGTTGGAAATTATGGCCAAGCGCCCGCTGCAGACCTTGGCTGGTCTCGACTTTCGTTAGGTCGGTGATGATGAGTCCAAGCGTTTTCACGGCATGGATAACGGCAGCATATTCCAAGCCCTTGCGCGGGGCGTTCGAGGGGCGAGGACACGGCGCGGGGCGCTGGTCGTCCGCCAAGTTTCTGCGGGAGAGTTGCTTACTCGGCGGGCTGCCCCTTGGTCCGTGCACGGTGTCAATTTCGTCAGCGAGGCGGTTTCCTCAGTTGTGAGAGTGCTTGGGTGGAGTAATCTCACAACAGGTGAAGCGGGGCGTATTTCTTTTATGGACAGGGTCGCTCATCCCGCTCCTTTCCCTCGCACAACAGCCCCGTTCGACCCCGGCGCACTTTTTTGAGGTCGATCGCAGCCACTTGCCGCCCGCTCTGCAAAAGGTTCCGCTGGAGCATCTTTCGTCCGGCGCTCTCATGCTGTTGGATCGACAGGGGAATTTGGTCAAGCCGCCTCCGCTTTCCGCGTCTCGCCCCGCCGCCGTCGTGGACGCGGCGCAGGTCGAAGTGCCTCTCGATCCGAGGGTTGGCTCCAACCTGCGTCTCGGCGATGATCCCGCCGCGCTGCCGTCCAACATGAGGGCGCAGGCGGAACCGCACATCGCGCGTTCGCCGGTGAACCCCGATTTTCTGGCGGCCACGTTTCAGGAAGGAAGATTCACCGACGGGGGCGCGGTCGATTGCGGTTATTCCATCAGCAGCGATGGCGGTCTAACCTGGAGCCGTGCTTTGATTCCGAATCTGACGCAAACGACCGGCGGCCCGTATTATCGCGACACCGATCCGGTGGCGAGGATCGATTTGAACGGCTACGTGTATCTGAATACGGAGGGTGCGACCGACGTTAACTTCAACACGGGGATTGTCCTGGTGAGCCGTTCCATCGACGGAGGCGCGACCTTCGGTGCACCGGTCGTGGTGTATCAGCCTGCGAGCAGCAGCGTTTTCCCGGACAAGAATTGGCTGGCCATCAACACCTTTGCCGGGACGAGCACAGTGGGACGCATGGTGGTGACTTTCACCAGGTTCTCCGGTAGCGCTTCGCCCATTGTTCGTTCCTACAGCGACAACGGCGGCGCGACCTGGAGTCAAATCGCGTACATCCATTCGACGAGCACGAGCGCGCAGGGATCGCAGCCCGTGTTTCTGCCCAATGGAAAACTGGTGATCGTCTATTTCAATTTCGGCAATAGCAGTCTCGATTTGGTCAATTCCGACGATGGTGGTGCGACTTTCGGCAGCCGGAAACTCGTTACGGCGGTAAATCAATACGACGAACCGTCCATTCGCACGGGCAGCTTTCTGCCCTCGGCCGTGGCCGATCGTACGAACAACAATCTGTATGTCGTTTATCAGGCGCGCCTGTTAGGCAACCCGAGAATCGCTTTCACGAAATCCACCGACGGCGGGACAACCTGGACCTCGCCCATCGCCATCAGCGACAATCCTCCGAGCTCTGGCGTGTTCAATCCTGTGATTGCGGTCTCGCCGAACGGCCAAACTTTAACAGCCTCTTTCTACGATCATCGTAATAACCCCGGCTCCAATACGCTGGTCGACTTGTATCTCGCCCAATCGTTCGATGGCGGCGCCACCTGGCAGCCCAACATTCGGGTCACTTCTGTCTCGACCGACGCATCGCTCGCTCCTCTCACGTCTTCCGGCTATATGCTCGGCGATTATCAGGGCATCGCGGAGTCGATTAATGCCAGCGTGCCGGCGATCCCGGTCTGGATTGATACGCGCACGGGTAATCCCGACCCGTTCATCGCACGGATCGGAATTGCGCCACAGCTCAATTTTGCCAGTTGGCAGGCGGCTCGGTTATCGTTAGGCGATATTTCGAATCCGGCGCGGGGCGGCCTCAATGGCGACGCCGACCTCGACGGGAAACGCAACCTGCTGGAATACAGCATGGGCACGCCTCCGAGGCAGGCGGACACAGTGGGCGTGACCATCGAACAAGTCGGAATGGTTTTCAGTATCACGTATCCGCGATTAAAGGCCGCGACGGACGTGAGCTTACACGCCTTTCGCTCGACGGATCTGGCTGGTTGGACAAATGCCGGCGTGACCGAAACCATGGTGTCCGACGACGGCACCATGCAAATCTGGCGCGCCTCCACTGCGGCTGCCTTCCCGGCGACGTTCTTTCGGCTGCAAGCCACGCAGCCGTAATGGCCTCGTCGCACGTCGTCGTCGTATCTGGGAACATGCGTGTCAAAGCAGGGTAGGGACGCCGCACAGTTTACCCGCCGTGGCGGGCGGCGTCCACTCCGCGGACCAACCACTCGATTCGAACCGGACGCCTCGGAGAGACGTCCCTACCTGGCGAGAGCCTGTCGGGGCGTGAGCGCACAAAGACGCGACGACCCGCCGTCGCGCTGCTATGGCGTGGCAGGCAGAGCGCCGTGGCTACAAGGGGATAGCTGTAGGGGAAGCTGCCAGCTTCCCTCGGGAAGGCAGCGCCTTCCCCTCATCCCTCGTCACTTGTCACTCAGCACTTTCTGAATCGAACCCGGATCATCCAGCAGAATCCATTCGATCACGGATAAGGGCAGGCTGCCGTTCTTGATCAAATCGTCGTGAAACTGGCCGAGTCGAAAATTTTCGCCCTGCTTGTCCTTGTAGCGTCCGAGCAGATTCATGATCTGCCATTTGCCGATGATGTAGCTGATTTTTTGATGGGGCGATGACGCCGCCCCGGCCGCTTCACCCTCGGCCGCTTCGCGATCCAGGCCCCCCGCCTCCATGAAATAATTGACCGCCTGTTCGAAAGTCCACCGACCCGTGTGCAGGTTCACGTCCACCCCGATGCGCGCGCCGCGGTAACGCGAGAGCCGCAGAATCTGTCCCTGCGCGGCGGAGTTATCCGGATACAAACCCGTGCGCATCAACATCTCTTCTCCGTACAAGGCCCAGCCCTCCACGAAAACGCCATCCTGATTTTGCCGGCGAATTTCATCCGACAAGTGATTGGCGATGGAGAGCTGCATGAAGTGACCGGGAATTCCCTCGTGTCCCAGGATAGGGCGGGGATCTTCGATGGCCGCGCGAATGTAAAAGTTTTTCGACTGCGGATTATAGGTGGGGATAAAAAAGAATCCGACCGGATCCTTGTCATAAACTCCGGGTGGATTCATGAAACCACCGGGGCTGGTCGGCTTGAAGGCCTCCGGCAGTTGCCGAATCTCGAAGCGCCCAAGGTAATCTGGAATCGTCACCAGATGATGTTCTTTCAGGAATGTGATCATTTCCTGTTCGCGACTCTCGTAGGCTTTGAGGAAGGAAGCCTGGTCGGGCGGGATATGACTGGAGCGCGCCGGATCGGGGTCCGCCATTTTAGGATCTTTCAGTAATGCTTCCAGCGCGCGATAGCGTGTATTCTCGACGCGCCCGATCATCTCCACTTCGGACGCATTCAAGGGGAGCAGCAGAACGTGCTTGAGATAATAGTTGTAGTTCGCTTCGCCCATGGGCGCGAAGTCCACCATTTGAGGCAGCCGCTTCTCGAGTTCATCGGCATAGCCGTGCAAGGCGACGAGCGCTTCGTCCCGCGCTTTGATCAGCGCGTCGTGCTCATTCGGGGCCAGCCCTACATCGAGCGCCATGAGGCTCCCGGTCAGCAACGGATCGATCGCGCGGGCCGATTGCATGGCCAGCTGTGCGTAGAGTTTGACCGGGCTTTGCAGATTGCTCAGGCCCTGCTTGAGCAGCGCCGGCATCTGTTGCAACCGCGCGGTCGCGGCCCGGGCGCGGTTGGCCGGTGTGTCGTATTCTTTTTTCAGCAACGAAAAGATGCCGCTGACGCATTCACTCACGTAGACCTGCGGATTGGTGTGTTCGAACTTGAGCACGCGGCTGCCAAAATCGGCGCCTTCCAGCTGGGCGCGGAAGAGAATCCAGTCGATGCGCTGGTCTTTGGACCAGTTCTCCGTGTGCATGGCGCGAACTTTTTCGAGCAGGGCATGCTCATGCTGGGCCCGTTCATCCATTTTCGCCGGCGCATAATCCGTCAGCCGATTGTCCCAGGTGTGCAGTCCGGATTCGCTGCTCGCCACCGGATTGTTCTCGTTCCGCCACGCGTAATACTCCTTGGCGATTTTGGAGAGCGCCGCCGGAGCCATGACGTCGTCGCTCGATTTCGTGATCAAGGCCTTGTTCGCCAGGTCGTTATCGCGACCGTTGCCCGAACCGGTCAGGGGTGGCGGGCTGCCACCCGGGCGCGTCTGAGCCAGAGCCGGGAAGAAAGCGATCGTGCTAAAAAAGAGGCTGAGTAAAAAAGTGATGATTCTCACGGGCCCGAGTGTAGTAGCTTGGCGGCAATGAGAAAGCGCAAACGGTGCCTGCTTTATCCCATTAAAGTAATGTGAAGACGCTCGGCATGATTGGCGGGTTAGGCCCGGAAAGCACGGTCGAGTATTACCTCGCGATCATCGCCCTTTATCGGGAACGCCTTGGCGATGGCAGTTATCCGCAATTCATCGTCAACAGCATTGATCTGAGGAAAGGAATCGATTTGATCACTGCGAACGACTTGGCCGGGGCGGCCGCGTATCTGGTGGAAGAAATCCAAAAGCTGGCCCGCGCCGGCGCGGAGTTCGGCCTGATCGCCGCCAACACGCCCCATATCGTGTTCGACGAGGTGGCCTCAGCGTCGCCCATCCCGCTCATCAGCATCGTGGCGACGGCTGTCGAATCGGTGAGGGAGCGCGGTTGGACCCGGCCGGCTTTGTTCGGGACGAAGTTCACCATGCACGGATCGTTTTATTCCGATCTCTTTTCCCGGGCCGGGATCGAACTCGTGATTCCACCGTCGGGCGCGGCCGATTATATCCACGAAAAATACATGAACGAGCTGGTGCTCGGAAGATTTTTGCCCGGGACGCGGGCCGGGTTGCTCGAGATTGTCGATCAGATGCGCGAGAACAGCCGGATCGACGCGGTCATCCTGGCCGGGACGGAGCTGCCCTTGATCCTGCGCGAATCCGCGCATAACGGCATTCCGTTTCTGGACACGATGCGGGTCCACGCCGAAGCGGCCGTGGCGCAGATGCTGGCGGGGTGATTTTGGGGGTAATACGAGCGCCGCGGCACGGTGGATCGGGCTCTCCGAGCACGATGCTAAACCCGGAGCGGCAATGCCGCTCATTTGAAGCGCCGCCGGCGCTCCCCATTAGCAAGACCCTCGGAACGGTCGTTCCACCACTCTAAACCCGATCTACCGGCATTCACTTTCCCCAAAAAATCTCGACGGCTTGCAAATAGCGGCTTTACCATCTGAGCGATCCGTGGAGGTGCCTATGAAAATTCGTTATCCGTTTCTTATTCTTGTCCTGATCGGCTCGGCCGCGTAACTGCTGGGCGACGAGACCCGGGCAAAAGTCGAACAGAACCCGGCCTTCGAGAAAATGAAAAGTCTGGCTGGGAAATGGGAGGGCTCCGCCATGGAAAATGGCAAGGCGATGCCGACGAATGCCCGTTTTCAGCTGATCTCCGACGGATCCGCGTTGATGGCCTGGCTCAACGAAAGCATTGCCGACGAAATGGTCACGATGTTTCACATGGACGGGAAGGGCCTGATGGCGACGCATTATTGCGCGGCGCATAATCAGCCGCCCCTGGTGCTCGTCTCCGGCGGCGATCCGGATAAGCTCGTCTTCAAATTCAAGGATGGCACCAATATCGCGCCCGGCGCCGGTCACATGCACCAGGTGACTTTCCTGATCAACGCCCCGGATCGTCACGCGGAAGACTGGGTCTATATAGATAAAGGCAAGGAAACGACCGCGCACTTCGACTTTAAACGCAAGCCCTAGGAGGAGGGGATGAATGAGGAAAGCAGGAAATGAGGAATGGGATTTTGCGGTTTTCTGATTCTCCTGGTTCCTTTTTTCCTGATTAGAAATTGCCCACTCTTTTCTTTATCTGAGCCGTTGTCGGTGTGATCGGCGGTTCTGATCTTTTTCGCCACAGATTGCCACAGATATTCACAGATCAGAGGAGGGCTCCCACCTCTCTGTCTCCGCTACCCGTCGCGGCTTTGCTGTCTATGTCGCTCATGCCATTCGCTCCATTCATCGGTGGCTCGCTCATCTTTCATTCTCCCGGCTTCCTGTCCGCCACCGGACCGACTCGCTGCGGCGAGCTTTCCTGATTAAATATTCCCCGGTTCCCGGTCTCGCTTCCCTTTGATCAACATGAGAAAAGAAGACAGGCCGATCTTTCTCGCCTTGGCCATCTGGCTTGCCCTGGCCATCGTTTTTGCGCGAGCTCGCTGGTTCGGTCACGCCAGTGCGCCGGTCGTTGCCTTGACCGTCTGGATTCTGGCCACGCTGGTTTTGCTGGCTTGGTGGAAGGTGCCGTTTGTGCGTGCCTGGGTGGGTGATCTGCCTTTGCCGTTCCTGATCGGTCTGCATCTCACGCGCTTCGTCGGATTCTATTTTCTTCTTCTTTGCAAGAACGGCGTGCTGCCGGAGGCCTTCGCCCTGCCCGCCGGGATCGGCGATATTCTGGTGGCGGCCGGCGCGGTCGTTCTCCTGGTCATCCCGCAGTTCGTTCGATCCCGGCGCATCGTGCTTGCCTGGAATCTGATTGGTCTGCTCGATATCGTATTCGTAATTTCCAGCGCGCTCCGTCTCGGGCTGCACGACTGGACCGCGATGTCGCCTCTGCGCGAGTTACCGTTGAGCTTGCTCCCTACTTTTCTGGTGCCGCTCATCATCGTTTCGCATTTCCTCATCTTGGTGCGGCTGCGGGAGGCGCGTTTCCCCGCCTGAAAGGTGGTGTTTCTCGGTGGAGTTCTCTTTGGCCTTACATGCAGGGGCTGCGCGTCTTGCTGAAGAAGGTGTTGACGAAAAGTGGAAATTTGGGCTCGATGGGAGCCATGAAGACGAAAACTATTGGATTGACTCTGGCGCTTTCCCTTTTGGCGGGGGCAGCGTGTTTCGCGGCGGACCCGCAAATGGGCACTTGGAAATTGAACGAGGCCAAATCGAAGCTTCCTCGCGAGATGCCGAAGAATCACACGGTGGTCTATGCCGTCGCCGGCAATAAAATGAAGGTGACGGTGGACGGCACCCTCCCGGACGGGAAGCCGACCCATAACGACTGGACAGGCAAGTTCGACGGGAAATACTATCCCGTCACCGGCGATCCGACCTCGGACGCGCGCGCCTACAAGAAGGTGAATGCCAACACCCTGGAACTAATGGTCAAGAAGGGCGGGAAGGTGACCAGCACCGGTCGGATTGTAGTGTCGGCCGACGGGAAGTCGCGCACCATCAACGTGAGTGGCACCGATGCAAAAGGAAAGAAGTTCAAAAGCATGGGAGTCTACGACAAGCAATAGCAGAACGAATCATTAAGCTTCACAAGCAGCCGTCACGCCTCACCGCGTGGCGGCTGCTTGTTTTTTGCTCCAGAGAGCGCCGCCTAACTGACAAATTTTGACCACGGATGGCACGGATAACACGGATGGGGGAGGCAGGGGGCGGGGGAGGATTGACTGGGATCGGCGAGTTCCAAGTCGCCGGACTTTTAAGTCTTTATGCTTCTGATTTCTTATCCGCGAAATCCGCGGTTAAATCTTCGCCGAAATCCGCTGCTTGCTCGCCATGGCGCGAAATCCGCGGTGACAAAGGACACGGAGGAATTGCGGATTGCGCAAGAGAGTCAGTCAGCCGCCTACGCCAAAGCGACGGCGAACCAGGGGATTTGCCAGATTTTTTTGGACCCATTTTTAATCCTGTAAATCTCTCCGCGGTGAGTCCGTCCCTCGGCGGACCTGTTCATCCTGTCGGATTTCCTGGCTTTCTGTCCGCCACCGGACGGACTCGCTGCGGCGAGCTTTTCTGATTCAACACTTTTTCATCTGCGAAATCTGCGAGAAATCTGCGTCATCTGCGGTCCGTTCTGATGGTGCTTCATCGGTCGTAGACCGCGGCGCGAAGCTTTATCACCGTCCGATTTATCGAATGCGTGTTGACTTTGTGCGCTTCTGTTGCAAGTAGCCGCGATCTTTGATTCCAGCAGAGCTGGATGAACGGCGGTAAGGACCCAAATCCAGTTTCGATAAAAAAATGAAATCCTCCCTCCCATCCATTTCACTCGCTGCTTCTCTCGGCTTCCTCGCGCTAACATTAGCCACCGCGCAAGCTCAAGGCACCGACCGCCGTGGCCGTCCCCACGTCGACCCAACCCCGGTCGTTGGTCCGACCGGGCCAACTGGTCCAACCGGCGCAACGGGTTCGACCGGACCTGCTGGGGCAACCGGCAACAATGGAGCGACTGGTCCGACCGGAACGGCTGGGGCGCCTGGGGCCACTGGCGGGACGGGGGTAACTGGCGCGACCGGGGCAACAGGGGCAACGGGGATCGCCGGAGTAGCCGGGGCGACTGGCGCAACTGGGGTGCCGGGAAGTAACGGAAACACCGGTCCTACCGGGCCCGAAGTTTCTTCCGCACTAGCTTATGTCTACAACACCGCTGCTGAAGTCGTCGCCGGTAATGGCTCTGTTTCGTTCGGCAACAGCGGACCGGCTCGGAACATAACAATCACTGGATCGACCAGTTTAGCGTTAGCCATGGACGGAACCTACCTTCTTGAATTTCATGTTCGCGGCAATTCGGGGAATTCAGGCGCAATTGTGTTTCAACTCGACGCCAATGGTATCCAAATCCCGGGATCTCAATACTCCAGCCAGCTTCCGCCGGTTTCGTTTGCCGCTCCCAGTTCGCCCAATGCGGCGGCCTCCTCCAACAGTTCCACTGTGGCGGTCAACGGCATGGTCACTGCGGAACTGGCGGTTGGCACGATTATCAGTCTACAAAATGCCACTCCCCTGGCCGCAGCCGTCTCGCTTCCCGGTGATGTAAACAATCCCGTCAACGCTTCCTTGCGGATCGAGCGAATCGGGCCCTTGGTCGGAGCGACCGGCATGACTGGTCCGACCGGGCCGACTGGTATTACCGGCCCAACCGGCCCAACGGGTTGCCTGGCTTCGGGCGCCCCCTGTGGTTATAGCGGGCAGTGTTGTTCCGGGCTTTGCAGCAGTGGCGTCTGCCAATAACGCAGGTTGGTTAACGAGACGGCGACCGGAACAACGGAGCCGTAGCCATGGGCAAATAATTGCGATTGGATTAGCCTTCGGAGCAGCCCGTTTCCAAATAACGATCCGTAAAGCGGATGCGGCCTAACAAGCAGCCGCCGCGGAAAATTTTGACCGCGGATTACACGGCACGGATCAGGAACAGAAATCCAGATTCGTATTTTTTTATATCTGCGCAATCCGCATCATCCGCGGTTTAATCTTGCCGAAATCCGCAGCCTGTCCGCAGTTGCAGATTATCTGCGGCCCATTCTGACGCGGCACTTCACACGAGCGTGACTGATGGTAGAATGAATTTTATGTTCGGAAATGTGAACGTCGCGCTGCGCAAAAACGCTCTCGCGGGTCTGGCAGGCCCGCTTCTGCTCTGTGCCCTCCTCGCGGCTTACGCCAATCATTTTCAGAACAGCTTCCACTTCGACGACGCGCATACCATCGTAAACAACGCGGCCATCCAGGAGCTGCGAAATATTCCGCTCTTCTTCCGCGACGCCACGACCTTCAGCGCGCTTCCGAGCAACCAATCGTATCGCCCACTTGTCTCGACTCTCCTCGCCATCGACTACTGGCTCGGCGGTGGATTGCATCCGTTCTGGTTTCATGTCTCCATTTTTGCGCTTTTCCTTGCGCTCACCTTGCTGCTCGCGTTTGTCATTCGGCGCCTGCTCGATGCAACTGCGATCTCAGCGCGCCACAGCTGGATCGCGCTGACCGCGGCGGCCTGCTACGGACTGCACCCGGCCAATGCCGACACGGTGAACTACATCATTGCGTCGGCCGAAGTGATTTCCACCCTCGGCGTAGTGGCCTCTTTCGCCCTTTACCTCGGCTTCCAAAATCTGCGCCGGTATTACCTTTTTGTTCTCCCGGCCGCCATCGCCATCCTGGCGAAGCCGCCCGCCGCGATTTTCGTGGTGCTCTTCGCGATCTATCGGCTGATCTGTAGGCACGGCCCTGCAGGCCGTGACACGTTTCGCAGAGGCGTGGCTACAAAGGCTTATTTCAAGGAAGCCATCCCGCCTTTCCTGATTTGCGCAGCCATGCTGCTTTTCGTGCAGGGCATGACGCCGCGCACCTGGATTGCCGGCGCGGCCAACCCGCATCATTACCTGATCACGCAGCCCTACGTGGCGTGGCTCTATTTCAAAACGTTCTTCTGGCCGAACACTCTTTCCGTCGATTACGACCTGAATCCCTTTAGCATGACCAACGATGTGCGCACTTTCAGCGACGTTCTCACGATGAGGCGTTTCTGGGCAGGCGTCGCCTTTGCCGTTCTTATCACCGCCATGGCGATCGCGGCTGCCGTCTTCCGGAGGACACGCGTGATCGGGTTCGGCCTGCTCTGGTTTCTGATCGCGCTGCTTCCGACCTCGCTTCTCCCCTTGGCTGAAGTGATGAAAGATCATCGCACCTTTCTGCCCTACATCGGACTCGTTATCGCCGCGGCCGGCGCGGCTGCGTGGCTGATCGATTGTAGGGGAAGCGGCCTGCTTCCCGAGGGAAGAGAACTCCGAAAGCTTTCGCGAGCGGGCAGTCTTTCCCTACAGAATCGCGAAGCGCGACGTGGTCTCTCGGTAAGAATGGCTGGCCTCGGTGCGGTGGCACTATTTCTCTGCGCCAGCGGCTATGCCACGTTTCAACGGAACAAAGTTTGGAGAACCGAGGAAACACTCTGGCACGACGTCACGATCAAGAGTCCACGGAACGGCCGGGGCCTGATGAACTACGGCAACACTTTGATGGCGCGCGGCGATTACGCTGGCGCGCTGGACTATTTTCATCGCGCCCAGGTGTTCACGCCGCGGTATCCGGTGCTTCTGATCAATCTGGCTATCGCCGAAGACGCTACCAAACAAAGCGCGGTCGCCGAGCAATATTTCAAAGAAGCAATGCGCCTCGCGCCAGCCACGCCGGACAGTTACACCTACTACGCTCGCTTCCTGCTCGATCACTCGCGCACGTCGGCGGCCCGGACGCTTTTGCAGAGCGCTCTCGCATTAAGCCCCGGCGATCTCACCGCGCGCGATCTCCTGGCGCGAGCGGACCAACAAACCGACCAACTACCGGTCGCAGCAACGCCGGAGTCTTACCTCGATCTCAGCCTGCAGCTTTACCGGGACGGCCGTTTCGCGGAATCGATCGAGGCCAGCCGGAGAGCGCTCGCGCTGCGGCCCGGTTACGCGGAAGCATGGAACAACATCGGCGCCGCTTACAATAAGCTCGGGCAATTCGATCAAGGCGCGGCCGCCTGCGAGCAGGCGCTTCGGGACAAGCCGGACTTCGAGCTGGCCCGTAATAATCTGCGATACGCCCGGGAGATGAAGGCGCGTGAAGGTAAAAAGTAGCCCAATGTGGGAGGGGCCTCAGGGCCGCGACCGTCCGAAGAATTGGACGGCTCTGCAGAGCGTCGCCCTACCGGAGTAATTGCATGAGAAGGCAGGAAAGCAGAAGCGATGGCTCGTATTTTCCTGATTTCCTGATTCAATATTCCCCGCTCTTTTCATCTTTGTCATCCAATCATCCTGAGCCGTTGCAGGGCAAGCGCACCGCTTGCCGGCCTGGTGCGATCGGCGGTCATAGACCGCCGCTACAGGAGCGTCCTCCTCGGCTTCCATTTCTTCCTCTCCCTTGCCAAGGGCGAGGGTGGGGTGAGGGTTCGTGCATGTTTCGACTTCTTTGGCTGATCACTTGCCTGGCGGTGGTGGAGGGGCGCGGCGAGCCCGCGAAAATCCGTTACGTCGCCATCGGCGATTCCTATTCCATTGGCGATGGTGCTTCCCCTAACGAATCGTGGCCGGCGCGGTTGACGCGTCATTTGAACGCACAGGGTTTGCCCGTGGATCTGGTGGCCAATCCATCCCGGACCGGCTGGACCACCCAGCAGGCAATCGACCGCGAACTTCCCGTGCTGGTCAATATGGCCCCGAACTTCGCCACTCTCCAAATCGGGGTGATCTTTCCCGTCGCCCATCAAATGGTGGCAGAGTGAACGGTTTCTGCAGTCACGGCGCTCTGCCGGCCACGCCCTAGCAGCGCGACGGCGGGTCGCCGTGCCTTCGCTCCGCTAGGGCGCGGCAAGCAAAGCGGGGCGGATCAAGTTGTCTGACCTCTGATGCCTGACGTCCGACATCTGAAAAATGGGCGGTGAGGGTTTCGAACCCCCGACCCTCTCGGTGTAAACGAGACGCTCTACCACTGAGCTAACCGCCCGAAGCTTTTGAACCGCCAAGACTTAACGTGCTTCAGCGGCTGATGCAATAAGGGTAGGGCCACCCGTTTTGCCCCCCTGATGATTTTCCGTCAGCCCACTCCTGTCCAGAAAAGTCAGGCGGGAACGATCATCGGATCGGGTGACGTCTTTCCGCGAATCGATCAACCGGGTGGAGCGGATTTATAACAGGAAAGGATCGACGCCGACCACCACTATTGTCTTTTTTCTGCCACGGCGGTACGCTCGGTGAGAATCTGAAATCGTGGCACCGGAACCGATTCGCGACTTGATGAGGAGCTTCCAATGTTAGACAGGATGAAGCCGGCCACGGCCCGGTGGCTCGCCGGCGGCGCGTGGAGCGTGGCGCTCGTCGTCATCTCCATTCGCGTGTGGTTCAAACCCGGTGCGCATTCCGTATTCACAAGCTTTCGCGAGGCCGGGGCGCATTGGGTCAAGGGCGGAGAGCTCTATTATCACGGAAGCAAATTCCTCTACAGCCCGTTGGCGGCCGCGTGGTTCGCGCCTTTCTCCTTTCTTTCCGAGAATGTGGCGGGAATTACATGGCGATTACTGGGCGGGATCCTCCTGCCGGTCGCGGTCTACACGGCGGCTCGCTTTGTTTGGCCGCACCCTGAGTCCCGGAAAGGATCATGGGCGCTCGTGGCGCTTCTTCCTTTGTCGCTTAGCAATCTAAATAATGGCCAGGCAAATCCATTGGTTTTGGCTCTGCTCATCTTCTCGGTGGTGGCGCTTGTCCGGGAGCACTGGTTTTTCTGCTCTCTTTGTCTCGCCATCGCCAGTTACTTTAAAATCTATCCACTCGCCATTGGATTGCTCTTCAGCACTCTGTATTTGAGACGTCTCTCGTGGCGATTGCTCTTGTCGGTTATTGGATTGTTCGCCCTTTCCTTGTTAATGCAACGGCTGAGCTACGTGCTCGGTCAATACGGCAGTTGGTTTGCCCATTTGGGTGGTATTACCCGGCGTTCGGCCGATGAGTCCCGCGCGTGGCGCGACGCCTACTTCCTGTTGAGGATGGTACGTATCCCCATCACCCCGGCGGCTTGGGTCGTTCTTGAAGTGTTGGCGGGAATGACTATCGCAGCGTTCTGCATCCGGGGGGTCTGGCGCTCCTGGCCAGAGAAGCGATTGATCTATGCGGCTTTCGGACTCGGCTGTGTCTGGATGGTTCTCTTCGGCCCCGCCACCGAAGCCGCCTCTTATATACTTCTCGGGCCCGCGATCATCTACGGCTTGTTCGAGAGTTGCCGGTCGAACGCGCCTAACTGGATTCGGTTCGGGGTGGGAACGGCTTACGCGGGTCTTCTCCTGGCCGACATCTCCGATTCGTGGCTTCGCCTGAAAGGCCAACTTGTCTATGCGCGCGCGTTCCAACCGTTCGTCGCAACCCTATTTCTCGCTACGCTTATCGTCTGGTTGGCTCGCGACGAATACTGGAGAGCGACGCCGGACGAGGCAGTCGACGAATCGAACTAAGATTTATCCCCTCATTCTTCCACCGCAAATAACAGGACGGTTTCATCTCGATAATCGGTCAATCGCAGGACCGGGCGCGCTCTCCGCGGAGTCCATTGCTGGCTTGCCCCTGCTTCCCGCTCCTTTTCCGGGCGCACCACAAAATAATGCGTTTCATAGGGAAGTTCCGCGACGCTGCCGACGTAGATCACCGGCGGGTGGATATAAAAGAAGAAGAGCTGATAGTTAGGGTCGACTGCAAACAGGGTTTCTCCTTTAGGAACGACCGCGTTAATCTGGCTGGCAATATTTCTTACCTTCGGTCGAGACTTGGAAGCGATCGCGCTTAGCGGAAATCCGATTAATCCCATCAGGATGGCGAGCCCGACGAAAACAGGAGCGATCAGTGACCATAACGGTTTCGGACCGCGCAGCCAGGTTGGCTTTGCGAACGCGTCCTCGTCGAAGGCCATTTCCATGAACAAGCAAAATGGAGCGAGTACGGGGAGGGTATAGCGCGGGGCCGCGCCCGGCATAAGGCTGATAGCGATGAGAGGAATAGCGGTGCTGTAGGCCAGGCCACGAGCCAGGCGCCGATCGTTTTCATCCTGAAATTTTTCAAATCGGACGAACGGGACGACGAGTAGCCACGGCAGAAAGTAAACGAGGGCCCGAGGAATGGTAAGGATCCAGACATGAAAATGGAAATAATCGCCAGTCACTCTTCCGGCGAACTGCTCCCACCACTTGCTTATGACGGCGGTATTTTCGTGCGTCTGGGCGAAAGGGAACGCCCAGGCAGAAAAGATCACAAGCATAAGCAAAAGACCGGCGAGATGCGCGGGATGAAATAGCGGTCTCCAGCGTTTCGTTTGCCATGAGAGAGCAAAGACGCATGCATAGAAGAAAATGAGATGAGTGGGACCCTTCGCCAGCCAGCCAAGGCCCAGAAAAACAGAAGGGACCAGCCATACCAGCCATGGACTGCGCTCTTCGCGCCACCAGCTGAACCAGCAAATCACGGCGAGCGCGCACAAGGAAACGTAAAGAGCTTCGATTTCGATGGATCGGCCTTTTCCGATAAGGCCGATGTTAGTTAGCCAAATCAGGGCGGCCATTATCCCCCCATGCTCCCCCTGGCGGCGGCGGGCGAATGTCGTAAATACGAGCGCCACCAATAAAACGAAAAGGACGGACGGTGCGCGTGCCGTCCATTCGTTGCGCGCGCCAAATACCGCAAATGATGCTGCCACCAGCCAGTTTATGAGCGGCGGTTTGTGCAGGTAGACGTCGCCCCCGATCCGCGGGACAAGGTAGTCACCGCTCTCGAGCATGACCACGGCTGGTAAAATCCGGCGCCCCTCCTCACCTTTGATCTCGAACGAGCCCAGGGCCGGCAGAAAGATGGCAGCCCAAACCGCAATCACCACGAGCCAAGGCGTTGAACGCCACATCGGCTGAGTGTGGAGAGCTTTGTCCAGGCCTGCAAAGAGATTATGCTCACGGCCGCCACCGCCGCCAACCGGTTTTATCGGGTTCGCTCCATCCGTCCGTTGCCATAGCGTATCACCTCGGCCTCAGGACAGTCTTATTAGGGCCACCCGTTTTGCCCCCCTGGCACCGGAAATTCGGTCTGCTCCTGTCCGCAAATGTCCACTCGATTGTGTCGGACTGAGTAGGTGGTTTTTCTTTTAACGTCCACACGTGTCGCGATGTTTCCACATCTGTCCTAACGAGTCGTGAAACTGCAAAAACTCGGTGTAAACGAGACGCTCTACCAATGAGCTAACCGCCCGAAGCTTTTGGACCGCCAAGACTTAACGTGCTTCGGCGGGGCATGCAATAAGGGTAGGGCCACCCGTTTTGCCCCCCTGATGATTTTCCGAGAGTCCACTCCTGTCCAGAAAAGTCAGGGTCGAACGATGTGAGCACTGGTCACATTGAGGTGGCCGAGCTGCTTCGAAGCCGAATTTAAGCGGCGAAGCGATGTCTTAGGCCTGATTGCAGCTCGGAAGTGGATTGTTTTGGGATCCGTTGTCCGGATTTTGACTGCTTTTGGTGTTCCGATTCAGTTGCGCGCGGGCGCGCCTGCGAGCTGAGCGAATCGACTGAGATCAGCAACAGCTAAATCGGACACGGCGGCGTAGCTCATTTCCGCGTCGGACCATTGCAATAAATGGTATCCGTTATCCACGGTAACTTTGAGGGCCGGCGCGAAACGGGCGCGCCGCTCCCGGGAAGGCCAGATAAACAAATTGATGATGTGCTTTTCGTGGCGATAGACCACGGCGGCAGCGGTGCGACCTTTGACATAATCAAGCCGCCCGCCAGTAAGCGGAAACCCCTCTGTGGCGAAATCGACCACAGGCGGGGCGAAGTCCAGTTTCCCGTCGAACCATGGCTTAACCGTGTGTTGATCGGTCGAAACGATGTCGGCGAGATGATTGGCCATCATTGATCTGACATGGCTGGCGACGATCTCATGTGTGAGGAGATCACTTTCAGAGCTGCCACGTTTCGAGACGAAGACTCCCGCCAGAAAAGCGCCGATGAGCGCGACGGCGGCGATCGCCCAAATTGCGGCGCGCTGCTTCGGGTAAAACGGAATGGTGCGTGGTCCCGAAACCTCGGCCCGGAGCGAATCCAAGACCTTCTCTCGCAGCTCCGGCGGCCCCTCGAATCGGGCCGCGCGGAGCCTGCTGGCCAGGGCACGCTGCTCCTCGTGTATGGGCGAGCACGCTGGGCAATCCTGCAGGTGCCGTTTGATTTCGATGTTTTGCCCGGCGTCTAATTCGCCGTCTCCGTAAGCATCGATCAGTTCCTGTGCTCCCTGGCAGTCCATCAGCGTCCTCCTTCTTTCTCTCCGTCGATCAAGCATTTTCGTAACCGCGCCCGCGCGCGCGCCAGCCGCGACATGACCGTTCCTTGCGGTATTCCGGCGATCTCCGCGATCTTCTGATAGGAGAGGCCCTCCTGGTGTCGCAAAACCAGCGCCTCACGGAATTGCGGGGGTAAATTCTCCATCGCGGTCTGAAGTTGCTTAGCATTTTCTGATAGTCGCAAGATGGCGACGGGATCTCGGGTTTCGGGCTCCGTGCCCCCGTGGATTTCTTCATCAAATGGTGTCATTGCACGCGTGACTTCATTTTTGTTGAGTGACGTATAAGCGGTATTGCGCACGATCGTCAGGAACCAGGCCCGACCATCCACGCCGTAAAATCCTTCAAACGCCCGAAAGGCGCGGAGGCAGGCCTCTTGCACGACGTCTTGTGCGTCCTGATCATGGCCTGTGAGCCAACGCGCCAGGTTATACGCCGCGCTTAAATGCGGCAGGATCGCCTGGTCAAAAAGTGAGAGCCTGCTCGGGTTAGACAACTTACTGAGTTCTCGCTTCGTTACTCTATACTCGGATTGCCCGGATTTATTCCCGCGAACATCGTAGCGAGAATCCGGGTCTCCGGTAGAACTCGTTTTCGGCCCTTTTCGCGTCTTCGACAAGCAAAACCAGCGTCTCGGACAACTTCGCGGGAATATTCGATCAGCCTTTCGGTATGAGCAGGTGGAACAACTCAGACGTCAACCCATCCGATGCGCAAAAGGAGTTCAGGCAAGATTAACTGCGCCCGGCTTCACTTCGAACCAAAAGGTAATTCATCATGAAAAATTTAATGTACTGGTTTCTCAATCCACCCAAAGACGCACCTGTGGTCACCATCCTGTTGCGGTTCATGGCTGGTGGTGTGTTTCTGTGGGAGGGCATCTTAAAATTCGTTTACACTAATCAAGGCGTGGGCCGTTTCACCAAACTCGGTTTGCCCGCGCCTGAGATCACCGCGAATTTTGTTGGAGCGCTCGAGATCGTCGGAGGCATTTTCTTAATCGCCGGTCTTCTCACCCGCCTTATCGCCGTGCCGTTTATTATCGAGATGATCGTGGCCATGCTTTCCACCAAAGTCGCGTTGTTCTTTGGGACATCCCCACTGCCTCCTCCGCCTTCGCCACCCAAAATGGGAATCTGGGGAGTGCTCCATGAAATTCGCTCTGACTATGCCCAGATCATGGTGGTGATCTTCCTGCTCATCGCTGGACCGGGCCGGTGGTCTCTGGATGCGTATCTGGCCCATCGGAAGATGCGGCAAAGTGCGGAGCTAATGCCAGCGGACAAGCTGAAGTCCCCAGTCGCAGCGCGGTTCTGAACCATAGGTTCGGCACCACTCGTTAGCTTTAAAAATAGCAAATAAATTTCGCCAACGAAACAAAGCAAAGCCACTGAGCTAACCGCCCGAAGCTTTTCTGCCGAAGAGACTTAACATGCTTCGGCGGCTGATGTAATTTGAGGAGGGCCACCCGTTTTGCCCCCTGGTGATTTTCCGAGAGTCCGCTCCTGTCCACAAAAGTCGGGGTTGAACGTCATCTCAAATGTCCAACTACGAGGCAAAAGTATCCAGGTGAATGGGGATTCATCCAGCGAAAACGGTGCAGCGCGTTGTTTGGATTTGTTGTTATTCCAAAGTGATGACCACTTTGCCTCGAGCGTGCCCTTCTTCCAGATACCGCAGGGCGTCGGGGACCTCACTCAACTTATAAGTCCGGTCGATAACGGATTTCACTTTTCCGGATTGCAAGAGATCGCCCAGGATGGTCAGGTCCTTTTGGTTCAGGTCCGCCATAAACATTCCCATCTCCTGGCTTACGAATGGTGACAACACAAGCGTGTGAATAACACGACCGAAAGGACCGATCCAGCGGCCGTCGTTAGGTCCGCCGCCTCCGATCATGACGTATTTCCCCTTGGGATTTAAGATGCGCCTGCATTCGGACAACGAATGGTTCGGAACGTTGTCGAGAATCACGTCGTAACGTTGCTCACCTTTGGCAAAATCCTCTTTCGTGTAATCAATGACATGGTCTGCGCCGAGCGATCGGACCATATCCACATTCCTCGTACTGCATACGCCGGTTACATCTGCGCCGAATGACTTGGCGATCTGCACCGCGAACGTACCCACACCTCCCGACGCACCGTTAATCAGGACCTTCTGCCCCGGCTCAACCTTTCCTTTGTCGCGCAGAGCCTGCAATGCGGTAATTGCCGCAATCGGTAAAGAAGCCGCCTGCTCAAACGTCAAGTTGGCTGGTTTCAGCACCGTGGCTCGATCCGCGCGAGCGCATACATACTCGGCGAAGGCGCCGGTTTTCCCGCCGAAGACCTCATCGCCGGGTTTGAACTGCGTGACGTTTTTGCCGACCGCCTCAACCGTCCCCGCGTAATCAACGCCCAGCCGTGTGACCTTTGGTTTGCGCAGCCCGACTCCCATGCGCATGAGGTACGGCGTGCCCTGTAGATAATGCCAGTCGAGTGGATTGACGGAAGCCGCGCGAACTTTTACCAGGATTTGGTCGTCGTCTGGAATAGGCTTCGCGATGTCCACGAGCTTGAGCACGTCGGGTGAGCCGTAGTCGCAATAAACAATGGCTTTCATAGGGTTGCTCGGAACAGCGGTGTTGCGATCACAATCGTTAGCCGACGTCCAGTAGGCGAGAAGCGCCCACGCTACGAACGCGAGTAAGATCGCGCCTGTACTCCATTTTAATACTCGCTTTATCTTCATAGGCCTGACCTTCTCATTTTTTTTTACTTTCTACCATCCTTCTACGCTTTGGAGAGGTTTAGGCGCCAGTGGCCAGTGCTTGATCGGGCTCAGCGATTCCAGGTGGCCCTAGTCCCTTAAACAGAAGCCAAAAACTCAGTACCATTTCGAAAGGGCCATGGGCGAATCGAACCAGCCGCGGCGTCGCCAGATACGACAAACCTGCCGCTGGCGAAGTAGGCGAATGTGCTCGTTAGTATGGTTATCAACCAAAAGGCACCGGCGGCTCTGGCTTTGGAACGCGGCGAATGTTCTGCAATCGGTTTTGTCATTACGGCTGTGCTCATTTCGTTTCTCCTTATGCTAAGGCTTGATTGAATCTTGCGTCTCCGATTTCACTCCGCGCGGCGAGCTTCGATGGGGTTGATGCGGGCGGCGCGGCGGACGGGGAGCCAGCAAGGCGACTGGGGCGACGGCGATCGGAACGGCCGGCCGGGGGGGCCATGCCGTGTAGGTTGGTCAAAGATAATTCAAAACATCCGGCGGTTTTGGGAAGGCCACCCCTTTTGCGATGATTTTCAGGGGGTCCACTTCTGTCCGCAAAAGTCAGGGCTGAACGATCTGGGAATCGGTTCGCACCTCATTTCTCAAGGCTCAACTACGAGGGAAAAGGATCGAGGTGGAGCGGGATTTATCGAGCGGAAAGGGCTTGCTATGCGGGACGGTCACGCGAGATGGTCCGCAGGTCGCGATGGACCGCTCTATCAGGAGCTGGTAAAGGTCGCAATTGCTGGCCGAAGCGGCGGACCGGACCTGCACTTTCCGGGGCAGTGCGGAAGGCTTTCGACAAAAGACGGAGTTTAGCCGAGAATGCGAAGGAAAAAAGAGGCATGAGAACCGGAAAAGAGCTCATATTAATGACGAAATCGTTTGCCGAAGATTCCACGGCGAGAAGTTGGTGGTACGTTCTTTCCACCGCTTTTCTTTTAGGGGTAGCCCTGGCCGGCACTCTTTGGAATTTTCATTTGGCGGGCAAGATTGCCTGCAGTATTTTCGCCGGGCTGCTCATTCTCCGGTTTTTCGTGATTTATCACGATCAACAGCATCTGGCGATCTTACCACGGTCCCGGCTAGCCGATGGTTTGATGAGACTCTTTGGAATTCTTGTGCTCAGCCCCAGCAGCATTTGGCAGAGCTCGCATAATCATCACCACAATCACAACTCCAAGCTGCGGGGTTCTCACATTGGTTCCTTTCCCGTCATGACGAGGGACCAATATTTAAAGTCATCGAGGGCCGAGCGTTTTAAGTATCTGTTTATGCGTCATCCGATGACCATCTTGTTCGGGTATCTGATCGTGTTTCTCTACGGGATGTGTTTCTCCCAGTTCTACAATAATCCACGGGCGCACTATGATTGCCTCGTCGCCTTCGTGGTGCACGTCTTCATTGCGGTGACCCTGACTTATTTTTTTGGCTGGCCGGCGCTGTGGCTGACCCAGATCACACCGCACTTCATCGCCAGCGCCATCGGCACTTATTTGTTTTACGCCCAGCACAACTTTCCGGGCGTTACTTTCAACGCTAGTGCGGGCTGGACCTACGACAAAGCCGCGCTGGAATCCTCCAGTTACATAAAGACCGGCCCGGTCTGGGCTTGGTTCACGGCCAATATTGGTTATCATCACATCCATCACCTGAATGCGCGTATCCCCTTTTACCGATTGCCGGAGGTCCTCTCGCAGATCCCGGAGTTGAGCATGCCCAAGACGACCTCTCTCCATCCGATGGATATCATCCGTTGCCTTCGTTTGAAAGTTTGGGATGTCGAAGCGCAACAGATGGTTGGTCTGCCGGGATAACGAACGAGGCTAAAATTCCAGCCGATCGTGCGATGCCTTTCACTGTTTCTCAAATCGCCGAACAACTGCAGGGTGAAGTCGTGGGCGACGGCTCGCTCGAATTAACTGGCTTCGCGTCGGCCGACCAAGCGAGAAAGGGCGACCTGACCTTCGCCGAAAAGGAAATGTACTTCGCCGCCGCCGAGGAAAGCGAGGCGACCGCCGTCATAGTCACGGGCGAGTTTACTTCGACGAAAAAAGTACTGATCCGCGTGCCGAATGCGCGGGTGGCGGTGGCGCGAGTGCTGCCGGTCTTTTTCCCGCCGGACCAACATCCGCTCGGGATTCATCCGAGCGCGATCATCGCCGCCTCGGCGCAGATCGATCCCACGGCACATATAGGGCCGAGCTGCGTGATTGGCGCGCGGGTGCGATTAGGTGCGCGGTCCGCGCTCATGGGTGGCAACCACATTGGGGCCGACTGTGTGATCGGCGCCGACGTGTCTCTCTATCCGAACGTCGTGATCTACGCGCGGTCCCAGATTGGCGAGCGAGTTACCATCCATGCCAGCACGGTCATCGGCTCGGACGGCTACGGCTACGCCTTCGACGAGGGCCGTCACCGCAAAGTGCTGCAGGTTGGCCACGTGATCATTCACGATGACGTGGAGATTGGGGCCAACACGGCCATTGACCGGGGTGCCCTCGGCGCTACCGTCATCGGCCAGGGCACGAAGATTGATAACCTCGTGCATATCGCACACAACGTGGTCATCGGCCGGCATTGCCTCGTCATGGGCCAGGTGGGTTTCGCCGGCAGCACGAAACTGGGAGACTATTGTGTGATCGCTTCGCAGTCGGGGATTGCGGGACATTTAAAACTCGGCCATCAGGCGACCGTCGGTGCGAAGTCCGGCGTCATGCGCGATATTCCTGACCAGGGAAAGGTGCTCGGCATTCCGGCCGCACCGGACAAACAAGCCAAGCGACAGATGATCGCGGTGCAGCAATTGCCGGAGTTAATCCGCCGCACCCGCGAACTGGAGAAGCAGGTGGCCGAACTCAGGGCCAAAGCCGGCGAATAAGTTCACACGGTTAGGGGCCAGCGCTTGCTTGGAGCGACCGTAAATGTCTTTGGAGCCGGTCACGATCACGCGCCCGACTTCGCTACGGAATGATCACGCGATAGTAACGCTGGGTCGACGGCGCGGTGCCGGTCTGGCTGCCGTCGTCGGTCCAGGAAAGAATGCCGCCCGTGCCGGTTTTGTCCGGAGTGATTGATAACCAGGTGACATCGGTCAGATTGTTTTTCCATTGCACTCGGTAGGGCAATCCGGATTGGCTCTGCCAGGTGATGGTGAGGGTGGCGGCGGTGCGGGTCACGCTCTTGATGGGGATCTGCGCATCGGCATTGGGAATGGCGTTGAGGACGAAGAGATCGCTCAAATCCATGGCGGTGGCGGCGCCGCCGAGGAAAGTGGTTCTGCCGAAAATCTTTTGCAGCGTGCGCAAGGTGGAGCTGTGGGTGTAGTGAATCGCATTGTGATAACCGCCGCCTTTGGCCAGCGGTGAGAGCACGATCATGCCGATGGGGCCGTCTGGGTTGGTGCTGCCGACGCCCTCGTCCCAGGTGATGAGGATGAGCCCGTTGTTCTGATAGGCGGCGGAATTGAGGATGGCGGGGAGATTCTGCGAAAGCCAGGTGTCGCCTTGCTTGATGGCATTGTTCAAACCCGGAGAGGGCTGGGGGTCATGCATATCGTTATAAATGTTCGGCGTGATGAAATTGTAGTGCGCAAGCGCAACCGTGTGGTTGGCCAAATCGGTGGCCAGTTCCGTGAAGGGTCGCATCACGGTGGTGCAGCCGGAGCTGGTGACATCGGTGAAGAACGCGAAGGGATTATGCTTCACGTAATAGGGAGCGGAATCGGTCAGGGGGCAGGTCGACCCGGTGATGTTCTCCTGGTAGGTCTTCCAGGAAATCCCGGCGTTTTTCAACTGCGTGACGAAGTGTGCGGTGGTGTTTTGCTGATTGGTGGAAGGCGGGCTGTCGTTGGTAATGCCGAAGCCCGTGCCGGCCTCGAGCCAGAGATAATTGGGTTCGCTCGGGTGAATGCCGGGCGGGTTGTAGTATTGATCGGTATAGGAAGCGATGGGCAGGAGCGTGTTGTTAATATAAGGGGCGCTGGTACTGCCTTTGATGCTGGACCAGTTGTGATTCTCCATCAGAATGATGAAGACCGTGCTGGTCGAATCGATTCCGGCGGCCGGAAGGTTGGGCGGGACCGATAGACTGAAAAGGAGAGCGGCTGCCACGAGGAGCTTGGTGTACACTTTTCATAGTTACTGTAAAACCTTGATCGATACCATGGGAAACAGGCGGACGACGGGGATTTAGTACCCGCGCAATGCTTTTGGCCCGGCCCGTATGAACGAGCGCTATTTTGAAGATTTAGAAGTGGGCGCGCGCTTTGAGTCGGAGGCCTTGCCCGTGAGCGAGCAGCAGGTCGTCGAGTTTGCCCATAAGTTTGATCCGCAAATGTTTCATCTCGACCGGAAATCGGCCGAGCGCAGCATCTTCAAAGGGCTGGTGGCGAGCGGCTGGCATACGGCGGCCATGACCATGCGTCTTTTCGTGCAGACGATGAATTTTGCTCAGGGGGCCATCGGGCTGGGGGTGGACGAATTGCGTTGGCCTCAGTCGGTGCGGCCCGGCGATCAACTGCGTGTCGTCACCGAGATCGTGGAGGCGCGCCTTTCCCGTTCGAAGCCGAAGCATGGAGTCATTCGCCTGCGCAACGTCACGACCAATCAACGGGGCGAGATTGTGCAGAGCATGTACGCCAACGCGCTGGTGCCGCGGCGGGGAGCGGGGGAAGAGTTGAGAGTTGAGAGTTGAGAGTTGAGAGGTCGCTACGCGTTCGAGCGCGCGAACTTGTCGAGGCGTTCGATGGTTTGCTCGATGTCCTGTTTAGTGGTGCGCGGATTGATTGTGCAAAGGCGCAGCGCAACGTTGTCGTGCAGTTTAGTGGAGGTGAGAAGGGCGAAGCCGTCCTGCATCATGGTTTCGACGAGCCTGGTCTGGAGGGCATCGTCCGAGCCAAAGCGGAAACAGACCGTGGCCATGCGCGCGGGCGATAGAATTTCCCAGCCGCCGCGGGCCCGCAGTTGTTCTTCGGCGAACTCGGCCAATTCGAATCCGCGATCGATGGCCTGGCGAAAGGCGTCGAGCCCGAAGGTTTGGAAAGAGAGCCAGACCTTGAGGGCGCGAAAGCTGCGGGTTAACTGGATGCCGTAGTCACAGAAGTGCGTCTCCTCCATGCCGCGATGCACATCGCGCAGATAATCCGGCATGATCCGGAAGGCTTCCTTTAAAAGAGCGGCATCCCGCACAAGGACGCAGCCGCATTCGAACGATTGGAAAAGCCATTTGTGGGGATCGAGCGAGATGGAATCGGCCCGCTCCAGTCCGCGCAGCGCCTTCCGGCCGCGCCCCGCCAGAATGGCCGCGGCGCCAAACGCGCCATCGGCATGCAGCCACATCTTGTCGCGCGCGCAAAGATCGCTCAGCTCGGGCAGGGGATCGATCGTGCCGGTGTTGGTCGTGCCAGCGTTGGCGATGACACAAAATGGGCGCAAGCCGGCCTGGCGATCGACCGCGATCGCCTGGACGAGCGCCTCCATGGGCAGACGGAATTCGCGGTCGGCCGGAAGTTTTCGCATTTGTTCCGGGGCAAAACCGATGATCCGCAGCGCGCGTTCCACCGACGAGTGTGTCTGGTCCGAGAAATAAACGGTGGCGCCGTCGACGCGATCCTGCAGAACGGCGTGCCGCGCGGCCAGCAATCCGGTCATGTTGGCGACGGAGCCGCCGCTCACGAAAAGGCCTCCCGCGGTTTCGGGGAAGCCGCACCATTGGCAGAACCAGCGAATGACTTCGAGCTCGAGGGCGGCGGCGGCCGAGCCCCCGAACCAGGTTCCATTGAAGATGTTGAAGCCGGAGGCGAGCGCGTCGGCCATGGCGCTGACGAAATTGTTGGGCCCGGGCACGAACGCGAAAAAACGTGGATGATCGACGTGAAGATTGTTGGGAAAAACATCGCGTTCCAGCCGGGCCAGAAGCTGGTGGGGATCGGCCGGAGTTTCAGCGGGCATCCCGGAGAGAAGGGCGCGGAGAGTTTCGGGATCAACTTTCGCTCCGACCGGACCGTCGCTCATTCGGGCGAAGTGTTCGGTGAGCAGATCGACCACGCGGTAGCCGAACTTGCGCATTTCCTCCGGCGAAAGTTCGAGGCGTGCAGGATCAATCGCGGGTTTAAGCATTGGATTATTGCGTTGTAGGGGAGGCTGTCAGTTTCCCATGGGAAGGCAACGCCTTCCCCTACAGACTTTTTGTCATGTCGAGCGGAGTCGAGACATCTCTTACCATTTCCCAGCGAATATCGAGAGATTCCTCGACTTCGCTCGGAATGACAAAGTGGGATCCCATGGGGGGGCAACGCCTTCCCCTACAGGTCGCGCTCGACGATCAACGACTGAGCAACGCGCCGTCGTGTCCCATATATTTTGGCGCCGACGGCGCGGCGCCTCCATTTTTGAACGTCACGTTGGACTACGAGCGGCCGAGCAGTTTCATCATCGCTTCCGGGTAGCGCGAGCCGGCGAAGGAATCCTTGGGCGCGGCTTCTTCGATGCGGGCGAGATCCTCGTTGGTTAGCGTGACGTCGAGGGAGTCAGTATTTTCCTGCAAATATTTGCGGCGCTTCGTTCCCGGAATCGGAACAACGTCGTTTCCTTGCGCGAGCACCCAGGCGAGCGCGAGCTGGGCCGGTGTGCAACGCTTCTCGCGTGCGATTTCCTCCACCTGTTTTACGAGGTCGAGGTTGCGCTGAAAATTTTCTCCCTGGAAGCGCGGAGTGGTTAGGCGATAATCGTTCGCGGTCAGATCTTCCGGCTTCTGGATTTTGCCGGTGAGAAAGCCGCGCCCGAGCGGACTATAGGGAACGAACCCGATGCCGAGTTCCCGGCAGACCGGCAATACTTCTGCCTCCGGGTCGCGCGTCCAAAGAGAATACTCCGATTGCAAAGCGGTGATGGGATGAACGGCGTGGGCCTGTCGAATGGTTTCGGGGCCGGCTTCAGAGAGCCCGAGGAAACGCACTTTGCCTTCCTCCACAAGTTTGGCCATGGCGCCGACCGTTTCTTCAATGGGCGTAGCCGGGTCGACCCGGTGTTGATAGTAAAGATCGATGCATTCGACGTTGAGCCGCCGCAAACTGCCTTCGCAGGAGGTGCGCACGTAATCCGCTTTGCCGTTGATGCCGCGAAACTGCGGCTTGCCCGGATCCCGCATGATCCCGAATTTCGTGGCGATCACGACTTTTTCGCGGTGCCCTTGCAAGGCGCGGCCGAGCAACTGCTCGTTCGTGTGCGGGCCGTACATGTCGGCCGTGTCAAAGAAAGTGATGCCCAGCTCGAGCGCGCGATGAATGGTGGCGAGCGATTCTTCGTCGTCGCGGTCCCCATAAAAATCGGACATGCCCATGCAGCCGAGGCCCAATGCGGAGACGACGGGGCCGCCTCTTCCAAGTTTGCGTTGTTTCATGTTTGTCCTACCCAAATGCGTGGTGCGACCTCGTCCCAGCGATTCCGAATCGCCTGGAATTGACTTCCGGCAAGTGCGCCGTCTTTCAGCATGCGCGCATTTTCTTCCCAGCGTTGCGGTTTACCGGTGCCGACGATGGCGGTGTGCACACCCGGCACACTGAGTGTAAAGCGCAGGGCTATGGAAATGGATGCGGCCAGTTGCGCGCGGTCGTGAACGTGATCCAGAAATTCGTATTTCAAGGTGGTGAGGCGCTGCCAGTATTCGTGCTGATAGGGATCGATCGGTTTGTGCCCGTTTTTCCAGGCGGCGTTGGCGATCGGGCGCTTGGCAATGACGCCCAATTTTCGCTCGCGCGCCAATGGCAATGTCAGTTCCATCGCTTCCTGGTCGGCGATATTGATGGAGGTCTGGAGTGTGTCGAAAGCGCCGCACTCGACCGCGTAGCGTGCGGCCGCGCTGTCGCCGCTGTATCCAAGGTAACGCGTGTGGCCGCGCTCACGCGCCTTTTGCAAAGCGGCAATGGCGTCGCCCTTGCGCAGCTCGGACTCGGAGCAGCTGTGCAATTGCACCAGGTCGAGATGGTCGGCCTTCAGTCGCGACAGGCTGCGCTCGATGCTTTTCAGAATCGAATCGGGCGACCAGTTGGCGGCGCTTTCGGCGCCGTTGGGATGACCGCACTTGGTGAAGAGATAAAAATCCTTGCGCCGATGACTGACCGTTTGGCCAATTAACTCTTCACTGCTGGCATAACATTCCGCTGTATCGATAACGTTGAGTCCGGCATCGAGCGCGCCGGTGAGCAAAGTCTCGACCGATTTGGCGGCCACGTTTTCGTAGCCAATCTCGGCGCCGCCGAAGCCGAGCACCGACACATCCATGTCGGTTTGGCCGAGGCGACGTTTCTCCATTGGGGAAAGCGTAGGAGAGAATCTGGGGCGTGTCATCTTTTGGGCGGGGAGCAGGAAGGAAGAAAATAGGCAACGCCTTCCCCATGCAGAAGAGAGGTCGCTACCCGGCAATGTGGGAATGGAAGATTAAGGGAGGGACGCACCTCCGGGGCTTCCGGCCGAGTGGCAAATCCGCGGAGTGGACGCCGCCCGCCACGGCGGGTAAACTGTGTGGCGTCCCTACCAGCAGAAAAGACAGGAGGCCTCGGAGAGACGGCCTTACTTGAAGAGCAAGCGCGTTTGGGCGGTGCCGCGCTCGATCCGACCGATTCGTTGGGCGCGCAGGATGGCAGCGGTGCGCCTGGCATGTTCTTCCGCCACGATCGCCACCATCCCGATACCCATGTTGAACACCTGATACATTTCGGTGGCGTCGACCTTCCCGTTTTCCTGGAGAATTTGAAAGATCGAGGGCACCCGCCAGCTGTGTGTGTCGATGACCGCGTCGCACTTTTTGGGCAGGACACGGGGCAGATTATCGATCAATCCCCCGCCGGTGATGTGGGCGAGCCCTTTGAGAACCCCGGGAGCGATGCGAGCGAGCAGCGGCTGGTAGTTCCGATGCGCGCGCAGTAATTCCTGTCCGACCGTGAGGCGCGTAGCGGGAAGGCGCGAGCGCGGCTTTAATCGCATCTTTTCGAATAGGATCTTGCGCGCCAGGGAATAGCCATTGGTATGCAACCCGTTGGAAGCGAGGCCGAGCACGACGTCGCCCGGCTTAATCTTGCGGCCATCGATTATTTTTGGCCGGTCGACCAATCCCACGATGCATCCCGCGAGATCGTATTCGCCTTGGCGGTAGATGCCCGGCATCTGGGCGGTTTCTCCGCCGATGAGGGCGCAGCCCGCCGCACGGCAAGCCCTGGCGAAACCGCGGAGCAGCTGCTCAAAGACCCGAGGCGACAGTTTCTCGCAGCCAATGTAATCGAGAAAAAAGAGGGGACGCGCCCCGACCACGGCGATGTCGTTCACGCAATGGTTCACGAGATCGGCGCCCACGGTGTCGTGCCGGTCGAGGGCAAAGGCAATTTTCAGCTTGGTCCCGACGCCATCGACGCTGGCGACAAGGACGGGGTCGCGCATTCCGCCGAACCGGGCGCGGAACAATCCGCCGAACCCGCCAATTTTGCCGAGGACCTGGGGCCCGTGCGTTTGCCGAACGAGGGTCTGGATCTGGCCTTTGAGCCGGTTGCCCAGGTCCACATCCACGCCGGCGCGAGCGTAAGCTTTTTTCTTTTTTGTCATGCCA
>JBBRDU010000007.1:0-71115 GCA_038203615.1 Chthoniobacterales bacterium
CAAGCGGCGCTGTCTGGTGCGGAAAAACTGGGATGACGCCATGTGCGCAAAGCGCTGCGAACACACTGGATTTAAACAGCGCGTCGACGGGCGCATCCGGACCATGGAAATAATCCATCCAACTAAACGAACAACGGGAAAGAATTTGCGATGCCGCCGGCTCATCGATCTGCGGATGATAATTCCATTTCACATCGCGCAGATCGTTCAACATGGCCCGCACCTTCTCGTTATCGTTGCCTCCTAGGACAAATAATTCGCGAGGTGAGAAGGCCTCCGGCACATGGCTGAGAATTTCTCGGAACGACCGAACCGATTTCTCGAGCAGAGCGGTCCCGCCACAAATGACCCAGCGGCGCGAATCTTTCTCTTCGATTTGCGCCGGGGAGAGAACAGGTTCGCCGAAGCCGGAGAAGACGGGCTGGACCGAAACAGGCACGTCGGGAGCAAGACGACGCAATTGGGCAAGGGCGGTTCCGCTCGTGATAACGCAGGCGTCGGAGAGCCGGGCGATGGATTGCGCGATGCCGCGCTGAAAAGGTTTCAACCAGAATGCGCTTCGCCACGGCGGAGCCGATGCATACAGCTCGTGGAAAACAGTGACGAGACGATTAGGGCCATGACCGCGCAACTTTCGCAAGGCCGGCGCGAGCCTGAATGGAACGCCGCGGTTTTGATAACCGTAATTCACGTAATGCAGGAGCACGAAGCGGAAGGCCGACTGGCTGACGACGGCGAGATCTTCGCCGGTGGCAAAACGACTTACCACTCCGTATTCAGCCGACAACCTCTTAGCCAGATTCGACGCATAGGTACCAACTCCGTCTGGAGAGCCCGGGAGCTTCGGCACGATTTGCAGAATGCTTGAATCCTTAATGTCCACGATGTGAATGTTCCCGGGCCAGACCGGTGCGATAGCACTGCGCGGTCTCGCGCGCGATCGTACTCCAGTTGAAACGATTCGCCGTCTCTCTGCTTTGCCGGGCCAGCCGTTCGTAGCCGGTGGGATTGGACCGAAGGATACCGACCAGCGCGGCGGATAACTTTTCCACGTCGCCAACCGGCACGAGCAACTCCGCCAAGTCAGGATTTAAAATGGATCGAGGCCCGGGGGAGTCGTAGGCCACGGTCGGAATTCCGGAGGCCAGTTGCTCAAGCAGAGCAAATCCGAATCCCTCGGCATAACTGGGGAATGCACCCGCCATCGAATTGGAGAGCAGGCGCGGAAGTTCATCGGGCTGATACTCAGCCACGACGTCGATGAGTTTGGATTCTGGCAGGGCGAGGTCGCTCAGAACATTCCGATTGTCGGTCAGGGTGCCGAGAAAGACAAAGCGCGCATCGGGAATCTGTGCCCACACTTTCCGGATAATCTCGCCCCAGTCCTTGGCGCCTTTGCGCGCGCTCCAGGCACCGACAAAGCTGATGGTGCGAGAGGCGCGGCGGATCTCCGTCGGCGCGGCCGCCTGCGCAAAAGCGTGCCGGCGTTGCTCCGGCAGGCCGTACGCCTGGATCGTAATCGGCAGATCGGGATTGACCTCCGTGCGCAGACAATCCGCTTCTTCTTCGTTCGGAACGTTGATCAGGTCGGCATGATGAATGGCGGCGTCAGACGCGCGTCTCAGCCACCACCCGACCAGGGTATAATAAATTCTCCCAACCAGCTTGCCGCCTGCTTGCGGCCAGCGTTGCGACGCACTGCGATCGAAGCGCTCGTAGAGCCGATAAAGCCCGACCGAGCGCGCCACCAGCAAACCGCGAAATCTTAATTTCGTCTTCGACGCACGTAACGAACCAATAAGCGCGTCGACCACGTCATAGGCATGGGCGTTCTTCCTGATAAAGGCGGCGGCTTTATAGTTGAAAAGAACCTGGCGCAGAGCGAACCGCGGCGGAGAGGCCACCAGGCGCGGGAATGCTTGGCCCATACTGAAGATCTCCACGGAATGGCCGGCCGCCCGCCACGCTTGCTCCAACTCCATGAAAACCTTCACGGCACCGAGGCGCGCTTCCCAGGGCAGATAAACCACCAAAAGAATGCGAAGGGCTTTCTCCCCGGGGACGAAGAGATTGGTCTCTACTGACTCAGACTTGTCCAAAATTTGTGCCGAACTGGATTAACATAATGACGCAGGGCCAAATTCGGGCCGGCGTAGCGATCGGGAAAAATAAACTGATCATCCAGCTGCAGCACATACTTGGCCGGATCGAAAGGTTCCGCCTGATTGTCGTGCATGACCAGATGGGTCATCGTTTGATTGGTAAAAAAATTCGGCGCACCCTCCAGCTCGAGGAATCGAGCAATTCCCTTGGACCAGTCAAGCTTCCGGAAGATGAGGAGGAAACCGGTGTTGACGGGCAGGAGCTCTTCGGCCGCACCCCGCAAGAGGCGCCGATCGCCCGAGAACTGGCAATCCCTCTGGTAGAGCGCCGAAGTATTTTGAATTGAGAACTGCGTGATCAGATCCGCTCCGCCGGAGAAGAAAAGAACGTCGGAATCAATGTAAAGAGCGGGGCCGCTATGAGGCAGATCCATGATCAAAGCCAGTTGCTTCCCGGTCGGATGCTCATTCAGGTACCGCTGCACTCGATCGGGAAGGTCGGCTCGAGCCGTGACCGGTTCGCGCACCGCCACGCATGGATCGACCGATCGCAGCAACCGAAGACTATTCGACTCATGCGATCCATCCGAGACGATTGTAAAGCTCATGGGCCGGCCAACGTGACGCAGAAAAGAGCGAATGGAGGCGACTTGCTCAGGCAGGGAATCCTCGCCCGAGTAGGCGAACACTTCGATCGCGACGGATCGCGCCGGCCGGATGCGCTGCCGCACGATGAAGGGGAGGAACGCCCGATAGAATCGACGCACCAGGTTCCCCCGCCAACGCGCCACGTGATATCCGAAATTGGGCAACCTCATATGGTGACAGACCGAAACTGGCGGAAGCCGCGATAACTCAGAATCACGTTGAGAAACAGACTGGGAACAAGGGAGATCAGGTTGAAGGTGAGCACTCCGACCACATTGGAAAAATCCGTAAAAGGAATCAACGCCACCTGGGTGGCGAGGGTGAGCGGAATATAAAGCCAGGAGCCGGCCACCCAGGCCTTGGAAGCATTGAGTGCCCAAAGCGTGCCAGCGACGGCGCTAAGCACCGACGCGCCCACCATCAGGATTAATTCACGCTGCAAATGCTTGTAGCTATGTCCGAGCACAAAAAGAAACTGATCGGGAAAAAAGATGGCGCCCAGGACAACGGCCGCGCTGAAAAGAGTCACGCCTCCCACGATGGCAAAGAAAAGCCAGCGCAGCTTACGGCGGCTTTCACATCGGGCGAAGGCCGGAACGAACACATTGGTCAGGAGATTGCTCATGACGCTGAAAATCATGGCCAGACGCCCGAGGGCGCCCACTTCCGCCACGGAGCTGGCTTGATGCGCAAAAAAGCCAATCAGGAAAATGGTGATCTGTCCCTGGACGCAGTAGAAGACGGCATTGGCCGCCAGGTGCCGCGTTAACCGAACAATTTCGCGGTGATCTTCGTCATTCTCGGGCGCGTCAAAATCGACGACGCCCACCACGTATCGGCGCAGCATGAGGTACTGGAGGAGCAGGACAACCGTGGCAACGAGAGCGGCCACGCCGGCGTTCATAAAGAGAAAGAGAAGTCCGGAGATGAGAAGCAGGCGGACGACCGCTCCCGTGACATCGATGAGTTGAATGCGGCCGAGATCGGAGCGCAGGCGGGGCACCACGCTCAAGACTCCGAGCGAGAGTTGCACGACTAATCCTCCCAGGACGACCGCGATTAACACGCCGGCGTAGAAAGGCGACGCACCGTTTCGCACCAGCATCACATACATGATGGGTGTGATGACAAGGACGGCGAGCGCACCCAGTTTGCGCCGTAGGGCCAGAGCGGTATTCACCAACTGTCCGAAGCGATGGCGATCGTGCCAGACCCGTCCGCCAATCGAGATCAAGCCGACGCTAATCCCGATGTCCGCCAGCAGATTGATCGTTCCCTGCATGGTGTTGGCAATGGTGAAGTAGGCGTACTCCCGCTGGGCGAGAAAACGAACAAGCAGGATTCCGCTTAAAAATCCGATCAATTGGACGGAAGCCTGGACGACGGCAAAGCTGCCGACGACGCGGGCGCGATGCAGAGCGCGGCGCAGGATGGGCGTGGAGCTTTCATCCAGGAGCGGCGAAGAGATTGGTCCAAAGAAGCCCATGTGATCAGTCAATCCTTGGGAAGAAGCTGGCTAAATGCCAGAGCGCATTTAACCGGCGGCAAAGCGAGAAGGCTGCAGGATGGATCCGCCTTTGGCGCGAGGTCTCTCGCGCCGGGCGGGCGCGAAGCCTTACGACGGATGGGTCAGCCCGGGCTGTTCGTGATGCGAAACCGCGGCGACTGGATCGGTCTCAGGATTCGGCGTCGAGTAGTACTCTGCATATTGATAATAGTAATACTCAGGCAGGGATGTATCGACGAAGTTCAGGATGACGCCGGGGACATTGACCTGGCGACTGTAGAGCAACTCGAGACCTTTCCGGGTCAGACGGGCTGAGGTGTAGCCGAGGCGGACGACGAAAATGGTGGCATCGATCTTGGGAGCCAGGCTGGTCGTGTCATCGGCCGCGAGCACGGGCGAACTATCGATCAGAATGTAGTCGAAGTTACTGTAGATCTCTTTCAAAACGAGATCAGTCGATTCACGCAGCAGATGTTCACTCGGCTGCGACAAGACGTGACCGCGAGGCAGAATAAATAGATTTGGGTAGGCGGTCGCCACGATCACTTCCCGCCAATTGACTTCCTGTTTTAAAACTTCTGAGAAGCCGATCCGGGAGGAAATGCCGAACGCTTCGCGAATGGCGCCGCGGCGCAGATCGCCATCGATCAAGAGCGTGCGTGCTCCCGAGAGCGCCATGGTAATGGCGAGGTTCGAAGAGATGGTCGACTTGCCTTCGTTCGGCACCGCGCTGGTGATCAGAAAGGTCTTGGGACGCGGACCATCGTAGGGCATGAAGAAAAGCGAAGACCGCACATTGCGATACGATTCGGCAAAGATGTGACGAGTATCCTCCGGTTGCAGGAGCGTGACTTTGCCCTTGGCTTTTTCCTTCGGGATCTGGCCGAGCACGTTCTCAGAGAAATGGTGCTGGAACTCGCCAAACGAAGCCATGCGATCGTCGATCCGATCAAGCAGGAGAAGGATGCCCAGTCCGGCCGCCGCGCCGCAACCGAGTCCGATGAGGAGACTCTTAATCAGCCCAGGACGAACGGAGACGGGGGCCGTGGCCATTTCCATGATGGAGACCTGATCGCCACTGTCCACCACCTGCGAGACGTCGATTTCCTTGAGGTTATTGGTGAGGCGATCGTACAAGGTTTTCAGCCGGTCGACCTTGCCTTTGACGCGATTGAACTGAGCCAGTCGCTGACTGAGATCGAGTGCTTTCGCTTCCCATTCCTTGATATTTGACTGCAGATTTTCCATCTGTTTGCCGATGGATTTACGCCGCGTATCCAGTTTCTCGACGGTATCAGTCCGGAAGAGCTGAATGAGGCGTTCCTGCTTGGTCACCTCGTCGTTCAGCTTGAGGATCTTGGGATGCTTGGGTCGCAGGTCCTTGGCCAAAGTGTCGCGCTCGGCCTTGAGCAATTGCACCTGTTGCTTGGCCTTAAGATAATCGGATTCGGGCCCGACGTCGGCAAATGGCATGCCCCTGTCTTCGGAGTTCTCAGAAGGTGACGAAGAGGACGAAGCCTCCGATTTGCTTTGGGCGCGATCGAGATTCTGATCCAGATCGAGCAGATTGAGCAGATCGTATTCGGTTTTGAGCGAGGCGTACTCGTGATTTAGCTTCACGAGGTAGGCGGCGGCGCTGTTCCCCTCTTCCTGGATAAAGCCGATGTTGTTCTGCTTCTGGAATTCGAGCATTTCGTCCTCCGCCGTGCGCAAATCCTTCTCCGTCTGGATCAATTGTTCGGTGATGCCGGTAATGACGGTCTTGCCCGATTCTTCGCGCAGGCCTTTCTTGAAATCGACATACTTCTGCATGAGCGCATTGAGGTAGGCCTGCGTGTAATCGGGGGCGCTGCCAATGGCCGTGAGGTCAAAAATGGAGGCGCGCGGTTTTTGCACAGCCGAAACCTCCACCGGGACCGGTTGCATTTCGGGATGGGTCGATCGCACGAGCGCCTCGGCTCCATGCTTGACCTCGGTGCTCTGCATCAGCTGGATTTGCGTGCCGTAAAAGTTTTGCGCTTCCTCACTATAGATGGCGGCTTGAGCGATATTCAGCTTGCCGGCCATCATCATTTTACTGTTGGAAAGAAAAGAGGGTGGGGTCTGGTAAATCAGAAAAGCCTCCACGAAGAGACCGAGGCAAATGGTCAGAACCGGAATCCACCAGCGACGCAGGAGCAGAGATTTGTAGCGATGCAGCTTCGTGACAAACGAGGTGGACCAGGAAGCAGGAGATGATCGGTCTTTAGAAGGCGTTTGCATGCTCACATGTTGATCAAACGCTGCGGGACGTAAATCTGGTCATCGGGCAGAACGACCATGTCGGCATCCGGTTTCCCTTCTTCGATCACTCTCTTCAGGTCGATCGTAAAATCCTGACCGTTCTTGCGCGTGACCTTCACTTTGCGCTTATTGGCAAAATCCCCAAAACCGCCGGCGCGAATGATAGCCTTGCTCACGGTGTAACTTTCGTCGGCCGGAATCTCCTGCGGTCCCTGGGCCCGGACCGATCCGTAGACGTAGACCCGGCCGCGCGATTTCTCGCTCACTCGATCGAGCGCCAGGATGACGGTGGCGTGGTAGTAATATTCGCGCTCCAGCGCAGCCTTGATGTTGTAAGCCAATTCCTTGCACGTTTTCCCCTCGGCTGGGATTGGTCCTATATAAGGAACCTCGAGTTCCCCGTTATCACTCACGCGCAAACGCTGCGAATCATTGTCGCGGTCTTCGACCACGCGAAAACTGACGTAATCGTTGGAGCCCAGTTTTTTCTTCTCATCCAACGCGGACATGGAGTTGGTCCGCAGGACGGTGCTGGTGGTGGGGGGCAGATCCGCGGGGGCCGCTTTGGGAGCGGGTGGAATGGGAGTCGCCGGCGCTTCCTGGTTGTAACCAGGATTATATCTTTGGGCGTAACTCGGGAGCGAACCCGAAACGATTACTGCGAGGATAAGTGCATAAGCCCCGAATCTCATTCCCTCTTCATGCCTCTAGAAACTATACGTTCCGTCGACTGAGACCCGATTCTGAATGTAATTACGTCCGGGCACATTGGAATCTTTCTGCGTGTACTGATAGCGCAAGCCCAGAGTGACGTGGGGGGTCAGCTGAAAGCCGACCGTCCCGGCCGCGCCCACGCGGCTGAAATGTTCGTCGAAAAACCCGCCGGAATCGTTCGCGTCCTCATAGAAAAACTCGGTCGTGAGCAGGGTATTGCGAATGATATTCCAAGTGATGGTGTGACGAATGTAATTGAGGGCGATGTAATTCGAGTTCACGCCCAGCTGGCTTTCGTGGCCCGCGGCGACGGATTGGGACAGCGTGGCATTGAGCCGATGCGTAATCAGGACGTTCGCATAATAATCGGAGAGATCGTTCTGGTCGGCAACCAGTCCGTTATTGTCGAAGTTCATCCACTGGTAGCCGGCGGCGCCCCGCACCCGCAGATAGCTACTCAATTGTGTTTCCACAAAGCCACCACCCGAAAAGGTGCGCGCATCGTTGAGCACCATCTGATCGTAGTAAGTAAACACGCCATTGCCCTCCACGCCGACATTGGTGGTATTGGTGGCGGCGACGGAGAGCGACCCGGAGAGGATCTCGGCGTTGCGATTGAGGTAATCGAAGGCCGAGTTGGTCGCGACAAAGTTATAATGGTCGTAGCCGATCGTGAGCAGGACCTTGTTCAAATCCCAGAGGACGGAAATGCCCGCCGTGTTCTCGAAACGTCCGTAATCTGCCGTGTTATTGAGCTGCGGCTGGGTAATCGGATCCTGCTGCACGGACATGCGATCATGAATGTTAATACGGAAGTCTCCGACAAAGATGTCGAAGGCGAGCTGCGACCCGGGGGTGACCAGAATGCCATTGGTATTATTGCCGGAATGCTGCACGTAAGCCGAATAGCCGATGCCGATATCAAAACGCAGGGTGTTTAACTGGGTAATCGGCCAAACCGCGTTGAAATTGACCTGGGGGCGAAAAATCAGGTCGTCCTGCTTCTCATCGTGCTGAGCCAGGGAGATATTATCATTATACTCGATGCCCATGGTGGCGCTGAAACGGAAGCGGATCGGACCCACCAGAAGATTGTAGGGGATATGTTCGATATCCTGACGGCGCGCTTCAGACGAAGCCTCCCCCGCCAAGGAAGGACGAACAGCGTCTTGTGATCGAGTCACGCCCGGCGCGCACAACAGGGAGAGCGACAGCAGGCAGACGAAGCGCTTCAGAGAATGGGCGAATGAACGTGGAAGTGCGGTGCGGGTCATAGGCTGGTGCGGCGGGTTTAGAGTTAGCAGTTGTGGTACCAAGGTGTTTTGTTCGCAGGCGCGTCACCCTTAAGCACGGCGCTCGTTGCGAATGCTATGCCAGGGTACGATCCCGCTCTCGTGATGTCTAAATTGAAGTAGTCCTTTCCCTTTTACCCGGAGATCGACCTCCAAGGCAAGCGAAATCAGCTCTTTCCAGGCCCTGTTTTTACCTGTTTTTCGAGGAAAACAGGCCCCCGGAAGGGATGCGGCACCCGGACGGCAAATCCCCCACCCGCTGGCGCGGGTTAAGCTCTTCTTTATAAATGAACATGGTCCGCGCCGCCTTACCAACCCTCCAAAGAACCTGGCTAATCGCCGGTTTCGCTTTGCTGGCCGCGCCTTGGACATATGCAATCGACTCTTCCGACCGCTCACCCGCCCCGGCCGCCCTCGCCGAGATGAACGGCGGCGCGAGGATCGAATGCGTTACCCCGGACGGCCAGACCGGTCATGTCTCCAAGCAACCCGATCCCGGAGCGGCTGCCTTGATCATGGATGATGGCACCGTGACCTGCCTTCTACAGGAGGGCGAAACCGACTTTGTGGTGGAGTTACCCAAGGCGCGTCTGATCGATCGGCTGACTTTCCTCAATGAAAACGCCCGCGCGCGCGGCGAACTTAAAATCGCGGTGTCAAACGAGCGGTTGAAGGCTGATAGCGCAGACTGGGTCGAAGTGGAGGGCATCGTTCCCTTCTCCCACAAGCGGTTGTTCGGCGTTTCCCTGGTTGGGATCGAAACCAAGTTCGTCCGCCTCGCTTTCCGGGTAGAGAAGCCAGGCCTTGTCACGGCGTTCACCCCGGTCGTGGAGCAGCCATCGCCAGATCATCCGGCGTCCAGGGAGAAAGAGTCCTTCGCCATCCCGGCCTTGCACGACGCGCTCGATTCAAAGTTCGCGACACTGCACGCCCGGGAAAATGTCCTGGTTACGGCCAACGACGCTTCCGTCGGACCGCTTTCCGCGACGAACCGTTAGGCGCTCGACTCACCCACCGGTGGCAAAGCCGGGATAAAGCGTCATTCCTCCATCAACGAACAAGGTCGTTCCAACGACATAATCGGAGGCATCCGAGGCCAGCCAAACCGCCGCTTGAGCGATGTCTTTGGGAAGACCAACCCGCCCCTGCGGGATCAGGGTGAGCAATTTCTGCTCAGCCGCGGGAGTATCCCAGGCGTCTCGATTTATCGGTGTTTTGATGGCGCCGGGAGCAATGCTGTTGACCCGGATTTTCTTTGGAGCCAACTCCTGCGCCATGCTTTTCATCATGAGCATCACTCCTCCCTTGGAGGCCGCGTAGTTGACGTGCCCGGCCCACGGGATCACCTCATGAACGGAGCTCATGCAAATGATTTTGCCGGCTGCGCTCGACACCGCGGGAACCACCCCGCGCCGCAGGAACTCACCGACGGCTTCGCGCGCACACAGGAATTGTCCGGTCAGGTTCACATTTAAGACCAGGTTCCACTGGGCCAGCGTCATCTCGTGAAAAGCGGCATCGCACTGCAACCCCGCATTATTAATCAGGATGTCGACCGTCCCGAAATGCGCCATCGCAGCGGCAAACATCTGCTGAACTTCGTTTTCCTGGCTCACATCCGCCGGCAACGCGATGGCATCACTGCCATCGGCACGAATCACTCCCACGACGCGCTCCGCTTCCTCCGGGTTTGAAATGTAATTCACCACGACACCTGCTCCGGCCGCCCCGAGGGCGATGGCACAGGCTTCGCCGATCCCGGAACTGGCGCCGGTCACGAGCGCTATCTGATTTTTGAGAGGCTTTGGCGGATCCATGGGAGTAATCATAATAAATTTCAGGCTGCGCGATATTTTCAGGAAGAAAAAAGGGACAGAAATCTTGCCTCTCCGGGCCCGCCCAATGCAGGCACAGAACTAGCTCGTTCTAACATCGCCTTGGATCGTTGCGACACATGGGATTGGCTACCGGGAATCAGACTAACAAACCAGTAGCGCACTCTCTGGTCGGCGATCTGGCACTTGTACCACATGACTTCAATGGAGCCTATCATGAACAGAATCGCGCCTTACCTGAAAGTCGTTCGTCGCAAAGCGACAACTATCTTCAGATCGTTGCCCGGGCTACGAACGATGCAATTCGGGATTGGGATGTAATCAAAGGGGCGCTCTTCTGGCCGCAGGGCCTGGAGACGCTGCTCGGTTACCCCGAACCCGGCCAACCTCTCGACCTGGGGTTTTGGCAGGATCACGTCCATCCGGCGGATCGCGCGCGGGTGGCCATCAGCATTCGGGCTGCGTTCGCCGATGGCTTGGAGCATTGGAGCGGCGAGTATCGATTTCAGCAGGCTGGCGGAGAGTATCTTCAGATCCTCGAACGCGCCGTCATCCAGCGCGACGCGACCGGACAGCCCACCCGATTCGTCGGTTCGCTCATGGATATTACCGCACGTAAACAACTGCAGGACCAGTTGTGTCGCTCCCAGAAAATGGAAGCGTTCGGACAACTGGCCGCCGGCGTCGCGCATGATTTCAATAATTTTCTGACCACTATCCTGGGCTACAGCGACCTCGTTCTTTCCGAATCGGGCGCCAAGGGACCCATCGCCAGCCATGTGTCCGAGATCCGCGGCGCCGCCGGACGCGCCTCGGCTCTGGCCGGGCAACTTTTGGCCTTCAGTCGCAAGCAGACGCTCGAGCCGCGCGTGATTGAAGCGAATAGTCTGGTGCAGAATCTGGAGCGCTCTCTCCTGCGTCTTCTCGGCGATCACATTACGGTCGTTTGTCAGCTTCACCGCGATAAAGCTGGCGCGCACATCAAGGTGGATCCGGACCAACTCACTCAAATCATTTTGAACCTGGCGGTCAATGCCCGCGATGCCATGCGCAGCGGCGGACAGTTGACTTTGGAAACGGCATCGGTGGCAGTGGCGCAGGACGACCAGACACCGTCCGGATTGGATGCGCTTCCGTCGGCCGATTATGTCGTCATCAGCGTCATCGACACCGGCGTGGGCATGACAGACGAGGTCAAAAATCACCTGTTTGAGCCCTTCTTCACGACCAAGGATGAAGGACGCGGCAGCGGTCTCGGCCTGGCCACGAGCTATGGGATCGTGCGACAAAGCGGCGGAAGCATTCGCATCGATAGCGAAGTCGGCAAAGGCACGCGCGTGGAAATTTATCTTCCTAAAGTTCCGGCGCCCCCGCCGCCCTCCTATAAGAAACCGGCCGACCGAAAGTTACCGGTTGGCACCGAATCAATTCTGGTGCTGGAGGATGACATCGGTGTGCGGCACATGTCGGTGCGGGTTCTGCGCAATCTAGGCTACGACGTTCTGGAAGCGGCCAATGGCGACGACGCGCAGCGTTTGTTCGTTCGCAACGCCAAACGAAAGATCCATCTTCTCCTGACCGATCTGGTGATGCCGCAAATGAGCGGACGTTTCTTTGCCGATTGGGTCCACCAGGTCAGTCCTCCGACCAAAGTGGTGTTCGTCTCCGGCTACCTCGAGGAATCCCTCCATCCCGGCGACCGCGTGGAGAACGGCATGTTTTTTCTGCCAAAGCCATTCGACCCCGAGCAACTGGCCAAGACCGTGCGGCAGGCGTTGGATTCCTGATCATCGCACGCGATGGAGGTGGATCGCGATCTCCCAGCGCGATGTTCATCCTTCAGCCGCGGAAGCTGCTCCATCTTTCCCCGCTTCTTTTTGTCCCTAGGATGGAAGCCGCTTTCGGCGAAATCTGTTTTTGCAACGCCCTCGCCTCCTTCGCCAAGACTACGGCGCGCCAGGGGAGAGGCCGTTCCACCAAGGCACCCGGGTTCAATCGGAGTGCGATCGACAACGCGAAAACGTTGCTGCTCTCGCGCTCAAGGTATATGGGACGTGCGTGGTGACGTTCGAGGACATCGAGAAGGCGCGGGATCGAATCAAAGACGCGGTCTACTATTCCCCCTGCCCACATTCCATTCCACTCAGCGAGATCACGGGCATGGAGATCTTCTGCAAGCTCGACAACTTGCAGCGCACCGGAAGTTTTAAGGAGCGCGGCGCGCGTAATGCCCTGGCGCAATTGCCGCCCGCCCAACAGAAGCTCGGCGTCATCGCGGCCTCCGCCGGCAATCACGCCCAAGCCTTGGCTTACCAGGGAAAACTACTGGGCGTGCCGGCCACCGTGGTCATGCCGAAGTTCGCTCCCCTCATTAAGGTCAGCAATTGCCAGAAACTCGGAGCCACCGTGGTGCTTCATGGCAAGGACTTCGCCGAAGCGAAAGCTCGCGCGTATGAGATTGCGAAAGAACAGGGGCTTGCCTACATCGATGGATACGATGATCCCTCTATCATTGCCGGCCAGGGCACGGTCGGTCTCGAGATCCTGGAGCAAGTGCCGGACGTGGACGTAGTGGTGGTTCCCGTCGGTGGCGCCGGACTTCTTGCGGGCGTCGCACTGGCCGTGAAAACTCTGCGTCCGAATGTCAAAATCGTGGCCGTTGAGGCGGAACACGTCGCCAGTTTTTCGGCGGCGGAGGAAGCGGGCAAACCGACTCGGATCGCGCTGCATCCCACGCTGGCCGACGGATTGGCCATCCCGGAAGTGGGCGCAAACGCCTTTGCCATCGCGCATCCGCGCGTCGATAAAATTGTGACCGTTTCGGAGGAAGAGATCGCCATCGCCATCCTGCGCATCGTCGAGTTGGAAAAGGGCGTGGTGGAAGGCGCAGCGGCCACGTCCCTGGCCGCTTGCCTTTCTGGAAAGCTGAAAGAGTTCGCTGGAAAAAAATGCGTCCTGCTCTTCTGCGGCGGGAACATCGATCCGAACGTGCTCAGTCGCGTCATCGAACGCGGGCTCGTGGCCGATGGCCGGCTCGGCCGGTTCGTCGCCGTCATCAGCGATCGACCGGGCGGTCTGGCCGACCTGACCGCGCAAATCGCTTCGACCGGAGCGAGTATCAAACAGGTGGTGCACGATCGCGCCTTCGCCGGCACAGATGTGTCCGCTGTGCATGTGCTCTGCACCGTCGAAACGCGGAACCGCGAGCATCTGGCACAGGTGTGCGCCCAATTGAAGAGCCACGGCGTCGAGACCTACGACTCAAAGTAGCGCCGAAGCGCCTTTGCTTTGTCCTTCCGAGCGCCGGGATCACCGTCGGGGCGTATGCCATGTCGCACTGAAAAGTTGAACCGAGGCGGCGGTTCCGTAGTCTCACCCATGCATAGGGAAGCCGCACGGGAAGCCGCGATGAGGCGGGCGAAAAGTGATTCGTTTTCGAGACGCCACATCGGGCCGAGTGATCCCGAAATGGACGGAATGCTGGATCACCTGGGTTTTGCCAACCTGGACGCTCTGATCGACGCGACGGTTCCCAAAAACATTCGTCTCAAGGGTGAGCTCCAGCTGCCGGAGGGCGTATCGGAGGCGGAAGCGCTGGCCGAACTGCGCGCCCTTTCCCGCCAAAACCAAGTGGCGCGTTCTTTCCTCGGCGCGGGTTATCACGACTCGATCACGCCACCGGTGATCCAGCGCAATATCCTAGAGAACCCGGGCTGGTACACCGCTTACACACCATACCAAGCGGAGCTGGCGCAGGGCCGCCTCGAAGCGCTCGTCAATTTCCAGACGATGGTGACGGACCTGACCGGACTCGACATTGCCAATGCCTCGTTGCTCGACGAAGCCACGGCCGCGGCGGAAGCGATGGCCCTTGGCCATGCGGCAGCACCCGATCGCAAGACATTTTTCGTGGCCGACCATTGCCATCCGCAAACTATCGAAGTCGTGTGCACCCGGGCCAAGCCCCTCGGGCTTGAAGTTCAGGTCGGCGATTTTTCCACCTTCCAATTCGACTCCGGAGTTTTCGGCGCCCTCGTTCAGTACCCGGCCACGGACGGCGCGATTCACGATTACTCCGAGTTCGTTAGGCAAGCGCACGCCGCCGGGGCGGTCGTCGTCGTCGCGGCCGATATCCTTGCGCTCACTCTTCTCAAGACACCCGGAGAAATGGGAGCGGACGTGGCAGTCGGGAGCACCCAGCGGTTCGGCGTTCCCGTCGGGTTCGGTGGCCCGCACGCTGCCTATTTCGCCACGCGCAACCAATACAAGCGCCACATGCCGGGCCGGCTCGTAGGCGTTTCGCACGACGCGGAGGGACGCCCGGCCTATCGGCTCGCCTTGCAAACGCGCGAGCAACATATCCGTCGCGACAAGGCGACCAGTAATATCTGCACCGCGCAGGTTCTGCTCGCGGTCATGGCCTCCATGTACGCGGTCTATCACGGCCCGGAAGGGCTCACCGCCATCGCCCGTTACGTTCATCAAACGGCGCGGCTCCTGGCCGCCGCACTGAAGCAGCTCGGTTACACGCCGGTGCACGAGCGCTTCTTCGACACGGTCACGGTGCAGACTTCCGGTAATGCCTCCGAAGTGGTGAGGGCCGCCGCCAAACGCGGAATCAATCTCCGCTTGCTGAATGACCGGCTTCTCTCCATCGCGTTGGATGAGACAACCACCCTGGCTGATCTCCGCGAAATTCTCGACGCCGTGATGGACGCTGATCCGAAGCTGCGCGAGCAGAATGTCGATCTTGACGAGCTGGCGCGCCGTTCATCTCCCGAATCGAAATTCGAGAATCGAGAATCGAAATTTCTCCAGCATCCCGTTTTCAACACGCATCGCACCGAGACCCAGATGCTTCGTTACATGAGAAAACTGGAGTCGCGCGATCTTTCGCTCTGCCACTCCATGATCCCGCTCGGCTCGTGCACCATGAAACTCAACGCCACGGCCGAGATGTTTCCGGTCTCATGGCCGGAGTTCGCCAAGCTTCACCCGTTCGCCCCGGCCAACCAGACCAGCGGCTACGCCGAGATGTGCGGCCAACTGGAAGAGTGGCTGGCGGAGATTACTGGTTTCGCGGCGGTCTCTCTGCAGCCGAATGCCGGATCGCAAGGCGAGTATGCCGGTTTACTCGCCATCCGGGGTTATCACGAATCACGCGGCGAAGCGCATCGCAATATCTGCCTGATTCCAACGTCAGCGCACGGAACCAATCCGGCCAGCGCAGTCATGGCTGGATACAAAGTAGTGCCGGTCGCGTGCCTCAAGGATGGCGATATCGACCTGGCTGATCTGCGCGCCAAGGCCGACCAGCATGCGAGTGATTTGGGCGCGCTCATGGTCACCTACCCGAGCACGCATGGCGTCTTTGAGCCTACCATCCGCGATATCTGCGACATCGTGCATTCGCATGGCGGCCAGGTTTATCTCGATGGGGCCAACATGAACGCGCAGGTCGGTCTTTGCCGGCCGGGCGATTACGGCGCCGATGTTTGCCACCTGAATTTGCACAAGACTTTTTGCATCCCGCACGGAGGCGGCGGCCCCGGCGTCGGACCCATTGGCGTGGCCAAACACCTTGTTCCCTTCCTGCCTGGCTTCCCATCTCTCAACTCTCAACCCTCAACACTCAGCGCTTCTACCGGCCCCGTGGCGGCCGCTCCCTACGGCAGCGCCAGCATTCTCACCATCTCGTGGATGTACATCCGGATGATGGGGCGCACCGGCCTGACGCAGGCCACCAGGATCGCAATCCTGAACGCCAACTACATGGCGAAACGGCTCGACCGCTATTTCCCTGTCCTCTTCAAAGGCAAGAACGGCCTCGTTGCGCACGAGTGCATCATTGATCTCCGCCAATGGAAGAGCGCCCGCATCGAAGTGGAAGACGTGGCCAAGCGCCTGATGGATTACGGATTCCACGCGCCCACCGTTTCCTGGCCGGTGGCCGGAACCATGATGATCGAGCCAACCGAGAGCGAATCAAAGGACGAGCTCGATCGTTTCTGCGACGCCATGATTGCGATTCATGCGGAGATCGAAGCAGTCGCGCAGGGCAAGGCTGATGCGAAGAACAACGTGCTCAAAAACGCCCCGCACACGGCGCAGCAGATTGCCTCACCGAAATGGGATCATCCTTACTCGCGCGAGGAAGCGGCGTATCCTGCCCCTTGGACGCGGGACTACAAATTCTGGCCGGCTGTTGGCCGGATCGACAACGTCTACGGCGACCGAAACCTCTTTTGCTCCTGCCCGCCCATCGAAGAATTCACCGAGTAAATTCATCCGTCGCCAAAGTGGCATCGGCTTCCAGCCGATGATCTCCTAAAACATCGGCAAGATGCCGCTGCCACGCTACTGGTCAAAAACCCGGGCACTGTCCCGAGATCAGGACAAGGTCATCCAACTAAATAATCGGCCGAACTACGGCTTTGATCTGTCTCACAATCGGGGTCAGGCCAGTGCGTTCCTGATTTTTGTTAGGCAAAATCAAGCAATCGGGGCGAGACTCGGTCGAGCCGTGGATTTTTCCGCCGATTCGTCGGCTCGACGGAGTCTCGCCCCACCGGCCAAGGAGCGGCGGTGGGACCCTACGTTATTCGGACGCCAGCGTGGCAGAGGCTGCCGGGTCCACCCGCATGGGCACAAGGCGCAGCGCTGTTCCCTGCGTTTCTTCCGCCGCGGCGGATCCGGCTTCGTGATACTCGGCGTCGCCATTGACCTGCCAGAGATCGTACAGCTTCGTGTCCGCCAAAATATTCTCAGTGCAAAGCATCGCCGTCATCATGGCATGATCCTGGTTGTTGTACTTGTGCATGCCGTTCCGACCGACCAGGTGCAGGTTGGGAAAGCGGGCCTCCAACTCGACCGCGATGGTCTCGACGTGACGAGCGTAATCGTCATCGTAAACCGGATACGCTTTTTTCTGCCTAACGACACAGCCATCGAGCACGTCCCCTTCTTCGGCCAGTCCGATCTTCATCAGTTCGCGTGTGGCCAGCTTGATCAGCTCTTCGTCTTTCGAATCCCAGACGCCGTCGTGCTCGAAACAGAAATATTCCAGGCCGTAGCAGGCCTTGTCCGGATCCGGCACCATCTCGGGTGACCAGGAGCGGAAGTTCTGGACGCGTCCGACCTTCACACTCGGATCGTGAATGTAGATCCAGTTATCATCGAACTTCTGCCGATCCTTCAGGATCAGCATGACGGTGAGAAAGTCCCGATACTTCAGGCTCTCGGCCGCATGCAGCGCCCCCTCGGAAACTTTGGGAGCCAGCCCGCGCACTAGTTCGCGCATGGGCGCGGAAGAGATGACATGCTCGGATTGGAGTGTTTGTGTCTGCCCTTCTCGATCGGTGAACTGAATGGTCCAGGTGGAAGCGCCTTCGTCATACGAGCAACCGGTTACTTTACAGCCCATCTCAATCTGGCCGCCCATTTGCCGGGTCTTGTCGGCGCATGCTTCCCACATCATGCCCGGGCCTTTGCGCGGATAGCGAAACGAATTGATCAGCGTCTTAATGACCTTGGTCCGATCCTTCGGCTGGCGCTTGGGCAGAAGCGCATTGCGAATGGCGCTGCCGAGCGATAATCCCTTGATGCGTTGCGCGGCCCAGTCGGCCGAGATGTCTTTGCAGTTCATTCCCCAGACTTTCTCGGTGTAACTTTTGAAGAAAGTGTTGAAGAGACGTTTGCCGAACTGATTACTGACCCAGTCTTCAAAGTTCCGGGGATTCGGGACAGGGAAGAGACGCGCCTTCAACCAGGAGAGGACGCACAGAATCGAGCGGAACACGCCCAGCTTAAAGAGCGCTTCGAACGGCTTCAACGGGTAGGCAAAGAATTTGCCACCGTAAAAGATTCGGGACGAGCGCGGGCGCACCAGCATGTCGTTCGGGAGAATCTCGGTCCAAAGATCTTCCACCGCCTTACACTTGGAGAAGAAGCGATGCCCGCCAATGTCGAAACCAAAACCTTTATAGGTGGCCGTGCGGGAGATCCCCCCGACATAGACCGGGTCCGCCTCGAGCACGGTGACCTCCACGTCGTTCTTCGATAAAAGATAAGCGGCGGTCAGCCCAGCCGGGCCGGCGCCAATAATAGCTACGTTTGTTTTCATGTATTCCTAAGCAACCCAGTTACCCCTCGTAAAATTCCACACGTACCATCCCTGCACGCTTAATCCCGCGGCGCTGCCCAACGCCACCACCGCCATGCCGAGGATCCGAACGAGGGCCGGCGGGGTTCGAAATTGCCGCAGAAAATGCAAAAAGGCCAGTACCATTAACGCGTGCACGCAAAATTCGTAGCGGAGCATACTTTCCATCTCCACGCATGCGACCCCGCTGACCGAGATAAAGTAAATGAGGCCGGCACAGAAATAGAACCCGACCCTCACCTGCCACTGGGTCCGACGCCGCACCGCCGGCAGCCCTTCCATCACTCCCGCCCCCAGGAGAAGCAGCCCCCCCAGAGTCATCGCCATCTGGCTCGCTTCCGTCGGATTGTTCAGAGCCGGCATGAGCCACCGGTAACTGGACGGCTTAAAAATGGCCAGGTAATCGGGGGTAATGCCCCAGCCGGCTGACTGGGTCAGCATGTAAATGTCCCAGTGCCCCCAACGAACCTGACAATAGAGAAAGAATAAACCGGCCCCCATGGTGGCCGCGATCATCAGGGCGATGGCGGATCCATGTTGCCGCACCCAGCCGATCGGATGACGCAGTCCGTTCCAGCCCCCATCCACGACGGAGCGCAAGACCGGCAGAGCCGCGCATGGAATTCCCACGATGCGCGTGGCCGACATGCAGATCCCATGCAAAGCCGCCAGGACCTTGGCACCCCCCCCTTCCGCGCTGCTCCAATAAATAAAACCGAGCAGCGCCATCAAAAAAAGAGACTCCGAATATCCCGCCACGAGAAAAAAGGCCGCCGGGTGCGCCACGATGGCGAGGGCGCCAAAAAACCGCAGGGTTGGCGAAAGGTGCCAGCGCTCGCAGAAGAGGAAGAAATAACACCAGAAGCCGAAAGCCGCCGCCTGGGCCGTGAGCAACAACGCTTTGTCGGTTTCCAAATCGAGTCCGTAGCGCAAGGCGCCAGCGATGAGGGGATAGGCCGGGAAAAAGGCCACGTTGGAGACCTCAATGACCTTATGATTGATCGGAGGCACAATCGTCTGATACCCCCGATCCACGATGTTCATGAACCAGTAGCCGTCGTGCTGAACAAGGGTGGAATAGCGGTAGGAAAGAGGGCCCTCCGGGGCGAGCAGACCGACCGCCACCACCATTTGCCCGAGCGTCATCAGCAGACCCGCGATCAACGCGCGGACCACTGGTTGAATAGATGGCTTCGACTCGGCCACAGGAAGGGCCGAGAAGATACCAAAGCTTCGGGGTTGGCAAGAACTTGTGGGGGAAGCCGAAACGGCGATCTCGCTGGGCATGGGTGCGGACGTGGCAGTTTCTAATCGCATTGCTTTTCGTTCGTGGACGCGACTTTCAGTGGCAGAATTGGACGAGGACGCCTTGCATTTATTCGCGTCAAAATGGCCGTCGCCCCCCAAAGCCGATCCTCGCCGCGCGCGTCGGAATGACGCGCATTCCACTTGCCGTCAGGGACCTACGCCGCAGCTTCGCCCGTGCGATCGACCAGGTCCGCGTAGACTTCTTCGTAGCGTTCCGCCGCCTTTTCCCATGAAAAATCGCGAGCCATGGCGCGTTCCATCAAGGTGCCCCACAGTCGCCCATCGCGGAAATGACGGCGGGCCCGTTTGATCGCGTCCCAGAAAGCCTCGCTGGAATGCTCGTAACAAAGGAAGCCATACCCCCGGTTCGCGCTTGCATCGTAATCCTCGATGATCTCCTGGATCCCGCCCGTCGCGCGGGCCACCGGTAATGCTCCATATTTCAAGCTGTAAGTGGCACTCAATCCCGACGGCTCGAAGCGCGAAGGAATCAGACTGACGTCCATGCCCGCTTCGATGACGTGAGCGCTTTTCTCATCGTATTGCTTCCGGTATGCGAACTTGGCCGGGAATTTGCGCGCCGCCACGGCCAATCTCGTTTCAAAGGCCGGGTCGCCCTCGCCCAGGATAATTAATCGAACATCATCCGAAAGCAGCCGATCCAGCAACGGCATGAGAATCTCAAAGCCCTTTTCCTGAACGACCCGTGTCACCATGCCAAAGACCGGTCCTGTCGGAGCCGGATCGAGGCTCAACCCGCTGAGCAGGGCGTCGCGGTTCAGCTGTTTTCCTAACAAATTGTTCAGATCGTAGCGTGCCGGCAGGAGGGCATCAGTCGCCGGATCCCAGCGCGAGTAGTCGGCCCCGCCCAAAATGGCCGTGAGCTTGTGCGCATTCTCGCGCAACACAATATCGAGACCGCCGCCACCTTCCGCGCTCAGAATCTCGCGCTTATAACGCTCACTCACCGTCGTGATCCGGTCGGCGTAAAGAATCCCGCCTTTCAGGAAATTCATCCGGCCAAAAAACTCGAGGCCGCGCAGCGTAAAGAAACGCTCGTGCAGATTCGTGAGTTTAAAATCAAGCCCCCAAAAACTGCCCTGCTCCGCCACATGATGAATCGTCAGGACGGTGGCGAGCGGCAGGTGATACGCATGCACGAGCAGAGGCACGAGGGCGGCCGGCCAATCGTGCGCGTGCAAAATCTGCACCGCCGGGGTCAACCGGCGCGCCAGTTCAATGGCCGCCTTGCTAAAAAAGATGAAGCGAGCGGCGTTATCCTCGTAAGGCTGTCCCTGCTCACCGTAAATCCCCGGTCGATCGAAAAACTCGTCGCACCGGATGAAAAATAACTGCACCCCGCTAGGGCTGTGTCCTTCCAGATACTCGGCCACGTAGGTTTTCTCGCCCACCCGCACGTCCACCGTGATGCCGGTGTCCTCCACGGGAAAGGATGAGTGCTCGCGGATCTCGCGATAGAACGGCAAAGCCACGCTCACTTCGTGTCCCTGCTTGCGCAGCTCGTGGGGCAGCGCATCGATCACATCGACCAGCGCCCCGGCACGCTGCAAAGGAGGTCCCTCCGCGCTGATCATCAAAATTCTCATGCGATCCCTGATGTTCGATCTTTGAGGTTTGATGTCAAAGCCGGGCCGCCGCTTTCACCCGCGACCGCACGAACCGAGCGCCTCTGCGGTTTAAATAAAACATTACATTCCTGTCATGAGAAGGCCACCGCCCCCCGCAATCACGAATTCAGGTGAACCTCACAGCACATCCCGTATGCAAAAAAAATCTCCTTCCGAATCCGGCTTCTTTAACCCTCGCGTCCTTCTGGCTTTTGCCCTGTGCTCCATTCCAGATACCGCCGGCGGCACCAGCTACAGCCTGCGCCCGGCCAACTTGTGTCTGCCGAACGCGGCGCCCCTCGCCAGTCTCGCGGCCAACATCAATACGGGGAGCAAGCCGCTCGCGGTGAACTTCAATGCCAGCGCTTCGTCCGACAGCGACGCGATCGACACCATTGCAAACTACACCTTCAACTTTGGTGATGGCGGAGACGGTGTTATGCAGAGGACTCCGACGATCAGCCACACCTTCGGCAACACGGGCCTCTACGATGCCAAACTCGTGGTGACCGATTCGCGGGGTAAAGTGAGCTCCAACACGGCGCATCAGTTGATCGAAGTGACAATACCGTTGCAGGTGGTCTCGCGCATGGTGCATGGCAGCGCCGGACCGTTCGATATCAATCTGCCCTTGACCGGCACGCCCGCGGTTGAATGCCGCAGCGGCGGAGCCAGTGGTAACTTCCAGATGGTCTTCACCTTTGCCAATCCGCTGACCAGCGTGGGCGGCGCCACCTTCAGTGGAACCGGTAGCATCAGCAATCGGTCGCTCGGAACGGATCCGCATCAATACATCGTCGATCTGACAGGCGTGACCAACGCCCAAACCGTTGGCGTGACCTTGAGTAATGTGATCGACTCGACCGGAAATATCGGTTCCGTTACCGGCCACCATAAGCATGCTGGTCGGCGACACGACCGGGAATGGCGCGGTCAACTCCAGTGACATCGCGCAAACCCAGCAAGCCTCGGGGCAGACCCCTTTCGTTAGGCGCCCCTGCCCAACAAATACTCGCTTTTTACCCATGCGAGCGCCTCACTCCGATCACGTAAGGCGCCTTCCAGCTGGCGAGTTTCGACCGCTTCCAAAATCTCCCCGAAGCGGGGGCCCGGCTTCAGTCCCAGCGCAATCAGGTCTTCGCCGCGCACCAGGGGCGGCGGGATAATCGGCTCCTTGGCGAACTCTTCGCCTTTACGCAGCAGAAACTTATAATTGTCGAGCATCTGATGGCTGCCCGCGCAGTCCACCCGGTGCAACTCGAGCTCCTCCTGAAAGGTGGGGCGCGCCATGAACCGCTTCAGCTTGGCCACTCGCATGTTGGGCACGTCTTTGAAAACCATGTGCTGGCGAACCATCTCCACCGCTGCATCAATCTCCGCCCTAGAGAAACGCAAACGCTCCATGATCTGCTCCGTCATGGCCGCACCGAGCCGGTCGTGACCATTGAAGCGAATGCGGCCCGTCTCGTCCACGGTCGCCGTAACCGGCTTGGCCACGTCGTGCAGGAGAACGGAAAAAACGAGCGGCACGGAAACGGCCGGCGGCAGCAGGCCTAACATTAATCGGGTGTGCTGAAAGACGTCCCCTTCCGGATGAAATTGTTCCGGCTGGTCACATCCCTTCATGGCTTCGATTTCCGGCAGGACGGCCCGGAGCAAACCGCTCCGATCAAGCAGATCCCAGCCGCGCATGCGGTTCGGCGAAAGAAAAATGCGGACCAATTCTTCGCGGATTCGTTCCGCACTGATCTGGGTGATGCCTGCGGCCTGCGCCACCAGCGCATCCCAGGTTGGTCCGTCAATCTCAAATCCCAAAACGGTGGCAAATCGAACAGCCCGCAGCATGCGCAGCCGATCTTCCTCGAATCGCTCCCGCGCCTCTCCAATCGCGCGCACCAGTTTCGCCTCCAGGTCCGCACGCCCGCCCACGTAATCGATCACCTCTTCCTTGATCGGATCATAAAACATCCCGTTGATCGTGAAATCGCGGCGCCGCGCATCTTCTTCCGGAGAGGTAAACCGCACCGCCACCGGCCGCCGGCCATCTATATAAGCGTCGTCCGCGCGAAAAGTGGCGACCTCAAACTGGAACTCATCTTCCAGCACCACGATCACGCCAAAATGGGCGCCGACCGCGTAGGTCCGGGCAAAGGTCTTCTGCACCGCCTCGGGTGGCGCGTCCGTCGCGATATCAAAATCCTTGGGCGTCTGCTGGCGCACGACGTCGCGCACGCATCCCCCCGCGAAATAGGCGACGTGCCCGGCCGCGCGCAACCGGTCCACAATGCCGCGCGCCGCGTCTTCCATGGGCGATGAAGTTTTCATCAAATCAGCTCGAACCAAACCAGACTCGATACGTTCCGTCACCGGCGATTGCGGTCAATCGCCCGTGCCCCTCTTTTCCGGAGGGTAGGGACATCGCGCTGCCCTGTCCGTGCGCCATGCCAGGCCAGCGGAGCGGACGCCGCAGCGCGGCGTCCCTGCCACCCGCGCTACACGTCGGTGGCAGCCGGTTCCGCCGTCTTGTGCGCAAAGGAATGAATGATGAAAAAGAAGACCGCGATGCAAATGCAGGAATCCGCCACGTTGAAAGCCGGCCAGGGATGAGCCAGCGGGATGTGCAAATCGAACAGCAAAAAATCAATGACGTGGCCGTGCAACAACCGATCAGTCAAATTCCCAAGAATCCCGGCGAGGAGCAGACCGAGCGAGACATCCCGCCAGACGTCCCGGGGCCGCCTCCGCACCAGCAACGAGACCACGAAGAGCAGCGCCACGCAGGAAATGGCAATGAAAAATCCATTGTTATTTCGGAAGGAACCGAAGGCCGCGCCGGTGTTGGTCACATGAACCAGATCGAGGAAGCCGGGAATAATCACTCGCGGCTGTTCCGGATCAACCGACTGGATGACCAAGTATTTAGTGAGCTGATCGATCGCCCAAAGCGGTAACGACAAAAGAAAAATAAACTTCATGTCTGCCTTTTCTGACTGACCACTTCGGCACATCGATCGCACAGTTCAGGATGCTCTGCGCTCTGGCCCACGGTAGGCCTATGTCGCCAGCAGCGCGCGCACTTCGCCTGCGCCGTTTTTGCCACCGACACGCTGGCCTCACTGGCCGACTGCACGGTCAGATCGCTCAGAATGAAGAATTCTTCCAGCTCTTCTTTGCCGATCTGACTGGTCACCGCGGAATTAGAATGCAAAGTCACGGCCGCCTCGAGCGCATTTCCGATTAACTTTTCCTGGCGCGCTTTCTCGATGGCCTGCCCGACCACGGCGCGCAGGCGCAAAAGTTCGCTCATCTGCAAGGTGGCCGTGTCCGTTCGCGGATTTTCCCGGGGAAATTCCTGAAGATGAACGGACCCGTCCGCCTGGGCGTACTGCCATGCTTCATCGGCGGTGAAAGCCAGGATGGGAGCGAGCAAGCGACAAAGCGTATCGAAAATCCTGTGCATGGCGGCCTGGGTGGCCCGCCGGCGCGGCGCCTCGGGCGCGTCGCAATACATCCGGTCCTTCGTGATATCGACGTAGAGACTGCTCAGGTCGACCGCGCAGAACTGATTGAGCGTGTGGTAAACCTTGTGGAATTCAAAGGCAGCATAAGCCGCGCGGCATTCCGCAATGACGTGGTCCAGCCGCTCCAGAATCCAGCGATCAATTAAGGTTGTAGCCGGGGTCATCGACCCCGGTCCGGGGTCGCCGACCCCGGCTACAGCTTCAAAATCATAAAGATTGCCTAACAAGATTCGCAGAGTATTCCGAATCCGGCGATAGGTGTCGCCCAGCCGCGTAAACATCTCTTCTGAAAATGGCACGTCGTCCGTGTAATTGATGCTGCTGGCCCACAGCCGCACCAGATCCGCGCCGTGTTTTCCCACAAAATGACCCGCGTCCATCGGCTTGTCGTAGGTGGTCGACTTGGAAATCTTCTTGCCGTCCACGTCCACCACGAATCCATGAGTGACACAGGTCTTGTAAGGCGCGCGATCATTCAACGCGATACTCGTCATGAGCGACGACTGGAACCAGCCGCGGTGTTGGTCGGTCGCTTCCAGGTACATGTCAGCCGGATCATGCAGTTCTGGCCGCACCGCGCAAACCGCCCGGTGCGAGACCCCGCTGTCAATCCACACGTCAATCGTGTCGTTGCGGTGCTTCGTTCCCTCGGGCAATCCGAGCTCGCGCGCCAGGTCGGCATCGTTTAGCTCAAACCAGATGTTCGAGCCGCGTTCCGCCACCAGGTCCGCCAGTTTGCGAATGGTGCCGGCGTCCAAAATCGTTTCGCCTTTGGCCGAGTAGAACACCGGCAACGGCACACCCCAGCTGCGCTGGCGCGAGATGACCCAGTCGGGCCGCGATTCCACCGTGCCGGCGATGCGATTTTCACCCCACCCGGGGACCCATTTCACTTCCTCGTGAATGGCCTCGAGCGCGCGCCCGCGCAGGGCCTCGATCCGAATGAAGAACTGCTCGACCGCGCGGAAGATGATCGGCGTCTTGGAACGCCAGCAATACGGATAGGAATGGTGAAAGACCTGGTCGCTCAGCAGCATGCCGCGCTCGCGCAGTAACTGCACCACGTCGGCGTTCGCATCGAAAACATACTTGCCGACGAGCGCTGGAACGCCCACTTCCTCGGTGAAAAGTCCCCGGTCATCCACGGGCGACAGGATGGCCAGTTTATTCCGGCTGCCTAACAAGTAGTCGTCCTCGCCGTGACCGGGAGCGACATGGACGCAGCCGGTGCCCGTGTCCATCGTCACAAAGTCGGCCGGCAGAACAATGGAATCGCGCTCCAAAAAGGGATGACGCGCCCGGACCTGGTCGAGCGTGCTGCCGGCGAACGATTGCAGGACCTGGCCCGCTTCGAACTTCGCATTCGCACAAAATTGGGGAACCAGTTTCTCGGCCAGAAGCAACTTCTCAGTCTGGCCCTCGCGCGAAAATTCCTGCACGACGTAGCGCTCTTTCGGATGCACGGCGATGGCCAGATTGGCCGGCAACGTCCAGGGTGTGGTTGTCCAGATGGCGATGCTGGCCTGGCCCGCCAGTTCCCCGCTCACGATCGGAAATTTCACGTAGACCGAAGTGTCGTCGCGGTCCTGGTATTCCACTTCCGCCTCAGCTAAAGCCGTCTGCGCACCCGTGCTCCAGAAGACCGGCTTCATCGATTGATAGACCAGGTCTTTCTCCACGAATACGGCGAACGCGCGCAGAATTTCCGCTTCGTACTTCGGGTCGAGCGTCAGGTAGGGATGATCCCAGTCGCCCAGCACGCCCAGCCGCTTGAATTGCTCCCGCTGGATATCGACATATTTACGCGCAAACGCTTCTGATTTCTGGCGCACCTCCAGCGGCGATAAGCCGCGCGATTCCCGCACCACCTTGTATTCGATGGGCAGGCCGTGACAATCCCAGCCCGGCACATAGGGAGCGCGTTTCCCCAGCATGCTCTGCGATTTCACGACCAGGTCCTTCAAAATCTTGTTCAGGGCCGTGCCCATGTGGACATCGCCGTTGGCGAAGGGCGGACCATCATGCAGAACAAAAGACTCGCGCCCTTCCCGCGCTTTCTGAATCTGCTCATAGAGCCGCGACTCCTGCCACGCCTTCAACATCTCCGGCTCGCGCGTGGCCAGATTCGCCTTCATCGGAAACTCCGTGCGCGGAAGATTGAGTGTGTCTTTGTAGTTCTGACTCATGGGACGGGCGGCGGGACGCTACCTACCATCCGGCATCCCACAAATCAACGCGCGGCCCCGGCCGACCCGCCCGCTTCCTCTCGGAAATGTAGAACAAACGGAACCGCTCGGCCGCGGATAATGGCGGCCCTGACATTACCAAGTATGAGATCTGGCGTGGAACTGCGTCCCGGAATGAAACCAAACTTTTCACCACGCTGAATCCCAATCCCAATTACACCGACCTCAATCCGCCAGCGGACAGCCATCTCTACTATTACGTCAAAGCGGTCAATAGCGTTGGCACCGGGACAGAGAGCAACGAAATCGATTTGGTCACGGTTGTTCCCCCCGCGCCAGAGAGCGCGTGCGTACTCCCTGGCCCCCGCCCCCGCGACACGTCCGCCCCGGCACAAACCTCACCCTCGCTCCAACGGTTCCTTCTGATAAAGCTGGCACCCTGCGCTGAATCAGCGCGCCCCGAAATAACAAACCGCGCTGGCTCGAAGGAGTCAGCGCGGTTTTTTTCGCTGTTCGACGGGCGATCCGCGCGTGGATGTGTGAACAAGTTTTTTTTACAGAAATAAATGGCGTGGACACACAGCCAATCCGGTCCCGGGAACGAATAATCACTGAAAGCACAACGGCCCTTCCCTGACTCATAACCCACTGCGATGCACGAAAAGGCCTCCTCCGATTTTTATCGTGCAAACAGGAGTCCCCTCATTATAACATGACAAAAAAGTAACCTAACAAATCTTATGCGCCCCTCTTTCATTACCCATTCCCTCATCGCTCTTGCGTTCGTCGCCTGCCTCCAGGGCGCCCGCCTTCACGCTCAGTCTTCGACCTTCGATGAAAGTATCGTGGTCACGGGCGAGGAAGTCGGCAGCGCCTATGGCGCGCCCCCCGGTTTCTCGCGCAGCCGCACCTCCAATCTGACCAAGGCCTACGTCCTCCCGCCCTGGGCCGTTTACACCGGGCTCATCTACCAGGGCGACGCCCAGCGTTTCAATCGGCCAGATCACATGTTTACCGAAGAAGTGGAGCTTGGTTTGCCTTATCGATTTGGCATTGCCATCGAAAACTCGATCGAAGCCTTCCATGGCCATGTGCAGGATCGGAGTTTCAGCATCGAAGCCCGCTACGCCCTGGCGGATTGGAACAAGATTCCGCTTAACCCGACCCTCTTTGTCGAATGGAAATTTGGCCTGGACGATGTCCTGCACGACGAGGGTCCACCCGCCCCAGGCGATGCGCAGGGTTTCATCAACGAACATCATCCATTGCCCGACGCCTACGAAGTCCGCCTCCTCCTCTCGCAGGATTTCTTCGAGAAAGTGGAATGGGCTTTGAATGGATTCTTCGAACAGGAAGTCACGGGAGATCGAGGGCGGGAGTATGGCTTTGCCCAAAGCGCCATGATGCCCTTATTACTGACTAACGAACGCCTCAAGGCCGGCATCGAAATGCAGTTTACCGCCTTCACTGATAAGGGAATCCGGGGCATGCCTTCCTATCGTTTTATAGCCGGACCCACCGTCGCCTGGAAGCCAACCCGAAACACACGGGTCGATCTATCGCCGCTCTTCGGCGCCACCGACGATTCGCCGCGCGCCTCCGTCTTCGTTGTTTTCTCCATGCTCTTCGGCAGTGGCGGACACGAGGCTGAAGCTCCCACTTCCACGCGCAACCGCTGATCCGCGTTCTGACCACCCTTGACCGTCTCCGGACGGTCCCGTACTCTCATATCCGGAAAGGAGTTTACGGGTGAAAATAGAGGTCTCGATCGAATATTGCGTAGTCTGAAACTACACACCGAAGGCCGTCAGTTTGGCGGCCAGGATTCTCGAGCTCGGCGAACGAATCACGTCTCTCACCCTCATTCCATCAAAGGGCGGCGCCTTCGAAATACGGGCCAATGGAAAACTCCTTCACTCCAAACTCGATTCCGGCGACTGGCCCGACTTCGATACGGTCGTCAAAGCCGTCAAAGCCACGAAGTAGCTCATCCACCGAGCGGACACATCGGCGCGGCGCCTTCCTATTTGAGCGTTGGACGTTGCGCGATGGACGTTGCGCGTTTGCTTTTTCTTTTTCCGGGAGAGTGAAGGGTGCCTGGTGGCCCTCGCGGTCTTCAAAACCGTTGTTGGTTCGGCATCCGCCGGGCCGAGGTAGGTTCGATTCCTATCCTCTCCGCCCTTTTTCTCTCTCCACCAATTGGAGGGGAAGCTGTCAGCTTCCCCATCGGGAAGGCAACGCCTCCCCCCTCCAGGACCTCTCATATAAAGAAAGGCGGTGACATGACATGACCCGTGAACGGATTCGTACCCTCACATCCCTCTCCTCATGCGCCGGGTGAGCTTCCAAACTGAGCCAAAAGGCGCTACGGCAAGTCTTGCCGCAGTTTCCCATTGCGCGGCGCAGCCGGGTCCTGGTCAATTCCGGCACGGGCGACGACGCCGGCGTTTACCGCCTGGACCGGCAACGCGCGCTCGTGCAGACGGTCGACTTTTTTACCCCGATCGTGGACGACCCGTTCGCCTACGGACAAATCGCCGCCGCCAACGCGCTCTCCGATGTCTTCGCCATGGGCGGACGCCCGCTGACCGCACTGAATATCATGGGATTTCCCGCTGATCTCGTTTCGTGCAGGACCGTCTCGGCCATTCTGCGCGGCGGCCAGGGCAAAGCGGAAGAGGCGGGGTGCGCCATCGTCGGGGGCCATACCATCCGCAATCCGGAACCGATCTACGGTTTGGCCGTGACCGGCAGTGTCCGGCTCCGGCATCTGATGACCAACGCCCAGGCCCGGCCTAACGACCTTCTGGTCCTGACCAAGCCGCTGGGCACCGGCATTGTCACCACCGCCATGAAACGCGGTCTTTGTTCGCGTGCTCTGCAGAAAACCACCATCGCGCTCATGTCCACCCTCAATACCGTCGGTGCCACCGTCGCGGAAGCGAGACTGGTCCGGGCCGCCACCGACATCACCGGGTTCGGTTTGATCGGACATCTCACCTCCATGTGCCGCGCCAGTGGCGTTTCCGCCATCATCGATCCCGCGGCCATTCCCGTGATTGATCCGGAAATTGACGAATTGATCGCGGGGGGCTGCGTCCCCGGCGGCACGAAAGACAACCTGAAACTGACCCGCGGAACGGTCGGCTGGCGCGCCACCGAAACGGCCCGGAAGATCTTATTGTGCGATGCGCAAACCAGCGGCGGCCTGCTCCTGGCGGTCGCGCCCCGCCATCTGCCGAAATTGCTTCGGGTCCTGCGCCGAAACCGTACGCTCTCTTCCGCTGTGATCGGACGAATCGTCCCCCGGCAGAGACCATTGCTATGCATGAACCCGTAAACTCCCGGCGCTTCCTTCCGCCCGTCAACAAAGTGCTGCAAGCACTCGGACCGGTGGACCTGCCGCGCGCCGTTGTGGTCGATGCCATCCGCCGCGAACTGGCGGCCCGTCGCAAATCGAAGAGCCGGGCCGGTTGCGATGAAATTGTCGCCGCCCTTCATACGGCCCTCGAACGGCATCAGCGCAGCCGGTTGCGACCAGTCATCAATGGGACTGGTGTGATTCTGCACACCAACTTCGGCCGGGCCCCCCTCGGCCCCGGCGTGGCCCAGGCCGTCGCCGCTCTGGCCGCCAGTTACGGCAATGTCGAGTTCGACATCCAGACCGGCGCGCGCGGCCAGCGTGCCAGTTACCTCGAACGTCACCTCGCCATCCTCTGCGGCGCCGAAGCCGCCACCGTCGTCAACAATTGTGCAGCTGCGCTGGTTCTGATCGTGAAGCATTTTGCCGCACCGAATCGCGAGGTCGTCATCTCGCGCGGCGAACTGGTCCAGATTGGCGGCGGTTTTCGCATTGGCGAAATCCTGGAGACGGCTGGCGCGACGCTACGGGAAGTCGGAGCGACCAACCGCACTTCGGTCGAGGACTACGAAGCCGCCATCAGGGCGGAGACTGCTCTCATTTTAACCGTGCACCGCAGCAATTTTTATATGGAAGGCTTTGTCGAATCGACCAGCCTGGCTGACCTCGCGCGCCTCGCCCGGAAGAAACGCGTGCCGCTCCTGGCCGACCTCGGTAGCGGAGCGCTTGAATCCTGCGCCGAATTTTCATTCGGCTCTGAGCCGGCGCCATCCGATGCCTTAAGGAAGGGAGTGGACCTCGTTTGTTTTAGCGGAGACAAACTTTTCGGTGGCCCGCAGGCCGGCATCATCGCCGGCCGCCGCCGCTTTGTCGCCGCGCTCAAACGCGAACCGATCTTCCGGGCCTTGCGTTGCGACAAACTCTGCCTCGCCGCCCTCCAGGGCACGGTCGACCTGCATCTGCGCGGCGCCGCCGACGAGATTCCCGCGCTCGCCCTTCTGCGCATTTCCAAAGACGAATTGCGAGCGCGCGCCGCCGCCCTCTTCGATCGACTGCGCGGCTTGCCTGCCCGCATCAGCATTGGACGCGGCCATGGCAAAGTCGGCGGCGGCACTTTGCCGCGCTCTGTTATTCCATCCGTCACCATCGACCTTGTTCCTGAAACCGGTTCGCTCGAACAATTCGCCGCGGCCCTGCGCGAGGGCGTTCCCCCCGTCGTCGGCACCATCAGCGGAAACTGTTTCAAACTGGATTTGCGCACGATTTTTCCGAGCCAGGACGAAGCCGTGGTGGACGCGATCCGCGCCGCTTGCTCCCGGCCTGCCGTGGAAAATTAATTCTCTTCGCGTGGCTCCTCGTCATTTCGTTCTCGCTACGGCCGGGCACGTGGACCACGGCAAGAGCGCCTTGATCAAAAGTCTCACCGGCACCGATCCCGATCGTTTGCCGGAGGAAAAAGCCCGCGGCATCACCATCGATCTCGGCTTCGCTTCTTTGCCAATGATCTCCGCCAGCGGCGAACAAATCGTGGCCGGCATCGTGGACGTGCCGGGCCACGAGGACTTCGTGCGCAATATGATTGCCGGCGTAGGCTCGATCGACCTCGCCCTCCTGGTGGTGGCGGCGGACGATGGCTGGATGCCGCAGACCGAGGAACATCTCCAGATCTTGCTGTATCTCGGAGTGAACCGCATGGTTGTGGCCGTGACCAAGGCCGACCTTGGCGGCGTCGACCGCGTCGAAGAACAGATCCGCCAGGAGCTCGAGGGCACGCCCTTTTCCCGTTCCCCCATTGTCACAACGTCCGTTCATCTGGGATCGGGGATTTCCGAACTCAAGGACGCCATCCTGAAGGAATGGTCCGCCCTGGCCTTCACGGATCATCCGGAGAAGCCTCGCCTTCCCCTCGATCGCGCCTTCACTTTGCGCGGACTCGGCACGGTCGTGACCGGGACTCTTGGCGGAGGATCTCTCCGCGCCGGGCAATCGGTCTTCGTGCAACCCGCCAATTTCACGACACGTATCAGATCGATTCAAACTCATGGGTGCGCCGTGGAGATCGCTCCGGCGGGAGCGCGCACGGCTTTGAATTTGCCAGATGCTCCTCTTGGGGAATCGGCGCGATCCGTGCGGAGAGGAGACGTCATCACCACTCTGGAAGCCGACTCCAGCAGCACGCTGGACGTCCTTCTCGAAGTTTCAGGGCGGCAGGTCCCGCCCAAGGCGAAGGCCAGACCGATCCAGACTTCTGCCATCGTTGATGTGCATCATGGGACCTCCCGAACGCCCGCCAAAATCGTGCTGCTCGAATGCGATTCATTGCCGCCGGGCGGACAGGCCCTTGCGCAGCTGCGTCTGAGCGCGCCACTCTTTGCCTTTCTGGGAGATCGCCTCGTCCTGCGCGACCGGTCCCAGCAACAGACCCTGGCCGGCGCACTCGTCCTTGACCCCGATGCCAGCCGCTCCTCCTTCCGCCGTGCCAATCAACACGCTTTCCTGCGGGCGCGCACTGCCCACTGGCAAGACCCCCATGTCTGCGTCGGCTCCGAAATCGCGCGGAGCGAGTTCGTCAACATTTCGACTCTTCTTCGCAAATCGAAGTTTACATCCACGCAGGTTTCCGCGGCGATCGATCGCCTCCGGTCGGTCGGAGAGATCGTAGTCCTGGGAAATTTTGCCGCTGCGTCCGGTTCATGGCAAAAACTTAGAGCCCGCGCCAGTGCGCTGATCGACCAGGCGCACGCCACCAACCCGGAGCTGCCCGGGTTGGATCTGAATACTTTCCGTGCCGCCTTTCGGGAGCTATCTCCCGAGGTGTTGGAAACGCTCCTGCTCGATCTTTGTCAGGGAAATTTCATGCGAAAAGGTCAGGTGATCGCGCGCCAGGATCACGCCGCAGCCTGGCCGGCCCAACTGGAGCCCGTCGCAAGCAGGATCCGCCAGACCCTGGCGGCCAAGCCGTTCGATCCGCCCGCGCGGAAACTCGTGGCCCCCGACCGCACTGCGCAGCAAGCCTTGCAGTTTTTGATCAGCCAGGGATCCGTCGTGGACGTTTCCGCAGAGCTCGTGCTTTTGCGGGATCCCTTTGATGCCATCCAATCTGTCGTGCGCCGTTTTCTCTCCACCCACGGCCCTGCCACCACCAGCCAGATTCGTCAGGAATTGCAAACATCGCGTCGCATCATCGTCCCGTTGCTCGAATATCTGGATCGCGCGGGAGTCACTCGCCGGATCGGGGATCAACGAATTCTGGCCGATGGAGCCATTGCCGAAACGGCGGGTCCGTTGGATTGAATAGGATGCGAGGCAAGGGCGATCCCCATTCTGGTCAGGCCGACCTGCATCTCGGCCCCTCCTTCGACGCCGCCTGGGATCACGTCATCCTTCCCTGGTTTAAATCAGTCTCGCTCGCTGGATCCTCAACCGATCGGCCCACGCTCGTCGTCGTCCCCTATCAGTCGCGCGCCCAATTTTTTCGGCATCTGCTCATTGCAGCGCACGTTCCGCTGCTCGGTATTGAGTTCGTCACGCCTCCGCAATTGCGCGAACTCTTACTCTACTCGACCGGCGTTCAGCTCCCGTTGCGTGAGCATTTGCGGCTGCTCCTTTCCATCGCTGCCGAAGAGTTCGTGCAACCGTCCGCCGCGGGCGCGCCCACGGAATTGGTGATGGCCGCGCGGGCCGTTCTGCGCGAGCCGGATCATCTACTTCACACCATCGACGAACTGAACGCAGCGGGCTGGGCGTTTCAGGATGTTGGACCCAAAGCTTTCCGCCAGGTCGTCGCCCGCTTCGATTCGCTCTTGCAGCAATGCGGGTTCACTTCCATCCAGGCAGCGGACCGTCGGGCCGGGGAACGCGCGCGTGATGGCGAATGCCTATTCGAGAATTTGCTGATCGCCGGATTTGATGGAGCCCACTGGCCTTTCTGGCCGCTTCTTTGCGCGACCGCGAAATGCGCCGCCCACGCCACCATCCTCCTGACCGATCCGCGCGATGAAGCCCGGGATCTGGACGAATGCTGGGTCGGAAGCTGGGAACAAATCTTCGGCGCAACGCGCCCGATCGATCCGGCCACGCCCAAGTCACCGCCGCCGTCGCGCAAAAAGGCCAGGCCACCCGGCGCCGGCACGCCGCAGCTTGAATTGTTCAGTGACGACCGGCCGTCTCGCGCTCAGTTGCACTTTCTCGTCGGACAGGAAATCACCGAACAAGCGCGAGCGGTCGTGGCGCTGGTGCTCAAATTTCTGGCCGATCCCAACTGCCGGCGAGCCGGCGTGCTTTTCCCGGCCCCAGGCGCGCTCGCTCGCTCCGTGGCGGCGCTGTTAAATCAACTCGGTCTCGCGCACTTCGATTCCATCGGACACCTGATCGCCCCGACGCTGGAAGATGTCGCCTGGCTGGCCTGGTTGGATTTGCAGGACAACAACCGGCTGAAACCGCTGCTCCATTTCATCTCAACCCTGGAGGATAAGGCGGGCCTTTTGGGTCACATCACGAGAGCGCGCGTGGAAGACGTCTTGCGCCGCGCCTACAGCCAGATTCTCATCGATGACATCGGCGTGCTGCGCGCCTTCTGCGCTCACCATTCTGAATTGCGGGACGCCGCCGCCGTGGGCGCGGCCATGGGAGCGATCAAGTTCCTGCCGATCCATGCTTCGCTGCATCTCTTCATCGAACAAACAGAGCGAATTTTTGAACAGTTAGGCTGGAAAGAGCGCAAGTCCGAATTGGAAAGACTCACCCGGGAATGGATCGAGCCCATCGAGCAACCGTTATCGCGCGCGACGTATCTGCGCTGGCTCGGCCAGATCCTGGGAAAACCGACGCGCGCGCGGGATCCCATGGGAGATCATCCTTACAGTCGCATTCAGCTCTTATCTTTCAGCGAGGCGGAGGGACAAAACTGGTCCCATCTCATCCTGGCGGGCCTGAATGAGGGTGCGTGGCCTCCGGCCAATGATGAATCGGACTTCGTCCGGGACGAAGAGGTCGACGCCCTCAACCGGCGCATAAAAATTCTGAACCGCACCGCCACCATCCCGGGACGACAAGGGGAGGGACAATGGAGCGTGGCGGAAGGCAAAACCTTGTGTCTCGGGGCCGGCGAACGGCGGCAACTGGCTCTGCGACAGATGGCGAACCTGATGGAGTCAGCCGACACGGCCATCGCTTTGACCGCGGCCTTGTTCACCGAATCGGTTCCGCGCCGCATCGCCAATCCCAGCGAGTTTTTCACCCGGCTCTATTTCAATCTTCATGGGAGTACTCTTTCACAGGCTAAGCTCGAGGCCTTGCAGGCGCAGACCAGCCGGTGGGTCAAACAGATGGTTCGGCCGGAAGAACCGGCCGGCGACCTAACGAGTATCAGGGCCACCCGCTCCGCCTATGATACGCGCCGTGCCCCCAAGAAAGCGGGCGAATTTGAATTCGCCCTGCGCGCACCACCGGCTGAGCCGATTTCTCTCTCCGCCTCGGATTTTGAAAGGTTCTTCAAATTTCCCGCCTTGATCTGGATGAAATCTTTTCTGGGCGTGCAGAGCGAGGATCAGGACATGGAACAATGGAGCCTGGCTATGGGCAACTGGGTTCACCAGTGGCTCCGGCATATTATTCCGAGTGGCTCGCCGGAAAGTTTCACCAGGCTGGGCCACGATTTGCCCGCGCGCGTCCAACAAGCCGCCGTCACCTTCCGTGCGCAGATCGCCACTTTGCTCGGAGAGATGGATCAGGCCGTTCCGGACTGGTGGATGTCCGCCTGGAACAATGCCTCTTACATGGCAAACCTGTTTGCCCATCAGGTCGCGCAGCTGGCAGACTGGCCCTACGCCGCCACCGAGTGGTCGTTACGCGGGCTTCCGTCCATTCACGTGTGCGATCACGCCGATTTGAAACTGCGCGGCCGCATGGACCTGGTTTTGGCCAGGGCAGCGGCGAAGCTCGATGACCTCGGCGGCGCCGATCTGTGGGTGGTCGACTACAAGACAGGTAAAAGAAAGAGCCTGCGCTCGCCCCGATGGCGCTCCGAAGAGGACGTGCGCAAGGGCGTTCTCAAACAGCTTCTCAAGGGAGAAGGCATCCAAATCGCATTGTATGCGCTGGCTCTGCGCCAGCTCGGCGGTGGCCCTATTGCCATGAGCCTGCTCGCGCGCGGCCTCGATCTTTCGAAACCACAGCTTCAGATATCCGAGATCGCCGCGCACGAACCAATCTGGCGTGAGCTCGCGCGCATCCAGCAGAGCGGAGTCTTCGGCATGCGCGGCGCGCTTCGATCCGAGTTCAGCTTCAGCGGGGATTACCCCCTGGCTACGCTCGCCCTTGATCCGGACTTGCTTGAAACAAAATGGATGCTCACCCATCCGGCTTTCGCCAACGATGCGGAGGAAGACGAATAATGAGCCAGCCTTCCGATCAGTCCGAGCGTGACCGGTTCGGCCGGGAGTTGGAAAACAATTTCTCTGTCATCGCGGCGGCCGGATCCGGCAAAACCCGCGCCATCACGGATCGAATCGCGCAGATCGCGCGAAGCCCGCACGCCTTAAAGTGGCTGCCCACCCTGGTGGTCGTCACTTTCACCCATCGCGCGGCTGATGAAATGCAAAGACGCGCTCGCCAGAAGATTTTAGAGGCGGGCGTGCCACTCAACGTGGTGGCGGCATTCAACCGCGCATTTTTCGGAACCATCCACAGCTTTTGCGTCCGGCTTTTGGCCGATTACGGCCATTACCTGGGTTTGCCGCCGCATCTTTCTCTCATCACGGATGACGCCGAGCTCTGGCATCGTTTCGTGCAGAGCCAGACTTCCATCGGCCAATCGTTAACCGCCGAGAGTCGCAGCATTCTGCTGCGCCATGTTCCGGTCCGTCAATTAATGGAACTGGGACGAGCCGGCCGCATTCCCCTGCCGGAGTCCGGGGACGTCGGACCGTGTCCGCCGCTCGACCTCGCCGCGCTTTACGCATTTTCACCTCCAGCGCGCTCGGCCGATAAGATCGAGCGCGGCCAGGCGGAATTGCGTGAGTGGGAACGTCTCTACCGCGCCGGGGTTGATTTCCTTCCGTTGCTCGACCGCCCATCCAGCGCCAAAGAGTTCGTCGCCCTTTGGGATCGAACTTTCGGCCCTTTCCGAAAATGGCTGAACTGCAGCGCGCTGGCGGTCGCCGCTGAAGTCCAGGGCGCCTATCGCGAATTCCGTCTCGACCACGGAGTCCTCACCTACGACGACCAGATCCGCCTGGCCGACGCGCTCATGCAACAGCCGACCGCAGCTCGTCGCGTGCGCGAGCGAAATTTCCGCGTCATTCTGGACGAAGCGCAGGACACCGACCCGCCGCAATTCTCCATTTTGCTCGAGATCACCCGGCCCCCCGCTGCTCAGGGAACCTGGCTTGAAAATCGCGCCCATGCGCCGCGCCCCGGTCACTTCTGCATGGTGGGTGACTTCCAACAATCGATCTTCGGGGACCGCGCCGACCTGCGGCAATATCGTCGCATTCACGACAGCCTGATTGAAACCGGGGCGGGCCAAGCGGTCGAACTCGCGGTCACCTTCCGGCTGGACCAGCGACAGGTGAACTTCATCAACGCCGCGTTCCCCTGCCTGTTGAGTGACACGGACGGTCAGGTCCGTTTTGTCGAACTCAATCCGCGCCCTGCGGTGTTGCCCGGTCAGGTCATTGCCCTGCCTATCACAGACGATGCGCCAGGCGGCGAGAAGAAATCCGAGCGTGTCCGGGCCGACCTGGAAGCGCGGCAGATCGCAGCGTGGTTGAGGGAGACAACCCTGGAATGTTTACGCGCGCGCTCCTGGAGCGAGGTGGCCATTCTTTGTCCGCGCAAAGCCTGGTTCCCGCCGCTGCGCCAGGCTCTCCGCCAGGTCGGTTTTGAGGTTCAGACGCAATCGGAGAGCGAACTGAACGCCGATAACCCGGCCCACGCCTGGCTGACAGCGCTCGCCACCATCATGGCCCAGCCGCATTTGTATTATGAAACCGTCGGCGTGCTGCGCGATGTTTTCGGACTTTCCGATCACGATCTCGCGCTCTTTTGCCAGGGACAGGCGGACCGTTTCGATTTTCAAAACAAAATTTCGGGAGATGGCGCCGTGGCGAAAGCTCTGGCGACCCTGACTTCGCTCCGCCGCAGCGTCTTGAACGCGCCACTTTATGATGCGGTCTGCGCCATCGTCAAAGGCGTGCGGTTACGCGAGCGACTCGTTAGTCTGCCGGCCCGGGAATTCGGCGATTTGTCGAACGAACTGGACCGCCTGCTCATTGCGGCGGCGGCGGCCGAGGCGGAAGGAAAAACCCTGGCCGACTTTGCGCGCGATCTGCGCGCGAATTTTGACGCGCCGCGCGAAAGCGAGCCGGCGCAGCGGGACGCCATCCAACTCATCACCGGCCAAAAAGCGAAAGGCTCGGAGTGGGACGCCGTTCTTCTCCCTTTTCTTTGCCGGGAAGTGCGAACGCGCTCTTCCGACTACGCCCGCATCATCCGGCTTCTCCAAACCGGCGAGCTGATCGTGGCGCTCGGGCGCGACGACATGAGCCAGGAAGTGAAGGATGCACTCAAGCTGGCCGATCGGCAGGAGATGGAGCGACTCCTTTACGTCGCCTTTACCCGGGCCCGCCACACTCTGGTCCTGGCGCTCGATCATGCCATCTTCCAAACCGCTGAGGGGACGGCTCCGAAGAATTCTCAGGCCCGCTGGCTGCGCAGCGCCTCTGCCGAAGCCAACGCGGAACACCTGGAACAACTGGCTACGCAGGCAACCGGTTGCGCGGCGACCGCCGCGGGACAGGCGGAGGAAAAGCGCAAGCGCGAAAAGGAAGAGACGTTGCCGCCCTGGCCCGCCGCGGGAATGGAAGTGACGAGAGCCGGCTCCGCCCAGGCTGCGCGATTCGTTAGGAAACTGACGCCGAGTCGAATCGCTCCCTCGGCCGAGGCCCGCACCAGCGAGGGGGCGGACGTTTGGAAAGAAACCGATCCGGAACTCCGCCCCCTGACCGTGGAAGGAGCGGCCATTCGCTACGGCATTTGGTGGCATGACTTCGCTCAGCGCATCCCGTGGTTGGACGGGGAGCCTGCGCAGGGGAATATTTTCCGGCAGTTTCAGTCCGCCTCTCCCGACCCAGCCCGCTCGCTCCGGGAATGGAAATTACTGCGCGACCAGTGCCTGGTGGCGGACGCTCTGCCGGGAAGACTTCTACGCGCCGCCGCACTCTGGCGCACCGAACTGCCCTTTCTCTGGCCGGTTGATCAAAACGCCTGCGTGGAAGGCATTATCGATTTGGCCGTCTTCGATAAAGAGCGGAAACGCGTTTGTCTGATTGACTGGAAGACCAACCGGGTCGCGCCGAAAGATTCGGATGAACTCCGGGCCCGCTACCGGTCGCAAATCGCGGCTTACTGGCAGGCCATGACTCAGCTGACCGATCTCACCGTGGAGGCGGCCATCTATTCGACCGCGACCGGACAATTCCTGCTTTATGAAACGACCGATCTCGCGGGCGAATGGGAACGTCTTCGGCAGTTGCCCGCCGCTGAGTGGAATGCCGTCACCACCCCGGCCTGAAGCTGCTCAGGTGTCGCGCTCGCCGCGGATAAACTGTTCGACGCTGCGGTAGGCTTCGTCGTCCGTCATCTGCACGGGAGGATGTTTTGAAAAATAAGCGGAGGGCGAATGCAGAACTCCGCCGATGCCGCGATCCAGCGCGAGTTTGGCGCACCGGATCGAGTCGATCGCGACCCCGGCCGAGTTCGGCGAATCTTCGACCGATAATTTCAAATCCAATTCCATCGGGACATCCCCGAAAAGTTTCCCCTCGAGGCGAATGAAAGCGATCTTGTTGTCCCGTTGCCAGGGCACGTAATCGCTCGGACCAATATGAATATTCTCTTCGGCCAGCCGATCGCCGATAACCGACTGCACCGCCTCGGTCTTGGACGTTTTCTTCGAGGCGAGCCGCGTCCGGTTGAGCATGTTCAGAAAATCCGTGTTCCCGCCGGTGTTTAACTGGTAGGTCCTCTCCACTTTTACGCCGCGTTTGCGGAAAAGATCGGCCAGGGCCCGGTGCACAATCGTCGCACCCATCTGCGCTTTAATATCATCGCCGATCAATGGCAGATTCTTGTCCGAAAACCGCTTGGCCCAAACCGGATCGCTCGCGATGAATACCGGGATGTTGTTGACGAAGGCAAGTCCAGCCTCCAGGGCGCAGCCCGCGTAAAAACGCGTCGCTTCTTCCGACCCGACCGGCAAATAGTTCACCATAATCTCCGCCGCGGAATCACGTAGCTCAGCGATGATCTGTTCGCGCGTGGATTCCTTTTCCAAGGGCAGAAACGTGCGCAGCGGGTCGTGGTCCCGCATATGATCGCCGCAGCCGTCCAGAACGCACCCCATCTTCACGATGGCCCCGGTGCGGCGGATCTTTTCACAGAATATCTTGGTGCAGTTGGGAGGCGAAAAGATGGCCTCGCTGACATCCAGACCGACCTTGCGCCGATCAATATCAAAAGCCGCCACCACCTCGATATCGTGGGGCTCGTAGGAACCAATGCGCCGGTGCATCAAACCGACGCTGCTACCGTTCCCGCCGTTACTTGACCCGCGATAAAAGTTAATTCCTTGGATCAAGGAGCTGGCGCAGTTGCCGACACCAACAACGGCGATTCGGATCTTAGTCATCAGGAAAACGGTTCTTGTAACCGCACAGGGCATCCCCCGGCAAGGAACAATTTAGCATATACATACAGATCAGGCTTCGTCCTACGCCGGTTAGCAGGGTGGCGGGGTCCGCACTTTTAGCGTATTCTGCCCCGGGCGCAAGGATTACCCAACCTGGAATTGTATTGAAAACCGAGAACCGGCTGCAGAGATAAGATAAATGCGCTTCAACCTGGTCATGGTGTTGCTGCTAGCCTGTGCCACGGCTGGAGCCGCTCCTACCTATTCCGTCGAAGAAGCCGTTCAGCTGGCCCAGACGCAAAACCCTGAGATTGCGGTGGCCCGCCAAAAACTGCAGGCAGCCCGGGGTGGCCTCATTGAAGCGCGTTCCGGTTATTTGCCCTCCGTCGTCTCGGCCGGCCTGGCGCGGGAACGGGAGCATCAATCAAACTCGAGCCTGCGCAACGAGGACTACAGCGCTTCGGTCCGGGTCGCGCAAAATATTTACACCGGCGGCGCCGTCTCCAACCAGGTGGCCATCGCCCACCTGAATCTGGAGAAGCAGACGCTCGAACTCCGGGCCCTGACCGACCGCGTCTCCATGGATGTGCGGATCGCTTTTAACGAACTGCTCTTGAACCGCGCTAAAATCGGGGTGCGCGAACAATCGGTCAACGTCCTGCAACAGGAGCTCACGACGCAAGAGCAACGTTTTAGCGCCGGCACCGTCGGTCAACTCAATGTCCGCCGCGCCGAAGTCGCACTGGCCAGTGAGCAACCGGAACTGGTCGATGCTCAAACCCAGGTCAAGAATTCTTACCTGCGGCTGGGAGAACTCTTCGGCACAGATTCTCGTTCCGCGGACGACAAAGCCAGGTTCGAGATCGCGGGACGATTGGGATACCGGCCCCGGCATCCGGACCTGAACGTCTGCCTGGCCCGGGCTGACACCGAGCGACCGGAGATCCGGATCCGGCAGATCGAAGTGGAGATCGAAGATCGGCAGGCCGAGGTGGACCGGAGCGAACTGCGGCCGCAAGTGGAACTGTTTTCCGGTTACGAACTCTATAATGAGCGGGATCCCAGCCTGGGCCGCGAGTTGAATCACGGCTACGTCGTGGGATTGAACGCGAAGTGGCACATCTTCGATGGCTTTGCCACCAAAGGTCGGCTCATGGCCACGCACGCCCGTCGCGAAGCCGCCCTGCAAAACCTGGCCGCCGCCAAACTCTCCGTCGCCGCGGAAGTACGGAGCGCTTTGCTCGATTTGCAACAGGCCGAAAAAGTTCTCGAGTCCGAAACGAAAAACGTGCAGACGGCAGACGAATCGCTGGAAATTGCCAGGGTCAACCTGGACGCTGGCCTCGGGACTCAGCTCGATATTCTGCAGGCCGCTACCGATGTCACCCGCACGCGCACGACGCGTCTGAGTGCGATTTACCTGCACAATGTCGCCGCCGCTCGCCTGGCCAAAGCATGCGCCGCCACCCCGGAGGACTTGGAACTCAAAACGAAAACGACGAAATCCGCCGGCCGCCGGGAGCCGTCGAACGCCGCCGCGCTCAGCGTGGCCCAGCCGCCCCGGAAATTGAGTCAGCGATGAAACGTCTCTGTCTCATCACTCTGGGCGCAGCCATCCCGTTCCTGGGCTCGGTCACGGCGGCCGATCTCAAGCTGGACGCCGTTCTGCAGAAAACATTCGAGAGTAACCCCGCTGTCGTAAAAGCGAAACTCGACCTGGAGCAAGCCTGCGGTCGCCGCCTCGTTTTTCGCTCGATCGGCCTGCCCCAGGCCAGCCTGGGTGCGGCACTCGGCGACCAGGGAGGATCACGCGCTGGACAAAAGCCGAATCAACCTTTTGGTTTTGGTTACGGCGGAGTCATCCAACCCGTCTTTAGCGCGGCCATCCCTGCGTCCTTCCGGCGGGGCGACGTGGAAGTCTTGATCGCTCAGCAGCGGCTGAACATGGCCGTGGTGGAAAACTTGCACGCGGCGCGCATGGCCTTTTCCACCGGGATCTACCATCGTTCGCTCAAGCAATTGCGCGTGGAGCAGCGGGACCGGTTGCAGGAAATCACGAACAGCCAGAAGGCGCGTTACGAGTCAGGCGTGGTCCAGCGCAGCGCCCTGGTCAGCGCCGAAATGCAAACGCGCGACCTCGACCCGCGGATCGAAGCAGCCCAAAGAGGCTACGATGGATCCATCATCCGTGAAGCGGAACTGATGGGAGACGACCTGAGCGCGGCGGGAGCATTGCCGCGCCTGCAGGGAGAATTGAACTGGCAACCGGTGCATGTGGACGTGGCAGCAGCAGCCGCAGCCGCTTTGGAAAGCCGGGCGGATCTGAAACTGGCCCGGCTTCTCGTGCGCGCGGCTGAAGAAGATCAGCGCATCATCGAGGCGGCCTATTACCCAATGGTAACCGCCGTGGTCGCCGGCGAGTACATTCCCGTCTCGGGCGTGCGCCGCCAAAGTGAAGGCTCGCCCCGCCGTTCCGACAACGAGATTTTCTCTGAGATCCGCCTGGGCGGGGCCTACACCTGGCGAGTGGTCGACAACGGCAAGATTTATGGCGCGGCCCTCCAGCAACGGTCGGTCCGCGCGATCAATCAGCTGACCCTGCAAAAAATGGAGGCCGACGTGCCCCGCGAGCTCGCCCGGATTCGGAACAACCTTCAGGCCATCGCCACGAAACAGGCGGCCCTGACCGGAGCCACGTCCGCGGCCGAACTGAGCGCCGTAACCGTCCAGGAAAATCTGGCCGGGGGAGTGACCTCGCAGCTGGAATTCCGCCTGGCTGAAAATGCTTCCTTGAAGATCAAGACCGCTCTGCTCGATCTCGCCTACCAGCAAAGTCTCGCCCTGGCGGAGTGGGATCGCGCCACCGGTCGTTATTTTCAATTTTCCGACGAGAAGCGACCGAAAAACGTGCCATAATTCCGACTCTTGAAGTTGCCCTCTTCCAAGGCTCTCGTCTGGGTCAGTGCATCGCTCCTTATTATAGGAGCGCTGATTTCGTATTTCATGCTGCCCGTGGCCGAGGTCACCACGGTGCGCAAAGGGACGGCCATCTCCGCCGTCTACGGCACCGTCCGCATTGAGTCCGCTTTCGTCGTTCGGGTGAAGGCGCAGAATTCCGGCTTTATTCATCTGGCCGACACCTTCTCGGCCGGGCGCGGCGCCATTGGAAAGAGCGTCGAAAAAGGGCAGTTAATCGCGACCATTGCGGACGAAGGGACGGCCCGCCAATTGAAGCAGGCGCGGGCCGATTTACAGGCCGCCACGCAGCGCGGCGCTTTGCCCTTGCCCTCTTCGGAATTGCTCAAAACCGCGGAAGATAATGTGCAGCGCCTCGAAAAACTGGCCGCCCTCAGCAACGTCCCGGCCGTGGATTTCGAGAAAGCCAAAAGCGAAGCGAAACGGCTCAAGGGTGTGGTCGAAACGGAGCGGATCGAGCGCGACCGCAGCCTGGAGAGCCTGGAGGAAGCCTGTAAAAAGCTCGAGGCCCAGATGAAAAGCTCCGAAATCCGCGCCCCCATGGACGGTCTTCTCACCAGCATCCAGACGATCGATGGAGAACTGGTCGTTGAAGGCAATGAACTCTTTACCGTCTCTTCCCGAAAAAATTACGTCCGCGGAGAAGTGAATGAGGAAGATGTAGGCGAAGTGAAAGACGGGATGAAAGCGACGGTGCAGCTCTACGCTTATCGCAATCAGCAATTCATCGCACGCGTCTCCGCCGTGCAACCGGCGGCCGATCCCGAAACGCAACGTTATACCGTTGTCCTCCAGCTTGAGAATTCGCCGGATAATCTCATGGCCGGCATGACCGGCGAAATGAACATCATCACCGGCACGCATGACAATGTTCTGCTCGTGCCGACGCGCGCGCTCCTGGTGGATCAGGCCCTCGTGGTCAAGAGTGGACTGGTTCATTCTCGCACAGTCAAAGTCGGCTTTCGCACTCTCGATTTCGCGGAGGTGATCGATGGTTTGTCGTTAGGCGAACATGTGGTTGTGGCCGACCAGGACCGCCTCCGGCCCGGTCATCCCGCCCGGTCCCGCGAGGTCGATGTCAACGGCGACGCCAAGGTCCCGTGAGTCCGCCGTTTTACATCGCCATCCGGTTCCTCGCTCACCGGAAGCGTGCCTTGCTCCTCAGCCTGAGCGGTGTGGTCTTTGGGGTCGGGTTTTTTATCTGCACGCAGGCCCAGACCCAGGGCTTTGCCAAGTTTTTCATCGATTCCACGCTGGGCAGCAACGGCGCCCTCATCCTCCGTTCCCCCTTCCAGCCGCGCGGGAACTCGATCGTCCCCATCAAGGCCGCCAAAGACAACGTGACCCGGCGCCAATATTTTGAGGGAGTGCGGAACCCGACTGAAATCATGCGGATCAGCCGGCAATTTTCGAACGTCGTCTCGTGCTCTCCTGTTTTGCGCGGCACCCTCAACGCCCGCTCCGGTTTTGAGAATGCCACGGTCGAGATTTTTGGAATCGACCCCGCTTTGCACCTGCAGACGACCAACCTGGCCAACCAGATTGTGGAGGGCGACCTGACTGATTTCCGGAACAAGCCCACTTCCGTCATCGTCGGCTCCCGTCTCGCCGAAATCCTCAACGCTTCGGTCGGCGACAGCGTCCAGTTACTCTCCCCCGGCGCCACGTACCGGCGTTTCATCGTGGCCGCGATTGCGCGGAGCGGCGTCGGCCAGATTGACTCCGCTCGAATTTATTGTCACGCGCGCGTGGCTCAGGCCCTTCTGCACAAGCCCTACTCGGCCTCCATGATCATCTACAAACTGCGCGACCCGGACCGCGCCCCTGCCTTGGCCGATCATTTCGAGGCTTTATTCCAGCACAGCTCGACCAGCTGGCAGGACCGGGAGGAAGCCAATCTCCAGCTGTTTCTAACTCTGCGCGTTTCCGCGGCCGTGACGGTCTCGCTCATTATCCTGCTCGCCGGTTTCGGCATTTTTAATGTGCTCACCATGTCTGTCCTCTCCAAGGTCAAGGAGATCGCCATCCTGCGTTCCATGGGTTATCGGCGCAGCGATATCAGCGCCATTTTTCTCTGGCAGGGCGCGATGGTGGCCGCAGCAGGTTCCTCCCTGGGCTGTCTCCTCGGGGCTCTTCTCACTTGGGGCGTTTCGCACATTCCCATCCGGGTGCGCGGCCTTCTCTACGCCAACCACTTTCTGGTCACGTGGAACTGGTCGCATTATTTCTGGGCCACCGTGCTCGCGGTTATTGCGGTTTTCATCGCCAGCTACGTGCCGGCGCGGCGCGCCGCCAGCCTTCTCCCCGTGGTCACCCTGCGTGGCTCCAGTGTATGATGACTGCGCCCTGCCTAACCTGCTCGGAGATCGAGCGTTTTCTCGGAGAGGACGAATCTCGCGTCCACGCTTTGCGCGGCGTCTCACTCACTCTCGAACCGGGCACCAGTCACGCCGTGGTCGGACCCTCCGGCTGCGGCAAAAGCACTTTGCTCTACATCCTCGGCCTGCTCGATCAACCCGATCGCGGGTCGGTTTCCATCGAGTCCTCCCTCGTCTCGCATCTGTCGGACGAAGAATTGTCGCGCCGGCGTAACGAGTACATCGGTTTCATTTTTCAGTTCCATTTCCTGATGGAAGATTTCAGCGCGCAGGAAAATGTCATGATCCCCATGCGCAAACTGGGCCGGCTTTCTCCCACGGAAATGGCCCAGCGCGCCGCTTTCCTGCTCGACGCCGTGGGCCTGGGGTCAAAACTGGAACGCCCCAGCCGGCATCTTTCCGGCGGGGAACAACAACGCGTGGCCATCGCGCGGGCTTTGGCCAATGATCCACGTCTTATCCTGGCGGATGAGCCAACCGGTAACCTCGACACGGCGAATTCCAACCGGGCTTTTGAGCTCTTGCAGACGATCGTTCGTCAAAATCAAAAGGCTCTGCTTCTCGTTACTCACAATTCTGCTATCGCCGAAGCCTGCGACTGGATTCATGAGATGAAAGACGGGCGCATTGTGAGCAGTCACCGCCGACAGGCCTTTTAGTATTTACTATCCCGATGAATTTGCCCATGCCTCCATCGATGACGCCACCTGCTTCGCCTTCGCTTAAATCCTCGCCTCGCTCTTTCGATTCGCGCCGACCGTTTGCTTTGAATTCACCCAAAACCGCACACAAGGTCCCAAAACTTCACGCTTGGGGAGCGGACCCGGATCCGAACAGGGATCCAAGATGCGCCAGCAGTCGATCCGCGTAATCCGACCACGAACGGAATCGACGCTCCCGCGCCTCCTCGCAGAGCTTTTCGTAGCGGGAGGGATTGGTCAGCAACTCCGCCATTCCATCCGCCAGGGCCTCCGCCCTGTCTTGATCGACGATCAAACAACCGCCGCCTTGGGCAACTTCGCCGAGAGCGCCGTTGCCTCCACAAATGCATGGTTTCCCATGCCAGAGACTCTCCGCAATCGGGAGCCCGAAGCCTTCAACCAGAGATGGATAGACGGTAAACTTACAATCCCGGTAGGCGCGGTGCAGAACTCGATCGTCCACATGCCGGAGCCATCGAACAGAATAGCCTTTCCCCTGCAACGTCCGAATCTGTTTGGACACGTTCCATCCATGTCCCACGGTGCTGCGGCCGATGATTGTCAGATCAAAGGAGAGACCTCGATCCCAGAGGGACTTCGCCGCCCTTAGAAGCAGGAGATGATTCTTCCTGGGCTCGAGTGAGCCTACGCAAACCACCAGATTACCCAATGGCTTCTGCTCTTGAATTCGCTCCTCCTCGCTAAATTCCACGGGCCAGGTCTCGACTGCGGTTCGGGTCGGCTTGGTCCCATATTGTGCCCAAAGCCTTTGCAGCTCGTCATGGGAATGGCCTGAGACACAGATAACCAAATCAAAGGAGGCGAGGGACTCGATGTATTCGCGAAAACGACGACGAGGACCGGCCCGCGGATAGAGAGACGGCAATTGCAGCGCAGCCGCATCGTGGAAAATGGCTGCGCTTTTTCCTCGAATTTTCCGGTTGAGGGCCGGAAGAATTCTGGTGCGCGCGTCCCGGTAAATGTCGGGGATCAAAAAGACATCGCCCTCCTGCAGCGCATCCGTCAGTTGCAAGTTCTTCCGAAAAAGCGTGCGATATGCGTCCACCATGAAATTCTCTCCGCGCAATTCCGGATGAGTGGTTGGGCGAGATCGCCCCAAAAAAGGCGTCTGCAGAATGGCCCGCTCCGCCCGGGAGAGGCGATGAAAGCGTCGCCCAACTTTGTTCCAGGAGATCGGGGTCAAGGAAACACGCGCAGCCAGTTCTTGAAAAATTCTTCGGGTAATGCGCTGAATGCCGGTATTCCTGACGGATTTTGACGAAGTGGTGACTTCCAGATAAATCATGTGCCGACCTCCGAAAGCCGCTCTGTGAGTTTCGCCGAAGACATGTTCTCAAATAGATCACATCATCTGTGTCCGGCGCCGAGTATTAGCGAAGGCTCATTTTTTATCGAGTCCCGCCAATTGCCGTTGCACCGATGAACAAGGGGCGCATCGTTCTTGACGCTCGTTCCCTGCGCGGTGCACCCGGCGGGGTGGCCTCCTACACGGAGGCGCTCGTGCAACACTTGCCAGAGCTTTTGCCCGAAGTTCCCATTGTGTTACTGCGCCACCCGGCGGCGGCCCGCCCACTTTCCCCGGCGCCTAACGTGGTGGAATGGGGACGCCGCGGAGAACCGAACAACCCATGGACCTACTTCCGAATGGGAAAATGGCTCAATGCTCGACTGCGCCCGAACGATCTTTTTCATGCTCCGTATCGGATCCTCCCTCGGGGATTGGAGTGCAGAAGTGTCATAACCATGCACGATGTCATGCAGGCGGCTTACCCCGAGATGGTCTTTCCCAACTGGCTGATCCGAACCCTGGTCCACCCATATTGGTCCCTTGCCATTCGTAGTGCCATTACCAGCGCCGATCGTATTCTGGCTGTCAGCCAGCACAGCGCCGACGACACCCTTCGTCTGGACCCTTCGTGCCAGTCGCGCCTGCGCGTCACCCTTCTCGGCAAATCTTCCGCGTTTCGTCCGATGAGTCCGTCCGATGCCGACCGGGTGAGTGCCTCAATTGTCGCACCGGGGCAACGATTCTTCCTGGTCCTGGGGGGCGGTTATCCCAATAAAAACCACGCCAGCGCAATCTCTGCCTTCACCAAAGCTTTCGTGCCGGAGGACAATTTCCACATGCTCGTCATCCAGCGTAGCCGGACATTTCCGCCGGAGATTAGGAAAATCCTGCGCCACTCAACCGTCAGATCACAAGTAAAGGTTAGGGGCAGTGTCCGGACCGAGGAACTCATCGCCCTCTACAATCGAGCCGAGGCGCTCGTCTTTCCCTCTCTCTATGAGGGATTCGGTCTGCCCGTCCTCGAAGCCATGGCTTGTGGTTGCCCAATCCTTTGTTCGAATGTCACATCCCTGCCCGAGGTCGCGGGAGATGCGGCCATCTTTTTTTCACCAAAAGATGAAGACGCGATCGCTCGAGCGATGCGAGCCGTCGTCACTCAATCAGGACTTCGGCAGTCGCTCTCCGAGCGGGGCCTTCGACGCGCCGCCCTCTTCGACTGGCGCAAGATGGTCATGGAAACGGTCGCCGTCTACCGCGAGATCGCGCCGTGGCTGCCCGCTCCGCGCGCCTAGCGTCGGGCATCCTGTTTTCCCACGCGGATTTTTCGCAAGACTCCGCCTACCTCCAGAAATGTCGGGATATAATTGGCCAGCCCGAAAGCGAGGACCGTTCCGGCGATGACCCCGGCAATGCCAAAGGGCTTCACCAGAAGGACAGACAAGATCAAGTTCAAGATCGCGGTCGCGCTACCGTAAATGACCATCCCTTTGAGATGTCCAGTGGCGTTGAGCAGACAGCTCCCGACCAGGAGTGTCGACAGCATCAAACGCCAGATTCCCATCCAGACAATAACCGAAAAGGAAGGGACCGCTGCCTCGCCGGCCCAGAGCCGGACGATCCTTGCTCCGAAAATAGTCAGAAAGACTATGACCACGAGGCTGGTGAGGAGGCTGAATCTGAAATTCGAGCGCAGGGTCCGGCGAATCCAGCCGTAGTCCTGCCGTGCGTAGGCCTCGGTGTAAGCCGGCCAGAGCGAAGGATAAGCGATCGTCTGCAGTAACGTTGCTGCCATGAAAAGGGTGAACGTCACAGCATACGGGGTGACCTTGGCCGGTCCGAGATATCGTGCGATGACCATGTTGTCCGTCTGGGAATTCACCATCCAACCGATGTTGATCACAAAAAACTTCCAGCCATCGGAGAAAAGGTTTCGCGCGAAGCTGAAGTCAATGCCGGAAAGAGTCGGGCGTAACCACGGTTTTTTAAATGCGAACAACCAGACCGCGCTCGCCAGGCTGGTGAGCCAGCGCAAGCCAAAGCAACCGAGAACCAGCCAGCCCAGCCCGCCCCGGAACCAGATCACGGCGAGCAGCGCAGCGATATTCGCGATGCTTCCGGCAATATGCCAGAGATGGCCAAAGACGCTTTCCTGATGCGCCGCCAGGACCCGATCGATAATGAGAAAGGGAAGGTTGAAGGCAAAAATCGCGAGGGCCAAGGCAATGGCGACTACGATTTCGCGGTGGGCGGCCGGGGATTGCACGGTCGGGAACAAAAAGTCAGCCAACCGTGGGGCAAAGACCGTGCCGAGCGCCAGGATAGCGACGGCGATGGAGGAGAGCATAAACAGGGTCGACGAGACATAACTTCGTCCCAGGTGCCGCCCCCCTCCGGAGTCCGCCCTGGCCAGCGCATTCGTTAGACTATGGGCCAGCCCGAAGTCTGTGAAATTAAGGAACGCCATCGTGCTGACGATCGTAATCCAGGCGCCGTAGCGCTCGGCCCCCAAATAGGAAATGGTGAGTGGAACCGAAACGATGCCAACCGCCACTTCGATCACCCGCGCGACCAGACCAATGGCCGTCCCGCGAAAGATCCCGCGGGCGCGGCGTTCGCCATGATCTTGCGGCGACTTGCGGCTCAAAATCAGCTCGGCCCAGCGACGAAAGATTTGAATCAAGGAAGCCGATTATAACGCATCCGCGGACAAGTGCACGACCGTAGGAATATCCCGAGGAGGTCGCGGCTCGGTCCTCGACACGAATTCTCAAATCCTGTGGAATACCTGGCACCGAACGCGGATGCTGTCCGCCATCGCAACCTCCCAGGGCCTCTCCAATCGTTTACCAATGCTTGAGCCGACGAGTGTAATCACACCTGGGGATCGTCTTGACTGGCCCGGCTTAAGCAAGGCCGCTCTGATTTTCATCGCGGCCTTCGTCTTATACTTCCTCTCCCGTTCCCCCGGTTTGGATGAATACGACTCGGTTCAGTTTGCCATGGGAGTTCGAGACTTCAACATCTGGGCCCACCAGCCACACCCACCGGGCTACCCGCTCTTTATATTTTTTGGTTGGATCGGTTATACCTTCTTCCGACTGAGTCCGGAGGTTTCGTTATACCTGGTTTCCAGTCTCGGAGGCGCGCTCTTCGTCGCTTCTTGGTTCCTCCTCATTCGCCTGCAGTTCAACGAGCGAGTGGCTTGGTGGATCACTGCCTGCCTTGCGATCACTCCCGCCGTTTGGATGACCGCCACCAAAGTCCTCACCGACCCCCTGGCCGCGGGATTTCTCAGTGCCGAAATCCTTGCTGCGCTCTGCTTTCTCCGAAGTGGCCGGCTCCTCCCGTTGGTGAGCGCATCTCTCTTCGGCGCCGCGGCCGCGGGGGCGCGGCCTCAGCTCATCCTGGTTATCATGGTGATCCTGGCCACCGCCCTGGCCCAGCGGCGATCCGCTTGGCCAAAATGGATGCTGGCTTTTGGCACTTTGGTTTCTGCCTGCTTGCTCTGGCTTTTGCCCATGTGGTATCTGCAAGCCCGATTAAGGCCGGACATCCCGCCTTGGTTGGTTTATCCAAAGCTACTCTACGATCAATGGCGTTGGCGCCTGGACAAGCCGCACGTTTACCTTGGCGCCGGGGATTGGAGTCCGCGCTATCTCGGACTGCGCTTGGGCGAGCACATATTCGGATGGTTCGGACTGGGCTTTGGCCTCCTGCAATCGAAGCTGGTTCTCGGGATCGGTGCCATCATCCTGGTCGCCGGATTTGCCGCCTATTTTCTGGCGGCCCGCGACGCCCAAGACCGGGGATTTTGGAAACTTCATGCGCCCTGGTCCCTCGTGCATTTCACTACCATTTTCATTTCACTCGATGGAGCTCAGCGATACTACCTCATCATTTTTCCGCTTCTGCTTGTCGCGCTCATGCAGGGGTTTTTGCGGCTGCCGGCACCGTGGCACAGAAGTGCATTCGCCTTACCCGCCTTGCTCCTGTTTATCGGGATCCCCCTCGCCATGACCAATCACTCGGAGGAAGCGCCGCCCATCCGCCTGGTTCACTATTTGCAAAAACTTTATCCCTCCGCCCAGCGCAGCCAGGTCATCCTTCTTTTGCATAGTACCAAGAGGCACGCCGATTGGTATGCCCCCGAGTTTACCGTGATTGATCCAATCCCGTCTCCGGAGAAGATGAAAGAACTGACAAAGGACGCGACCGCCGTTTACACGGATGACGACACGGCCCCTCTGCCACCGGGCTGGCGACGCATCTCGTTGATCGAATTTCGACGCTCGCTCGTAATCTACATCAAGCATCACCTGATACGGCTTTACTTGATTGATCGAGGCTCTAACCGATGAAGCGGATCTTTCTAACGGGCGCTAGCTCGGGGATCGGCCTTGCCATTGCCCGCGCGCTGGCCGCGCGGGGAGATGAAGTCTGGGGTACGTCGCGCGACGTGGGTCGTCTCCCGACCTTCCCTCGATTTCATCCAGTGACTCTCGACTTGCTCGACGATCAATCGATTGATCGAGCTTTCGCGGTCGCCTCGGACGAAGCCGGATCTTTTGATGTTCTGATTAACAACGCTGGCAGCGGACATTTTGGCGCGACTGAAACCCTGTCGGCCCAAACCGTGGCGGAGCAATTCCAAATTCTGGCCTTTGCGCAAATTCAGCTCACCCGCCTCGGCCTGGTCAGCATGCGCAAGGGCGCCGGCGGTCTTATTATTAATGTGACATCTCTGGCGGCTCAGCTACCGATTCCGTTTATGGCGGCCTACAATGCGGCCAAGGCCGCCTTCGCTGTTTTTACCATGACCATTCAACTGGAGCTACCCGATTCGAAAGTGCGCATCGTCGATCTTCAGCCAGCCGATATTTGCACCGATTTTAACGACGCCGTTCGCAAAGAGACGTCCGATCATCCTGGATATGCAACGAGGGCCGACAAGATCTGGAAAGCCGTCGACCGCAACATGAAAAGCGCGCCATCACCTGATCTTGTGGCCCGTCGCGTCTGCGCCTTGATCGACCGGGCGAACCCGCCTCCACGCCTCGCGGTCGGAGCGATCTTTCAGGCCAGGATCGCTCCCCTGATCCTGCGCTTCCTCCCGCAGCGCCTTCTCGTTTGGGGTATCAAGAAATACTACGGCCTATGACGGCCGTGTCGGAAGCGGTGATTTTGATGGCCGGCTCCGGCTCGCGCTTGCGTGGCTCGGACGAGATGATTCTGAAACCGCTGCTCTCGTTGCAGGGCCGCCCCTTGATTTGCTACCTGCTGGACGCGCTCATGCACGCCGGCATTAGAAAAATTTATGCGGTTGTCGGTTACCAGAGCGATCGCTTGATCGCAGCTTTGACAGATCTTGCATGGGCCGGGATCGAGTTCAATTTCATTCACAATCCGAACTGGGAGAAGCGAAATGGCATCTCCGTTCTGGCGGCGGAGAACATCACCACCGCTCCGTTCCTCCTGGCCATGAGCGATCATCTATGGGATCGATCCATTGTCGAGCGACTGCTCGATCAGGCCCGTCCCGATCAGTTGAGTGTGGCGGTTGATCGAAAACTCGATTTCATTTTCGACCTGGACGACGCCATGAAATTACGGACCCGGGGAGATCGGATTGTCGCGATCGGAAAGGATCTGGATCGGTACGATGCGATTGATACGGGATTGTTTGTGAGTCCGGCGGAACTTTTTGAGTATCTCAGACGTGCCCGCCAGAATGACGACTGCAGTCTGGCCGAGGGCGTCCGCCTGATGGCGGAGGATGGCAAGGTGCGCGGAGTCGATATCGGCGAGGCCTGGTGGCAGGACATCGACACGCCAGCGATGCTCGAGGATGCCACTCGCGTGCTGGCGCGACGGAATGAGGAGCGGCTCGCAGCGGGGGAAGCGGACCGAACGCCGGGCTCCAAACCGCCCTGAGCGGCGACTAGCCAGGCTTGCCGTTGAGCGGGCGTGTGGCGGATAAGTCGTTGACCGTAAAGATCACGATACCGACCGCGCAGGTCGCCAGGATGTGCAGGATCCAAGCCGGCCTCCCGCAGAGAGCAAGCAACATGAAAATAAAATTAAACACGTCTCGTTTGGTTATTTCAGAAAAGAACGAAGCAGCCCCCTCGCCCAGGAAGAGCATGCCCGAATTCTTGATCGCCCAAAGTTTGAGCTGATCGCCTTCGTTGAAACGGGTGCGGCGCTCCTGCAGGAACTGGGGATAGAGGCTGGCCGGCGCGGCCGGCGCCTCGGCATATTCATCCAGCGAGCCCCGCGTCAGGATCGTTTCACTCACCCCAATCAAGAGCGCCGCCAGGATTCCTTCCAGCGGATAAAGCCAGCGCATCACTTCACCCATCCCGGGCTGTCGGGAAAGGCCAAGGCCGAGGCACACCGCATAGAGCAAAGTGGAGAAACGGTCACAGAGCCCGTCCAGCTTCCGGCCCGCCACGGAATCCTGGTATTTCACGCGCGCGATCTCGCCATCACATCCATCGAGCGCGCTATGCAGTTGAAATAAAATCGCGCCCAGGGCGAATCCCAGATAGTCGCCGCGCAGAAGGAAGAGCGAACCGGCCAGCGGAATGGCCATTAGGATCAGAGTCAATTGGTTAGGCCGGATTCTCGTGCGAACCAGCCAGCCACTGACAGCGCGCGAAATGGGCCGATTGACCATTCGAGAAATCACGCCGTCCTGCGACTTGGCCGTGCCGCCCAGCAACTGCTTCTCCGCCGCAGCAATCTCGGAGAACGCATTCAAATAGGACCAGTTCGCCCCGCCGGAATGCTGTTCGCGCGGAGGCGCCGTCCTCGGGTCCATCGAAGCTAACTCTAGGCCTCGGACAATGGAACAAGGCCCCCTCGCTTCAGAGGAAGGGGCGCTCAAGATTCCAATCAAACTGTCGCGCCCCAGAACCAAGTGGGTGTCCAATACCAGGACGGCGGCGGCGTTTGCCATTTCCGCTGCGAACCGGTCCGGATTGTCCGTGAATGACAGGTGAGTCAGGCGCGGGTGCTGCGGCAGTCGCTCTCCCGTTTCCGGCGGGCCGGAAATCCAGGAGATACAGACGGGAATGGGGCCCGGGCTCCTGACCGCGACGGCATATTCATCGAGGGATAAAGCCAAACGATCCAGCTGGCGCAGTCCGGCCACCATCCAACTGGCCGATGCATCGGCCAGAATGACCGCTCCTTCAATTTTTGGACCGGTGTCGCTCAAGGGAGAGTTCTCTTATGGAAGCGGCTGGGATGGTAAACTCCGGAATCCGAATTTGTCGTGCATAGGCTTTGAAACAAAATATGTTCGCCGCAGTCTTCGACTGTTGGGTGTTCGTCCCACGGCTTTGATGTCCCCATGATATCCATCATCATTCCGACCCTCGAGGAGGAAAAAGCAATTGGGACAACCCTTCGCTCCTTGAAATCCCAGCTCACCCTCCCGCACGAAATCATCATCTCGGATGGAGGAAGCACCGATCGAACCGTCGAGCTGGCGCGTCCGTTCTCCGACAAGCTCATCGTGCATGCGGGCCCGGCCCGCCAGACCATCGCACAGGGCCGGAACGAAGGAGCCCGTGCCGCCACTGGTGATCTCCTCGTTTTCCTCGACGCAGACTGCACCATCCCCGATCCCGATCGTTTTTTCGGCTCAGCCATCGCTCAATTCGAAGCCGAACAGGAACTGGCCGGGCTCACTTCCCACCTCCGCTTTACGCCCGGCACCGAAACGCTGGCCGACAAACTGGTCCTGGGGTTCGAGAATCTGGTCGTTCGCCTGAATAATAATGTTTTAGGGAAAGGCGATTGCGCGGGGGGCGAGTTTCAAATGATCCGCGCCAGCGCCTTCCACGCGATCGGCGGTTACCGAGAAGACCTTGTGACGTGTGAGGACCGGGAGATTTTTCGCCGACTCGCGAAGATTGGGAGAACTCGATTCGATTCCCACCTCACGGTCTTTCATTCCGGCCGGCGTGTGCACACCCTCGGATGGCCGCGCCTTATCCTTCTCTTTCTCATGAACACTCTGTCATTTCGGTTTCGCGGCCGGGCCCTTTCCAAAGAATGGGAGCCTGTCCGCTAGTCGATTCAGATGGGACGACGGTAAATTCGATAGGTTTTGTAAACTTTTGCGCCGATCGCTTCGAGAAAACGGTTAATCAGATCGTTGTCTTCCAGAGTCATGCTCAGCTCCCCGGTCAAGCCACGCTCGGTCCATTGTTTCATCAACTCAAAGACAAGCCCCTCGGCGATACCGGCCCGCCGATGTTTCTCCACGATACCGAGGGCGATGACGCGTACCGTTCGAATTTTCCGCCGGTAATAAAGAAGCTTGAGCAAGCCAAACGGCAGGAGGCGGCCATTGATTTTGCGCAAGGCGACGTTGATGTCGGGAACACAAATAGTGAAGCCCACCGGTTCATTGCCGATCCTGGAAATCAACGTCATCCTCGGATCGATCACCGGCTTCATCTCTTCGGCCATGTGTTCCGCTTCCGCTTCGGTGAAGGGAACGAAGCCCCAATTCTTTTGCCAGGCTTGATTAAACACGGCTCGCAATCGCTGGCTCTCCCCTCGCAGCCCCTTCAAGTTGATCGGCCGCGTTACTACATTGTGCTTGCTGCCACGCAGCTCTGCGATTTTTCCGAGTCGCTGCATGGATTCAGGTGGAATGACAAACCACCAGGCGAGCCAATCTTTTTCTTTGGCAAACCCGCACCCTTCGATCAATCGCCGATAATACGGCGGGTTGTGGGCCGTCAGTAAGGTGGGCGGATGTTCAAACCCGTCGATCAATAATGCGCAGACGTAATTCGTCGAGTAATCGATCGGTCCCATCATTTCGCTGCGGCCTTTGTGGCGGAGCCAATCGGTTGCCGATGCCATCAACGCTGCCGCAACATCGACATCATCAACGCAATCAAACAAACCGAAACAACCGATGTTGGTTTGATGCAACGCGTTGTAATTCGGATCGTCGCTCGCCATGATGCGCCCGACGACTCCGCCATCGCGCCGCGCCAGAAAGAGCGCGGCATCCCCGTGCTTATAGAAGGGATGCCGATCGCGATCGAGAAACTGCCGCCGCTCAATGATCAGCGGAGGCACCCAAACCGGGTCATTTTTATAGATCTGCCAAGGGAACTTGATAAAGACATCGCGTTCCTTGCGAGTAGTAACCTCGGAGACAGTGATCGCCGGCACGAGTGACTGCTTTCGGAGCGGCTAGGCGTTCTGCAGCGCCGCCGGAACAAGCGTGTCCTCAAGGATGTTCAGCGCTTCGTCCAAATCAGCCCGCGTATGATTCGCTGTCACGCAGGCGCGGAAGCAGATCTTGTGCTGCGGCACGGCCGGATAATCCACCGGCGCAACCCACAAACCGCGCGCGCGCAATTCATGGCCCATGCGATACATGCGTTCGCGATCACCGATCACAATAGGCATGACGTAAGTGGTCGATTCACCGGTATCGATGCCGAGACGGCGTAGTTGTGAATGAAAATAATCGGCGTTCTCCCAAAGCCTGGTGCGCAGTTCCGGTTCGCTTTGACCGATCTCCAGCGCCTTGAGGATGGCGGCGACCACGACCGGCGGCAGGGCACAGGAATAGACATAAGGATGCGCGTAAAAACGCAGATACTGCAGCGTCTCTTTGGACCCGGCGACGAATCCGCCGAGAGCGCCGAAAGCTTTCGAAAACGTTCCGTAAACCAGGGGTACCCGATCACTCACGCCAAACTTTTCGGCCGCCCCACGCCCATTTTCGCCGCAGGCGAGGATGGAGTGCGCTTCATCCACAAAAATACTGGCGCCGTGCGATTCCGTTACGTCGATCAGTTCCTTCAGGTTGCCGAAGTCGCCGTCCATCGAATAAATCCCCTCGACCACGACCAGTTGCCGCCGGCCTTGTTGCCGGGTCAACGCGACATCGAGAGAAGCGGGATCGTTGTGCTCGAACTTTTCCGTCTTGCAGCGCGATAAGACCGCGCCATCGCGCAGACTCAGGTGCGAGCGATTGTCCAGAATGGCCACGTCAGTTTTTCGAAGCAATCCGGAGATCGTCCCGAGCGCGCCGCCGAAACCGCTGTTGAAAAGCATGGCATCTTCGCGGCCGAGGAAGCTGGCCATTTTCCGTTCCAATTCACGGTGCAGATCGGTCATACCGGAAAGCATGGGCGACCCGCACGCGCCGAGACCGTGCGTGGTCAGAGCGTCGCGAGCTGCGGCGATCACTTCCGGGTGGTTGGCCAGGCCGAGATAATTATAAGAGCAAAGATTGATGACCGAGCGCGGTTTCCCATCATAGGTGATGGTGGTGCGGGCGTCGGCGGTGGCCAGGAGCTCGGGCTCATACAGCTCCACGGCCCAGGCGCCCAGGCGCATCCAGTTGGTAAAGCTGGGAGGCGCCTTCAGGGGATCGCGGCTCTCGCCGGCGAGGAAGTTACTGAGGCTGAATTTTGCCGGATCTTGATCTTCGTTCATCGCGGCAAGGTGGTGAGGAAAGACGGGGCCAGAGAAAGGAGGACCCGCCACAGGAAATTTACGTCGTTCACCAGGACGGTCGTTTGTAGTTTTGTCATGTCCTTAAGGAGTTTCCTGGGAGGCCCCTGAGGCCAAGTGGGAAGTTCCGTATCGGGGCAGCTATTTTACTGCCTATGCCGCCTTCGACAAGAACTTTAGTCGTGTCAGACTTCGCCTGACACGCCCGCCCGCGACTCCTCAGTGTTCTTGCGGGTCGTGCCAAAGACGTGATCCCACAGCGGCGAGCTCACGCCAAAGCCGGCGTGGTCATCCTTATAATGATGACGCAGATGATACTGTTTCAACCAGAGACCGATCCGCCCCTTCAAGGCGATGTGATGCGTCGCGTAATGAATCGAATCGTAACAGACATAGCCCAAAACTAATCCGGCAAAAACAGCCGGCGCGAAGCGCCCGAAAATCACCGCAATAAGAAGGTAAAAGAACAGGACCAGTGGAATGCTCAGGATGGGCGGCATGACCAGGCGCGTGGCATCCTGCGGGTAGTCATGATGCACGCCGTGCATCATAAAGTGCATTTTCTTTCCCCAGCCGCTCTTCGGTTGGTAATGGAAAAAATAGCGGTGAATGACGTATTCCAGGAGCGTCCAGAGCAGAACTCCCAAAACAAGCATCCCCGCGACGGCTTGGAGGGAGAGCAGCCCGTAAACGCTCGCCCGATAAAGCATGAACGCGATGACCGGTAGATAAATGAGGATGGGTGTGGCCGGGTGCACATGGGAAAAGAACTCCAGGAAATCGCTCCGGAACATCCGGACCGTCTCGTTTTTGTTCGAGATAAACATCTTCTCCACAACCCAACCTTATTTGATTTCCGGCCTTTGGGCAACGCCAGCAAAAGCCCCGCCACCCGGCACGGTTTCAGCGCGGAAGCGCCATAGACCCTCGTGAACGGTGCGCCCGGCCACATTCGCGTCAACGGGGACTGGGCGCCGCAAACCCACCCTGACCGGTCCCCTGGCGATTTCGGTCGAACCATTGCCATCAGTGGAGACACGATTCTGGTGGCGGTTTATGTTTACCAGCGCAGCGGTGCGACGTGGCAGCAACAGGCCATTCTCACGACCGGCGTAACGAACGGCCCTAACCGCAAATGGCTCTAAGCGAAGCTTGCCCTGTTTGCCTAAAGTAGGTTATCCCTTTGACGCAAGGTTACGGTTTGACCTTGCTCGGTTAAACCGCTTATCCTTCACGCGATATCGAAATGGTCAGTGGAAGGAATTTTGTCGAGTCCGTTCCTGTGGGGTTTCGTATGCCTTGTCACTACGGCGATTGCGCTCAGTGGGAGGCTGGATGTGAGCGCAGCCAAAATCCTTCTTATCTTGGCTTGGTGTTTCGCGTGTTTTGCGATTTATAGGTTTGCCCCGATTCTCGCGCTCCCTGTCGTTCTGAGACTTATGGTTACGGGATTATGTGCGTGCGCGGTTGGGATAGCTTTGATTCTCTTGGCAACATGGATGTCTGCGATACCTCCTACCGCCGCTACATCGTCCGTAGCACCGCCGATTCCGACGCTGGCCGATTTGTTTTCAAAACAAGATTTCTCGAATGTGCTGCGGGCGAATACGGACTTCCCTATCACAGATCAAAAAGGGAAAATCCTCGTTATTAAGGTGCAGCTTTACTTGGATTTTCAGGGCAAAAACACGTTCGTAGGCTTCTATGTTCCTCACACACCCGCGGTATTCGATGCGTGCGCCTACTTAGCCGACCACTGCGACATTCCATTATCCTTGGGCAAAAATGTCCCGAGTGGGGGAAGAGTAGGAGAGATTACGAAATATGAGGATTTGGTTTTTAGCGGTCGCGTCTATCTATATCACGAAGACGAACTCTCAGATTCCCAAAAAGGGAAACTGTCTGACCTATACGCTTCCAAACACTTAGAAGTTAAGTTTAGGGGCACGCAATATTGGCTCCTTATGGTTAAGCAGCCTTAGTTAATTCCGCGTATGTCAACTTCTCAGCACTCACTAATTTCAAAAGCGTATCCCGAAACAGGAACTGATTGTCACGGTTGTTAAAGCGATGTTCCAATTCGTCCAGATAGGCATCCAGATGCTTGATGCTCAGTTGGTGATACGTCCCAACCACAGAGCGTTTCAGCAAGCTCCAAACGCTCTCAAAGCTATTGGTATGAACGTCGCCGCGCACCCATTCCTCGTTAGAGTGATTCACCGTTTCATGTCGCGTGTCGGCATCCGCAATCCCCTTGTAGGCTTTCGCTTCGTCCGTATAGATCGCTTCGCAAGCTGGGTCAGTTGTTTCGTGAATGAACTTGTGCAGCCAATACTTGCTAGGCGACTTAATGACTTGCAGCCGAATATCGCCATCGCGCTCAACCGCTCCCACAACAATGGCCTTGTTGCGGTAGTTGCTTCCCCTGCCGCCATGCCAGTTGCGGCCACCAACCCACGTCTCATCCACTTCCACAATGCCCTTGAGCTTATCGGCGCTAACCTCGCGCATCGCGGCCCTTATGCGGTGACAGAGATACCAAGCAGTTTTGTAGGTAACCTTGATTGTGCGGCTGACTTGGTTAGCGGAAATTCCTTTCTTGGATTCGATCATCAAGTAAATAGCGAGAAACCATTTCCACAACGGCAGGTGCGAATCGTGGAAAATGCTGTTGCTCGTTATAGAGAATTGATAGCGGCACTTGTTGCAGTCGTATTGATCGCGCTCCGCGATTGTCGAAATGCTCTTACCTTTGCAGCGCGGGCACTCAACGCCAGTCGGCCATCGCAACTCGGTGAGGTAAGCGCGGCATTTTTCATCCGAGCCGAACCGCTCAATGAGGTTAACCAAGTTTATGTCTGACTTAACAACAGGTTTATTTTTACGAGTTTTCATATGCCTAAACAGAAGAAAAAGCCCGCGCACGAATTAACGGACAAGGAGCTTGTTAAACACTTGTTCCCGCAGCCTGTCCGGCACCACGTCGGCAAGGTAGCGGCCAAGCACCGAAAAGAGGGAAAGTAATCTGACATGCCCTCACTCTACAGAGGCGCAACCTTGTGTCAAGTATATAATCCTCTTCGAATTCGTTTCTGTCAATGTAAAGAGAACCTGAAATCGGCCGAAGTCTGCCGCAATATGCCAGGAACAGGATCGGAAATGCGTGACCGTTAATATTATCGAAACGACAGAGAAAGGGCGGCCCTGCGGTGACGGCCCGGACCGGGCACTAGACCGAGCAGGATTTGAAAGGACCACTGCCATCTTTCTGGTCGTTTTGCTTTTCATTCTCAAGGTCATTTACTCCTTCGCCTACCGCGCGGATTCGGACGAAACGCAGCATCTCCACGTGGTTTGGGGATGGACCCAGGGGTTGCTCCCGTACCGCGATTTATTCGACAATCACGCCCCCCTTTTCCAGTTCTTGTGCAGTCCCCTTTTCCGGGTGATCGGGGAACGGCCCGATATTCTCATCCCGATGCGGTGGGCCATGATTCCGCTCTATTTTCTTTGCCTCTGGTGCGTTTACCGGTGCGGAACCATGCTTCTCTCGCGCCGCCTGGCCATTTGGGCCGCCCTTCTGACAGGGGCCTACCCCACCTTTTTCATCAAGTCGACGGAGTTTCGCACCGATGATTTGTGGGCACCTCTCTGGCTGCTCTCCATCCTGGCTCTAGTCCGGCGCCCCCTCGGACCGAAGAATGTTTTCTGCGCCGGACTAGCCTTGGGCGCGACCTTCGCCACCTCGATGAAAACGAGCGCGCTGCTGATCAGCCTGGCTATCTCGTGCGTTTGGCTTCTAGCGGAGAGAGCGATTCGGCGAACGCCGACGCCTTGGAAATCTTTGCCCAGCCTTGTGATCGCCGGCCTTGCCGGCGTCGCCATTGTGCCGGCCATCGTGATCGCTTACTTCGCCTGGAAGGGAGCACTTCCCAATCTCTCTTACTGCGTTATCCACCATAACCTGGTGGCCGGCTTCTTTCGGCTCGATGTTTTAAAGCGGGCGCGACTCTTCGTTCTGCCAACTCTGCTTTCGGTGATCGGCGGTTATTTCACCGTCCGTGGCACGAAGGATCCCGCCAGGCGCGATCGACTCGCCCTTCTTGCCCTCACTTCCGCCGCTTTGTCACTCCTGTTCGGCCTTTATTGGCCGATCATCGAACCCCATGACATTCTCCCGCTTGCCCCCCTCGCTTTTCTCGTGGCCGTTCCCGCCCTGTCGCGATGGCTCCGATCGGACGAGCTTTCGCCCGCGCCGGGTTTTCGGTTGTATGCCTTTCCCCTGATCGCTTGCGCTGAGATCGCCCTCCTCCTCGTATCGAGTCCACCCGCTCCGCACGCTCTGGACGAAACCACCAACCTGATTTCAGACGTGTTACGCCTCACGACCAAACAGGACCAGGTCATGGATGCGAAAGGCGAGAGCGTCTTTCGCCAGCGCGCCTTCTACTACGTTTTAGAAGGAGTCACGCTGCGTCGCCTCCAGTTGGGCCTGATTTCGGACAACATCCCCGAGCGATTGATGGCCACGCGAGCCCCGGTGGCAACCATCCTTCGCACGCCGCCGCGAGCACGCCAGTTCATCGAGAAAAACTACATCCCGGTGGCCTATCGGCTCCGGGTTCTGGGCCAGATGCTCAGCACCAGCGATGAGGAGATGCCGAAAACTTGCGCCTTCGAGATTGCCATCCCCGCCGAATACCGGTTGCTGGCGGAGCACGGAAATCTGGAAGCCACCCTCGATGGAACCCCATTCCCAGGAACGCGATTTCTTTCGCCCGGGCACCATGAAGTGCGCGCCTCGTCGGGGAGTGGTCGCATTGCCCTGGTTCTGGCCAGCGCCATCGAACACGGGTTCTCGCCTTTCTCAGCCCAGGCCAACGATGTCGGGAAAGGCGGACTGTAATAAAGAGATTTCATTCCATATGTCATTCGCCGGCCAAATCCCGTCTGCTATGGTAGAGCTCCTGCTGGTCCCTCATCTTAGCCATTCTTAGTCATGCACCGCCTTGCTTCGCGCGACTCCGCCCCGCTCCTAACTCTCAGGTTTCACGACCAGTCGCGGCTCCTCCTGATTGCCCCGCATCCGGATGACGAATCGCTCGCTTGCGGCGTTGCGCTGCAAGCAGCCGTGCGAGCTGGTGCCGCCATTCGTGTCGTCTATGCCACCGATGGCGATAACAACCCCTGGCCGCAGCGTTTCATCGAACGAAAATGGCACATCAGTCAGGCGGACCGGCTGCGCTGGGGAAAATTACGACAACGGGAAGCACAGGCCGCGCTGGTCACCCTCGGTCTGCGAGCGGAGGACGCGTCCTTTCTCGGATGGCCGGATCAGGGCCTGACGGATCTGATCATGAGCGACCCTGCTCCCATGCTCTCCAGGTTCAGGAGATTGCGCGACGAGTTTGCGCCGACGCACATCCTGTTTCCTTCCACCGCGGACGCGCATCCGGATCACAACGCGCTGGCCGTTCTCCTGCTTCTCATCCTGCGGCAATTTCCCGCCGGGACCGTGCCAGAGTCGGCCTGGCAGTTCGCCGTACACGGAAATAATCCGGCATTTTTTGGCAACGCCCAGCCGATAGGCGCGACTCCGTCCGAGATTGCGACCAAGGTAACGGCAATTGAATGCCACCAAACCCAGTTGAAATTATCACGTCGCCGGTTTCTGCGTTACGCCGAAAGACCTGAGCAGTTTCTCTCCCTGGAGAGCGCGACCTTGCCGGCGCCAGAAGCCGTTCCGAAAATCATCGCGCGCCAGGCGCGCCAGCTGACGGTTTATCTCCCGGCCCAGAAGAACCCCTTCACCCGGGAATTACGTCTTCTCACGGTCGGCTGTTCCGACCGGGGCGAGCCGAGCTCCGCCATTATCCGTTTTTCTCAAAAATCAACGGCCGCCGAGATGGTCGATGGCAGGACCGGGATCAGCGGGCCGGCTCTTACTTTGGAAGGCAACCATCTGATTGGCCTAACGATTACGATTCCAACCGGAGGAATGTTTTCGCCCGACCATCCCATTTTCCTGAAACTCAGCCGCCGCACCCTGGCTTTCGCGGACGCCGGCTGGTCCGAAGCTCCCGCCTGCGAAGCTCCTTTGGCCTCCCCTCCCGCCAGTCACCGCCAGCCCTCTCTGCAAAACGCCTGATCCGCGCTACTCGCGTTTTTTCCACTAAATCTGCACCCACTCCGGAGGCGTCTGCTGATTGCGCCGATGTTTCCGGTTGGCCTGTTTGAGCCCAATTGAGACGAGTGTACTCTTACCGCACCTAGTGTGATGCGTATTACCCTTTGCGCCTTTCTGACCTTTGCCTCGATCGTGCCCGCCTGGGCCACTGACCCGGCCGTTTCACCGGACGATCTCTACAGCGGATGGCTGAAGATGTACAATCTCCAGTTCAAAGAGGCTCACCAGATCTTCGCCCGCTGGAAGGAAAAGCATCCGGAAGATTCCTTTGGCCCGGCCTCCAACGCGGCCGCCTGTCTCTTTTCCGAGCTGGCCCGCCTGGGCGCGCTGGAATCCGAGTTGTTTGTCGACAACAACCGCTTCGTCAACCGCCAGAAACTTTCGCCGGATCCCAAGTTAAAGTTGCAGTTCACGCAGGAGATCGATCAAGCCAGCCGCCTGGCCGATGTCACCCTCCACAAATCGCCTAACGATACCAATGCCTTGTTTGCCCAATCCCTCATCTGCGGGCTCCAGGCCGACTACGCCGGGTTGATCGATAAGAAGAACCTGACCGCACTGATGTACACCAGAAAAGGCGGGCCCTACGCCGACAAACTGCTGTCGGTCAATCCAAACGCCTTCGACGCTTACCTCGGCCCCGGAGTTGAAAACTATCTATTGAGCCTGAAGTCCGCGCCGGTGCGCGTTCTCCTTCGGCTGACCGGCTCCCACACCGACCGGGCCAAGGGCCTGGAACAGCTCGAGAAGACCGCCCAGCACGGTTATTACTTCGAGCCGTTCGCCAAACTCCTGCTCGCGGTGGCGGCCCTGCGCGATAACCACCGGGAACAAGCCCGCGAAATTCTCAGCGGTTTGCACGATCGTTTTCCCGACAACGAACTCTACACCCGTGAGTTGGCGCGGCTCACTTCAGAAACCCACTGAGGCTTTACGGGCTTCCGCAAACAATCTGTCAGCATGAGCGCCTCCCCCAAATTTCACGTCGACATTGATCACGTCCGGAAGCATTACGACCGGCTCTCATCGCTCTACTAACTGTTTTGGGAAGAGCATCTTCATCATGGTTATTGGGACAACCAGCAATGGGCCGCCCAAGCGCAGATTCGTTTGATGGAGCGCCGGGCGGTGAAGTGCTCGATATCGGATGCGGCTTGGGCGGTTCCGCCTTCTGGCTGGGCATCCCATAGTGACGCCCTTTTTTCAGTAGCGGCTCCGTTTTTTTAAAGTGAAGCCTGCGGATTCGAAGTCCCTCGGGGGACTAGACGTGACTGGGGCTGACAGAAGGAACAAAACGCGCGGGAAGAGACGTGACAAGGCGTGCCCTGACCGCTACGATTTTCCGCATGACATGCAAGCGCCTTGTCCAAAATCTCTTGGCTTGCTCACTGTTGCTGGCGCTGACCGCCGGCGGCGGCGCACCCGCTTCCCCTGAAACGGCCGGTCTGGCCGTCGGTCAAAAGGCCCCCGAATTCACGCTCAAGGACCAGAACGACCGCGATGTTTCCCTGGCCACGCTGCTCAAGAAAGGCCCGGTCGCGCTCGTCTTTTTCCGCTCGGCCGATTGGTGACCCTTCTGCCAGCAGCAGTTGGTTCAACTGCAATCCAATCTGAAAGAAATCGAAGGAACGGGCGGCCAGCTGGTGGCCATCAGCTATGACACCACGGAGATCCTCAAGCGGTTCGCCGCGAAAAAATCAATCGCTTATCCTTTGCTCTCCGACGCCGGCAGCAAGACCATTGATGCCTACGGCATTCGGGACAAGGAAGCAGCGGGGCGGACGAACGGCATTCCGCACCCCGGCACCTTCATCATCGGGACCAACGGCGTCATCCACTCAAAACTGTTCCTCGAAGGATACAAGGAACGTCACACGGCCGAGGCACTCGTCCAGGCTCTGAAGAATGCGCAGTGAAGGTTTGCGTCAAATCGTGGTTCGCCGCTTTACGACACGCTGCTCTCCGCTGACCCATACGACCGGAGCGCGACACCTCTAGAGGTTGTGTCTGGTCAGCTTGATCGTGGGGAACGCCGTGTTTGCGGCGATAGAGGGGTATCCAATCTATTGGCGGCGAGACCTCGAGCGCACGGCCCAGCGGGCCGGTGATGGGAAGAACCTTCGGAGCAGATCCATCGGTAAAAATCCGCCAGCGCCAGGATGTTCTGCCGACGATTATCACTATGACCGCAGAATCGGCGTCTCCGTCTGGAAGAAATCGAGGCGACTTGCCTGGATTGGCTCTGGTTCAGGAACTAAAAACCGGTCGCGCGGTATCGCGACGAAACAGCCGGGCAACCAACTGCGAGAGACGCACCATCCATTGGGCGGAAATGCCGAAACGGTTTCGCTGCTTCAGCGATGCGCCGTGCAATCTTAATTGTTCAACAACCCTGGTCCGACCGAACATGGCCGCGAACATGAGCGGGGTCATCCCGCCGCCGTTATCGGCATCAATGTCAGCACCGTGTTCCAGCAGCAGCGCGACAATTTCTTCGTAGCCTTTAAAAGCCACGCCGCCCAGCGGCGTCTGACCACGGTCATTGCGACGATCCACCTCTGCGCCATTTTCCAAAAGCATCCGCGCCGTCTCCCCATGACCGTGATAACTCGCGAGCATCAGAAGCGACTGGCCTTTCGCGTCCGCAAGGTTTGCCGCCAGCCCGTGACCTAACATCTCGGCCAGCAATTCCGTTTCTCCCCCACGCGCGTAGTCGAGCGCCATGGCCTGCAGTTCGGCATAGCGCACCTCTTCGTTCTCCGTCGTGAGAGTCTGCATCTCCGTTGATTACGACACTCAGGCCGTGGCTCCGGCCATGGTCGGAGCGGACTCCGCCGGTTCAGCGGCGCGGTTGGTAACCTTCAAAGCGTTTGCGACACCCGCGGCATAAGCGGGATCCGCCTTATGGAAATGGACAAGCTGACGCTGCACGATTTCCTCCGGCACACCGGTCATGGCCCCGGCGATGTTATGAAAGAGCTGTTGCTGCTGGTGCGGCGACATGAGGCGGAACAAATCGCCCGGCTGCGTGTAATCGTCATTGCCCTCGCGATGATTGTAGCGATCCGCATCGCCGGAAATTCCGAGCGGCGGTTCCGCGAAACGCTTGTCCTCCTTCGGACCGTTGAAGCTGTTCGGTTCGTAGAATGCGTTCGTGCCTTTGGGCGCATCCGAACGCATGGGACCATCGAGATGATAAGTGTTCACCGGAGTTTTCGGGCGATTGACCGGGAGCAACTCGTAGTGCGTGCCGATGCGATAACGATGCGCGTCGGCATAGGCAAAGATGCGCGCCTGTAACATTTTGTCGGGCGAGAAACTGATCCCGGAAACGATGTTCGAAGGGCTGAAGGCGGATTGCTCGACCTCGGCGAAATAGTTTTCCGGATTGCGATTCAACTCGAGCACGCCGACGTCCATCACCGGATAATCACGGTGCGACCACACTTTGGTCAGGTCGAAAGGATTCCAGCGATAAGTCTCGGCGTCTTTCTCAGGCATGATCTGGACCTGGACCCGCCACTTCGGAAACTCACCTCGCTCGATCGCTTCAAAAAGATCGCGCTGCGAACTCTCCCGATCCTTGGCGATGATGGCCTCGCCTTCGGCGTTCGTCATCGTCTCGATGCCCTGTAGAGTTTTGAAGTGAAACTTCACCCAGGACCGTTCATTTTTCGCATTGAGAAAACTGTAGGTGTGGCTGCCGTAACCGTTGATGTGACGCAGGCTTTTGGGCAGGCCGCGGTCGGACATCAGGATCGTCACCTGATGGAGGCTTTCCGGACTGAGCGACCAGAAATCCCACATGGCCGTGGGGCTGCGCAGGTTGGTTTTCGGATGCCGTTTCTGCGTGTGAATGAAATCCGGAAACTTTACCGGATCGCGCACGAAAAAGACCGGCGTGTTGTTGCCGACCAGGTCCCAGTTGCCTTCGTCCGTATAAAATTTGAGCGCGAAACCGCGCACATCGCGCTCGGCATCGGCCGCACCGCGCTCGCCGGCCACGGTGGAGAAGCGGAGGAGTGCGTCGGTCTGCTTGCCGACCTTGGCGAAAATACTGGCCTTCGTATATCTGGTGATGTCGTGGGTGATGGTGAGCGTGCCGTAAGCGGCCGTCCCTTTGGCGTGAACCGTGCGCTCTGGGATGCGTTCCCGGTTCTGATGCGCGAGCTTTTCGAGCAGTTGATAATCCTGCATCAAAAGCGGCCCGCGCGGGCCCGCGCTGAGTGAGTTTTGGTTATCGGCAACGGGATTTCCGGCCGTGGTCGTCATCACTTTGGGTTGGTTGTTCATGTTTCCCGGCAATAAACCACTGGCTGAGGTATTGTTGAAATACTTGTTTCCTCTCGCTATCATAGGCAACGCCTATGGAAATGAACCAACTCCGATACGCCGTGGCCGTGGCCCGCACCGGAAATTTTTCGCGCGCGGCCGAGCATTGTCACGTCTCCCAGCCGTCGTTGAGCCAGCAGATTCAAAAGCTCGAAGAGGAACTGGGCGAGCGGCTCTTCGACCGCACCAAACGCCAGGCGAAATTGACGCCGCACGGCGAGGCGTTTCAGCGGCGCGCCGTGCGCATCCTGGAGGAAGCCGAAGCCGCCACGCGGGAGGCTTCCGAGGCGAAGGATTTGCTGCGCGGCCATATGACGGTAGGCGTCCTGCCGACGATTGCGCCTTATCTGCTTCCCAAAGTCCTGACGGAATTCACGGAGAAATATCCCGGCCTGGAAATCATCGTGCAGGAAGAGACCACGGCCCGGCTGCTCCGGCAGGTCCTGGCGTATGAAGCGGATCTTGCCCTGGTCAGTCTTCCGATTCACGACAAACGGTTGGCTGTGCGGGAATTGTTGACGGAAGAATTGCTGCTCGCCCTGCCACCGGGACATCCGCTGACACGCAAACGCATCGTGAAGCTGGCGGACCTCGCCGGTGAACGCCTTATCGTCATGAAAGAAGGCCACTGCCTCGGCGATCAAGTGCGGCGTTTTTGCGACCGGCGCGACGTGCATCCGCAAATCAGCTTTCGCAGCGCGCAGCTGGAAACCATTCAAGCGCTCGTTTGCGCCGGCCTCGGCATCTCGCTCATCCCGGCGATGGCGCGGCAGACCGAGCGCAGCGCTTTGCCCGAATATCGTTCGCTGCCCACGCCACGCCCCGAGCGCAAAATTGTGGCCATCTGGCCAAAGCAACGCCCACCCGGTCGAGGCGCGCGGGAGCTTTTAAAAATGATCTCAACGCGGGTGCGGTAAGTGGCGACCCTAACGGGATTCGAAACCTAAATAGCGACTTCGCGTTGTTGCGCAATCCTGCCGCAAATACGTGGTAAAACAGTGGTTATCTGCGAACAGGCAAAATCGACGGCTTGCTGTTTTCGCGCAGAATCACGTAGTTTCCGTGTCCGAATTTGTCCGAAAAATTCTCGCTATTGTTTCGGCGCAAGAGCGGCCACGATTTTCTCGAAGCGCGGATCGCCGCGGAGATTGTCCCAATCTTGTTCAAGCTTAAGTGAACCGTAATTCGGCCCGTTAGGGATCTTCGTCGCTCGTTCGAGAAAGTTGATCGCGCGAGTAGCATCGGCCGCTTGCGCATAAACGCGGGCAAGCCTCTCAACCAGAAGGCCTCCGGTTATCGCATCTTTCGAGACCGGAAGCAGTGCCACTGCGCGCTCCCCTTCCCGGAGGGCATCTACGTTCCGCTCGAGAGCGGCGTCGATCTGGCCCAGCACCATCAGCACTCGTGCGTCGTCGGGCCTCTCCTTCACTGCCGCGGCGGCGCGTTCACGGGCTGCCAGAAATGCGGCGTTCGCTCGCGCGACGTCGCCGAGACCACGA